>JBILXT010000430.1:0-5862 GCA_044378235.1 Planctomycetaceae bacterium
ATTCTTGGCAACCAGCCGCTGGAAGATGCGATCCACAGCCAACGGTATCTGAGAATTGATTTGTCGGAGCGACGGAATAGGCTGATTCACATGCGACAGAATCATGTCCATCTGCGTCGTCCCGGTAAACGCCGTCCGACCGGTTAACAGATAAAACAGCGTGCATCCCAGACTGTAGAGATCCGAACGAGCATCCGCTTTGCGAGTATCCCGAGCCTGCTCCGGCGGCATATAGGCGGCCGTGCCCATCATCACACCGGTTCCGGTCAAATTGACGTCCGTTGACGATTCCGTGTTACTGAGACGCGCCAGCCCCATGTCGAGAATCTTCACGGTACCATCTTTTGCCCGCAACAGATTGGCGGGCTTGATATCGCGATGAATCACGCCTTGTGAATGGGCATACGAGAGACCTCGAGCAGCCTGCAGAACACACTCCACCGCGTCGACGATCGGCAGAGCGCCACTAAGCCGCACGGTCTGATCCAGATCGCGTCCTTCGACAAGTTCCGTCACAAGAAAGTGCAGGCCGTCATGTTCTCGTGCATCAAGAGCCGCCACGATGTTGGGGTGAGAAAGCTTCGCCGCCGCTCGGACCTCTCGATCAAAACGTTGCAGTAGCATCGGATTCTTCTGAATCTCAGGCCGCAGCAACTTAACGGCGACTTCACGCCCCATCCGCTCATGAACCGCACGGTACACAGCGCCCATTCCGCCGGAACCCAGCCGACTCACAATGCGATAATCGCCCAGTCGCTCTGGCAGCGGAGTCTCGGGTTCAATTGCTGCGCTGCCACCGACTTCTGTTTCCGGAGCTTCCGTTCGCACGCATTCTGCCAGCCAGGCAGGATCAACGTCCGGGAACCGTTTCTCCAGTTCCGGGAGCGTCAGTGGCTTGCCTTCGCGAAGACGATAATCGGCCTCCAGCGGCAACAACTCACCCAGTGCTGCGAGACGCATGTTGGCAGGAAGCTTCTTCAGCACAGCTTCAGCCTTTGGACGACTACCTGCCTTCAGCGCGGTTTCGAAGCGACTGCACAGCCGATCGATCAGCAGCTTCTGATCGTTGGGCAGGCGAGCGTAGTGGTGGTCGCCGGATGGATTGTCGGCGGATAAGTTCAAGCGACTCCGTCCTTCTCCCAAAGGCCCGCGATCAACTGCAATTTACGCTCGACTGATCGACGAACGCACCCCACGGATTCTGCAATGTCCTGATTGGAATAGCCATCCATTTTCAGAATTGCAATGCGTCGCAGGTCGGGGTCGCCGGTTGCATCCAGAGCCTTGAGCAAATGCTGCAGGTTGTCAGAAATCTGAGCAGCGAACTCCGGCGTCGGTTCACGACTGATCAAATCGCTTAATGAAGACTCATGAGTCGGCATCTTCGCACCGTCACCACTGCCTTTGCTACCCCCTCCGCGTTTCTGTCGATTGTTTTCACGGATCAGATCCACAGACTTGTTGGCAGTAATCGCCATCAGCAAAGGCCAAAGGCTGTCCGCATCCATCAGCTTTGAAAACCGTCCAGCCTGCGCGCCCAGACAGAAACTCTTGAAGGCACTCAACGCCACATCTTCTTCGTCCGCCGCCCGCCGGGATGCGCCTTCCAGACGTTGGCGAGCCAACTGGACCATTCGCTGAAAATAAGTCTCCCACAATCGTTGCGCGGCGTGAGCGTCACCCGTTTTGAGTTGGGCGATCCACTGAGAAACCGTCGAAAAATGGGGAGAAACGTCCGTCATGATTTTTCTGGAGAAATTTTGTCGCAATCGCAACCTGAAAAGCGAGCCACAGACAGCGTGCGGTTTTTGCAAGAACCGATTCCTGTCTGCAAGTATTGTGGTCCTGTCTTGAAAGTTAAAACCATGCAAACTCACCAGTCACTGACACAGTTCCTGAAGAATCGTATTCCATCGTGGTTTCGCGGGGCGTCTCGTCGCTCTCGACGAAGCTTAGCAGGCTCGACGCAGGAAGTCCTGGAATCCCGAGTCGTGTTAAGTGCACAGACGCTTCCTGTGCTGATGGTGATCGCGGATCAGCAGGATTTCTATTACAAAGAATACGACGACACACGAACGTCACTGGAAGCTGGCGGTCTGACAGTTCATGTGGCGGCGACGACAACATCGCCGTCCACGCCGCACTGGAATTCCGGACAGGGCTGGCAAAGCGGGATTGTCGAGCCGGACCTGGCGCTCTCTCAGGTCAACGAAGACGACTATTCTGCGATCGTCTTTGTCGGCGGCTGGGGCTCGTCGATGTATCAGAGCACAGCGTTTCCTGGCGATTACTACAACAATCACTATGACGGAGACTTCGCCACAAAGACTCTGGTGAACAATCTCATCGGGGAGTTCGACGCGGCCGACAAGTATCTGGGCTTCATTTGTCACGCGACAACAATTGCCGCATGGTCACGAGTAAATGGTGTCAGCCTGATTGCCGGCAAGCAGGTTTCGGTCCCATACATTGGTTCGCCAGGTGTCACATATAATGGAATCGACTATGCCAATATGGCCCTTGGGCAGTATGAACAGGCTGTTGCCAACGGAGCATTCCCGAATACAGCTCCTGGACAATATGGAGTTGCCGGCACTGCAATCGACGATGTGGTCGTGGATGGTCGAGTCATTACGGCGGAGAACTGGGACTCTGCTCTGGCCTTCGGTGAAACCATCGCAGACCTGGTGACAGCGGCCGCGGAAGAGAATACGCCTCCTGTGAATCAGGCACCGACAGCCACTGACGCCGTGTTCCAAATCTCAGAGAATGCTGCCCTCGGAGTTTTCACTGGGCAGGTCGTGGCATCCGACCCCGATGCGGGACAGACACTGACATATTCAATTGTTAGTGGTAACACAGCAGGAGCCTTCGCCATCAATGCGGCGACCGGAGCAATCACCGTCGCCAATGCAGGTGCACTGGACTATGAAACCAATCCGCTCTTCCAGCTGGAGATTCAGGTGAGCGACAATGCGGCCGATTCGCTCTCCGACACTGCGACGATCACCATTGAACTGCAGGATGTTGTCGAAGCACCTCCCGCATCAGTGCAGATGATCGGAGATGATCTCGTCGTTCAGGGTTCGACCGGAAACGACACGATTTACATCTGGAGTGGCGGGAATGCTCAACAGGTGTTCGTGTGGATGAACGGTGTCAACTATGGATCGCACAATATCGGGGGTGGGGGACGCACGAGAGTCTTTTCTGGAGATGGCAACGACCAGATCTACGCAACTGATGCGCGTAGTCCCGTCGCCATCTTCGGAGAGAATGGTCACGATCGCATGACCGGCGGTTCCGCTAACGATCTCCTGGATGGAGGCTCCGGAGTTGACCGCATCTGGGGCATGGCTGGCAACGATTTGATTCGCGGCAGTGCCGACACCGACTTCCTGGACGGTCGTGAAGGGGACGATATCGTGCTCGGTGGTGACGGAAACGACACCATTGACGGCTTTACTGGCCGAGATATCCTGATCGGCGGCACAGGCTCAGACCGAGCCGTCGGCGGCAGCGGAGAAGACCTGCTGATTGGAGGCACCACAAACTTCGACCAGCTGAATGAAGCACTGCTTTCACTGGCTTCGATCTGGAACGGCGTCGGGACCGTGTCCGAACGCCGCAACGCGATTGCGCAATCTGCCGTGCATCAGCAGTCGAGCCTTGCGGTGCTTGACGACAACTCCCTGGACGTGCTGATCGGCGGACCTCAGATCGATCTGTTCTTTTCCGGACTCGGCGACCACAACTGCAGCGGACTGGAGGACTTGTTCGCGGCCTGATGTAATCCGCAGGTTTAGTCTGCGGTGACCTCAAACGCCTCCCTTCCGACAATGACTCCGGAGGGGAGGCGTTTCTATTTATGAAAGGGAACGACAACCAACGAGTCGTCGGAGATTCATTTCCCCCGCTCTCGATCGCGCACTTGATTTCTCCCTGAGCCCAACTTTCCGCATCGGCCACAATCCTGAGAGAAAGGTTGCCCACCAGTTCGGGGGCAACTACGCTGCAGAACGAGGTCCCTAAAGATTCGCAAAAACAGTTTACCTTGACAGTCAACTGGTTTTCTTTCGCGACCGGAATTGATCAGACTAACAGAGCCACCGATTCGCAGCGCGTTTCCCTTAAGCGATTGCAGATCACGACCGCTCGTGGTTATTCCTGATTGCTTGTAAGAACATGACCGACGACGTCATCCAGGTTCGTAACTTGTCTAAAGTGTTCCGGCTCGAAGGAACAGACGTCACTGCGTTCACGGACATTTCGTTGTCGATCGCCCGAAATCAGATGGTCGTGATCATGGGTCCGAGTGGATCCGGCAAGAGTACGTTGATGCACGTGATGGGTGGCATTGAACCGCCAACATCGGGGGAGATTTGCATCGACGGGACAAATGTCGCTGAACTTAACGATCAGGCACTCACGCTGCTGCGGCGCAGAAGAATCGGATTTGTTTTTCAATCGTTTAATCTCGTGCCGACGCTCAGCGTGATTGAGAATGTTACCTTGCCTCTGATTCTGGACGGTGTTTCAGCGCGGGAGGCAGAGCCGCGAGCTGTTGAGCAACTGGAAAGAGTCGGCTTGTCGCATCGTCTGCAGCACCTTCCTTCGCAACTGTCAGGCGGAGAACAACAACGAGTCGCCATCGCACGGGCTTTGGTGATTAATCCCTCGCTGATTCTGGCGGATGAGCCGACTGGAAATCTGGATTCTGCTCGAGGTCGTGAGATTACTCGGCTGCTGTGCGATGTCGCTCACGCAGGGCAGCAGACAGTCGTGGTCGTGACTCACGATATCCGAGTCGCCTCGCAGGCGGACAGACTGATCGTGCTGCTGGACGGTCGCATTCGTTACGACGGACGCCCGAGCACGGATGCGGAATGGATGGCCGCTCTGAAGCTGGAGATCGACGGATGATTCCGTGGAGCTTCTCCTGGAATAATCTCCGGCTCCGTCCTCTGCGAACTCTGCTGACGGTGCTCAGTATCGCCGGCGGAGTTGCTGCCGTTGTCGCCGTGCTGCAGGCAGTCGCCGCGACTCGCGGTCAACTGGATTCGATGCAGAAAATGCTGGGGGAGCGAGAGGTTCTGGAGATTGTCGCGGACGACACTTCAGCGTTTACCTTCAATACCGTACCCGATCTCAATCAGTTTGCCGGGGTGCACAAATCCATCCCGGTCTTTCGAGTCTTCACGAAGATCATGCTGGGCTCTGAAGAAGCACGCGGCATTGCTGTGGGAGCAAATCTCGAAGAGTATCTGACAGGGAAAGAATACACGCTGGTTTCTGGAGAGATTTCTACGACAGCGAATCAGGTGTGTCTTGAAGCAAGTGTGGCCGAACATCTTCACGCGAAGACAGGCGATGAAATCAAAATCGGCGCCAAGGGACTGCCATGGCTGCTGACAAAGCAGGTGACCGGCATCCTGAAGTTCGAGAAGATGACCGCCGTGGAGGAGACTGCGTCGATCTTTATGCCGCTGGCCGATGCCGCTCGGCTCGGTAAAGCTCCCGGAAAGGCAACGTCGCTGCAGGTTCTTTTGAAGCCGCAAACTAATGTGGGCAGGCTATCGGACGATCTTGAAAAGATTCTGCCGCCTCCCCTTGTCGTGAATAAGCCCGCTTCGGCCGCCGATATGACGCGTCCGACAGAAGCCATTATCAATATCGGCCTGAATGTTGCCGCTCTGTTGTCTGTTGTGGCAGCCGTATTCATCGTCATCAACACGTTTCAGATCTCAGTGACAGAGCGACGCAAGCAAACTGCGCTGATCAGGATCGTGGGAGCGACCACCGATCAAGTCAGCGCCTCAATGTATCGCGAAGCTTTTGTGCTCGGCACCATTGGCACACTCT
>JBILXT010000431.1:0-5850 GCA_044378235.1 Planctomycetaceae bacterium
GTCCTCGCCCGCCCCGACGAACAGACGGCTTGCCGACAGGGCGAAGCTATTTCGGGAATCGTTACTACGGTAACTTCAACAATCGCTTCTTCGGGCCGCAGTATGGCTATTTTTAGACCTCGTCCATGATCTCGCGTGGGCTGATCGCTCGGTGCTCTTCGGCCGAGCGATAAGCGGCATCGACCAGAGCCATCGTGGGCAGATTGCATCGACCAGAAATCGTCGGTTCGCGATCTTCTTCCAATGCACATAGCAGTTCCGCCATGGGACCAATGAAGGCGTCCGGAAACCACACGCTGTCCCATTTCGGTGAATGCCAAAGTCCCTGATCTGCACGAGTTGAATATTCAATCGTGCTGGGAGTTCTTTCCGGATAAGTCGGCCAGCCGATAGTGCCCCGCGCTAATCCGTCAGTCCCTTCGACTCGCCATCGAATTCCGATATCCGCCGCGCTTCCTTCGCGAGCAGGTCCGGTCCAGACATCGTCCCATGAGGAAGCTCGCACGTCGCCAGGAAACTCCAGAATATAAAGTGCGATACCATCCTCATGCTCAAACTTCTGAGACGTTCTAGGGTCTGGTGCCACACTGGCATAAACTCGATCAGGTTCACCTAGCCAGTAACGCAACGTATCCAAATGATGAATGCTCATGATTCGCAATGTCACCCAGCCCTGGCGTTCCTGCCATGGCATCCAGTGAGGAATCGCTCGCATATCGATCGTGGCCAGAACCGGGTTTCCGAGGACGTTGTGATCCAGCAAAGTGCGACACGCTCGCACTGACTGATCGAACCGCATGTTCTGATTGACGGCCAGTACGACACCGGCATCCTCGCACATCCGCACAATCTCCAGGGCTTCTCGATAATCAACCCCCAGCGGTTTCTGCGCCAGAATTCCTCGCAGCCGTTTCGATGCCATCAGCGCCCGGCGGATTACATCCAACTGACAATCCGGCGGTACAGCAACGTCCAGAATCTCCACTTCGGGATGACAGACAACAGCTTCGACCGAATCACAAACCGACTTAATCTGATGACGAGAAGCAACAGATTCCGCAGTCGCACGAGTTCTGGATGTAATCGCGACAGGATTGAGTCCATGCTGGCGGTACGCCACCAGTTGGCAATCCGCCATGATAAATCCGGCCCCAATACAACCAATCCCCGGGCTGCGATCCGACGGGATCACCGGCTCGATGGATTTCAACAACAACGAGTCGGAAAAATTGTCGGTGGGCGATGTCATGGAAAGACCAATAGAGTTTGAACAATCATCAGCGGGAGCATCTTCCTCGCGGGCATGATACCGAAGCCGAAATGCAACGTCACGAGTACAGCCGAGAGCGGGTGTTGCGATGATCGCGTGGTTGTTTAGCCCAAAGATCTTCTCAAGGGTGCAACAGCAGAATTTCCGGCTCTCGTCGCCATGAAGTCGCAAACATCAACACTGCATGGCACCGACGCGGACATTATGCGACAAACGTCCGACCACAGCGGCATCTTTGGGTTACGCGACTGCTGTGAACTCCCGGTCCACTTCATTCGGAGATTTTTAACGTTTCCTTGAAGCGAGTTACGCACCGCGTCCAGAGTTTCTTGTGGGTCTTGTCGGACAGCTCAATTCGGATTCCGTCAAACGGGCCAGGATGATGTTCAACCACATTTCCCTTCACCAGCGGAAAAAACCAGACGACAGGATCTCCGTCGGCACAGATCGCGAAATAATCATCGACTTGTTCGATGCCAAGATCAGTAAGTTCCTCGAATCCGAAAACACCAGTACTCGGAAAACGAGGATGTTGATCACCACACAGCAGGTACACATCACCAAAGCTCGGCTTCTCAACATCAAACTTCAGGTCTGCACGATCCGGAACCGAACGCTTTCTCGGTTTCCGACCGTGACGGGCAATGGTGAGGTCAGCGGTTCGATTCATTGCAGAGAGCATCCGCGGATCAAGGATTGCTTTTCCGCCGTTAATCGCCGATGTCAGGTGCTCTTCGGTCAGCCCCTGTGCACCTCGAAAATCAGTACGATCCAGATTCGCACCGGTCAGTTTTGCACCGTCCAGATTCGTTCGCACGAGTCTTGCCCTTTTCAGATTTGCATTCTGCAGATTGGCACCAGACAAGATTGCATTGCTCAGATCGGCGGCAGTGAGATCGGCTCCGCACAAGTTGGCATCACGGAGATCTGCATGTGTCAGATGGTTCTTGCTAAGTTGAGCGTTCTCCAGATTGCGGCCACGCAGCTTGCCGAGTCTGAAGGCATCGCGCAGTGTCAGTTCGTCTTCAGGATTCGCCATTGAGTTTATCCACCTGCAAAATGCGTTCTAGGTATTAGTCGATTAGCCGACGTAGAGATCGTGCATTGACCTTCTCCGCTTTGTGGATTGGGCGATCGAAGTTCGAGGGAAGCCCTGTATGGAATCAATTACGAGCACTCGGCGGTTTCCCTAAGTCTACCAATGGCGGTGGAGGATGTCGCTGACCGCGGTGGCCCGGGGAGAAACCACATTCTGAACGCCCAACTGGTCTACGGAAACGAAGTGCTGTGTCTAAGTTTTTCCGGATCGCGCGGGACAGTGGACTTCGGGAAGTCTATGCTATTGGGAATACTCCCGCTGAGATACGGGTCGATCCGCGTCATAACTTCCTCAGGCATCCACCATGACTCAGAAGCCAAACGACCAACAGTCGATACGTTCAGAAGCTATCGCGGCTCTTCTGAGCGCGGGCGCCGGTTCCGGTGCCGGGTGGCTGGTATGGCTTGGAACCGGCAACATTGGAGTCGCCATTGGCGTGGCGGGTCCAATGGCCGCTCTGACGAATGTCTTCCTGCGGAAAGTTATTCCATGAAGCCTCGCCTTTTCTTCGGTGGACTACTTATTGGCGTTGCCATCGGGCTGATGGTGGGCGGAGCGATCGTCGAGATTCCTGCGGACGGAACTGGCAAGCCTAAGGTCCCGCAAGGCATGGCTCTCTTACTGGCGTTGGTTGGGGGAATAGCCGCCGGAAGCACGTTCCGCGGATCTGCCACACCGCCTTCCGGAGAAAAGTAAGCGGACCACTCGATCGCTCCTGCCGAGTGCGTATGTTCTTTCAGTCCGACGACAAAATCACTCCAGCAACGATCAGCGAAGCCCGCTGTCAGACGATTCTTTCTGAGTCATCCGGGATCGCGGGGCCGCTGTTTGATCGTCTGAGGAATGATCTTTCATCGATCGAGGCAGCTCCAAAGTTCTCGCACGAGCTTCAGCAAACTGCAGGATTCTCGCGGCCGTGGGAGCAGCGACTGTTCCTCCATAGTGAACCCCGGGAACAGTCGGTTCATCAACCATCAGCAGGACGATGACCGAAGGATCCTCCGCAGGAGCCCCGCAGATAAACGACAAGACCCAGGCCTTGTCAGAATAAGTACCCGTCTCCGGATCCAGCTTCTGCGCAGTCCCGGTTTTGCCAAACACGGATAGGCCAGGAATCTTTGCCGTCTTGCCCGTGCCTCGTTCAACAACCTGCACCATGGGTTGCTCGACCAACCATCGAGCAACCTGTGGATCAAGCAACTCAGCCCCAACATCTGTCGCGGGACGCACAGCGCTGGCAGGTGAGGCGATGCTGTTGTCTTCCGAGGCTCCTCGAATCAGTCTCGGCCTGACAAGTCGACCACCATTCGCCAATGCCGCATGAGCCGTAATGAGTTGCAACGGCGTAACGGCCAGCTCCTGTCCCATCGGAATAGAACCGAGTGAATACACGTTCCAGCGGTCGAACGAATGCAGCAGTCCGGGGATCTCACCGGGCAATTCAATGCCCGTTCGTCGGCCGAAACCAAAGCTGCGAGTCGCCTCGTACAAGGCTTCCAGACCAAGCCGTTCGCCAATCTTTGCCATACCGATATTGCTGGATTTCACGAGCACATCTTCGACGCTCAGTTCACCATACGAATGATGATCGTGAAGAAGCCGCGGGCCCATTCGATAAGCTCCGAAACTGCAATCGATCATCTCATCGCTCTGCAGCAATTGCTCCTGCAATGCCCAGCCGACGATGAATGGCTTGAAAGTTGAGCCCGGTTCAAATGCCGCCGACACGGCCAGATTCTTCCACGCCGCCTCTGGAACTTCCACCAGTGAGTTCGGATCAAAGCCGGGACGAGACACCATCGCCAGCACATCGCCGCTGTGAGGTTCCATCACGATTGCACAGGCACCGACAGGTTTCCATTGCTCCATCAACTCATCAACGTGTCGCTCGGTCTCGATTTGCATCAACAGATCGATCGTCGAGACAACCGTCTGGCCATGATCAGGCGAAGACGACTGTTCAGCCGCCACTTCCATCACGATCCCGCGAGCATCTCGCGTCATCACGCGTTTTCCATCGACGCCACGAATCAGCGAATTCAGGCTTTGTTCCAGGCCGCCCTTGCCATCGTTGTCAATATTACGGATGCCGAGAACATGCGAGGCAAAACCGCCCTGGGGATACTTCCGCTGGTATTCTCGCCGCAGTCCCCACGTCGACTTAGGAAGATTGAGTTTACGAAACTCCTGGACCATCGGATCATCGATGCGGCGTTTGATCCAGAGAAACTGCTTGTCTTTGTTGTCGACCAGACGACGATAGAGCTCATCCGTGTTGAGGTTCAGGATCGATCCGACTTTCCACGCGAAGTCCAACGGTTCCGTAATCTCATCGGGAACGACGTATAAGCTGTCGCAGGTGATCGTCATCGCCAGCACATGGCCATTGCGATCCAGAATCTCCCCGGGCCGCGCGGGGATGACTTCGCTGAAGATGCTCTGCCGGGCCACTCGATCATTCATCAATTGACGCTGCGCACCCTGGAGCTGAACGAGACGCACGAGCAAAATGATCCAGCCGAGAAACACGAATCCGGAGATCAGACTGAAACGCCATGATCTGAATTCGTCGGGCGACGTTGTTGGCGTTTCAGTGCCTGAGGATTCCGAGGTTGAATCATCGCTTACCGCAGACTCAGCAGTCTCCGGAGGAGCATTTTCATCCGCTGAAGCAACAACGGATGAGGTTTCGTCGACGGGCAAACCGGGGCCGCTCATCAGTCGATTCCTTCGGGATTGAAGGGATGCTGAAATCGCAGCAGCGGCAATCGTTCATCGCTGGTTGGACGCCGGGCTTTGTCATCGTTGGAGTCGGGACGAATCGCGGTCTGGACGCGAGGCTTCGAAGTTGCACCAGGAGTTCGCTTGTTTGCGGGGCTGGCGGCTTCATCCATCGTCGCAGCTAATTGCGCGGGCGCGGTCAGCCGTTGTGTCTCCAGCCGTAAACGGACCAACAGTTCCAGAAGCAGGTCCGTCTGATAGTACTGCACACTGACATCGCGGCGCATTTGCAGCGTGTGTTTCTCAAGCCGAACTCCGGCCATTGAAACCAATACGACGAGTAATAATCCTGCAGCGAAGCGAAAGAACACAGGACGCCCGGCGATTGTTTGAGACCATGAAATCGATCACGGAGCAAACTCCACGAGTGATGGGTTCAAACAGGGGAGCTGTTCAAGGTCCATCACTTGGGCGTCATCGGAACTTGTGCCGTCAGGGCACCACGTTGACTTCGATGGCATCCTCAGGAAGTGCCAGAATTGTTCCGGGCTTCAGTTTATTCGGATCTTTCACGTTGGACTGATTCAACCGAAGAATCTCAACCCAACGACTGGATCGTCCAAGGAACCGCTTGGAAATCTCTGACAGAGTTTCCCGTTCCCCGACTCGATACGCTGGTGACCCATCTTCCAGCAGAAGAAATGCGGCTGGTTCGACAACTTTCGGTTTCGAATCCACAAACAACTGAGGGTAACGTTCT
>JBILXT010000432.1:0-5800 GCA_044378235.1 Planctomycetaceae bacterium
AGAACTCCTTTCGGAAGTTTATACGGTTCACGCGGTACTTATGAAGGGCTTTATGGAGTGTGCGTTCCAGCTTCGGTGAGTCCTCAGAAAAAATCAAAAAACCAAGTCCGAGGACCGCGCAACGTTGCCGATTGCTATTTCGCCCACTCCTTGCCTTCTTCTGCCTCTTTGAAACGCAGTAGTCGTTCAGTGTCCTGCGCCATGTTGACAAAGAGCTTTATCATTTCGCAGATCAGCTTCAGCAGCAATCCGACAAAGACTACCTCAACAACGACGACGATGGCTACAGTTACCTTAATTGGCTTGGCAACTTCTAATGGGAGAAGGAATACCAGTGAAACGAATCCAAGCACAGTATGCAGTGTGATCACTAGCCCACTCATTGCCACCATCCAATCGAGAGCTGGATACTGGCGAATTCCGGCATTTCTGAAATGCATCTTCTGCTCGAGCAACTCATCGGCGACTTGTTGTTCCCGTTCTGCGATCTGACTCTGCTGTTGCTGCTGTTTTGCAAGAACTTCTGCCTTTGCCTGATCGATCTGCCGTTGATCTTGAACACGTTTCTCTTCCGCCAATCGGTCTGCTTCTCTCTGCGCCTGTAAACCCTGTTCTCTGAGCGTCTCATCCACGCCAATTGTAGCGAGAAACGGTTCCTGACACCTTTATTGTCGTCCATTCGATCCTGACACCTTTATTGTTCCCCCTACCACTTATCGTCCATGATTCGGACTCAATTTTAAAACGACAAATTGGAACCTTATGCAATTGCAGACGAGGAAACTCAACGTTTGCAGCGATCTGGAGGAAACAAAGGTGTCAGAGGAAACAAAGGTGTCAGAAACCGAATACGCCAATTGCAGCGAGAAACGGTTCCTGACACCTTTATTGTCGTAGCCCTTGCTGTCCAAAGTGTCAGGCGAAAATGCGATGGATCAGCTTCCAGCGGAGGGGAAGCTGGCGAATCGTCATGTGCAGTTCGCATCGTCCGCATTGGTATCGTGATGGATGAGTATTCGACAACAACGCGACTCGTCGTTCATCCGTCCAGCCTTCTGTCTGCCAAACGGACTTCGTCCTGCTGCGCGACTAACGGGCGTGCGGACCTTTTTCCGTTCCTGCCCGAAGATGCTCAGCCGCGGTGGCGCTTTGCCGCCCGCTGCAGGTCGCAACATCGTCACGACCGAAATCCTGCGCGACCAGAATTTCAGGGTGACAAGCTGCTCGCCCGTGAGTAAACTCCGCCAACCCGCTGAGTGCCCGTGATTGCTTCCGCATCCTGCTACCCAAAGCAGAGTGCACCCAACCCACAAAGCGGAAAAGTTCAACGCGCGATCTATACGTCGGCTAATCGCCTGACGCATAGATTGGAATTCGTTATGCAGGGTAGAGGCAATTGAGATGAGCATGTTTCGTTGGATCACAACTGGGACAATCGTACTGACAGCGTGCTTTGTCGTTGCACTTGCTGGCCAGGGACAACCAGCGACGCCGATATCAAGTGCAGTTGAACCAGCCACGTTTCAAGATCCCGCGGTACCACTCATCGCCTTGCCAACATCGTTCGCCTCCCGTCGCGAGAAGAAGGAGGTCAGGCTCGACAACCAGGGCTTTGCCGAACTCGCAAAAATCAATGGGCCTGGGTGCATCAGGCATATCTGGTTTCTTACGGTCAACAATCAGGACAAGCTGACGCTTGAGATCACGGTCGATGGCGCGGAGGAGCCACAAGTTCGTGCGCCCTTGAATTCGTTCTTCGGTGTGATGCAGGACCGGGACCCTTACTTTGTCGACTGCGCAGCCTTCGCCGTTTTTCCAAACCCCGAGGCGGCGAAAAAAGACGCACTCATCCCGGGTACACCTGGATACAACCTGTTTCTTCCCATTCCGTTTAGCGAGTCGTGCCAAATTCTTGTTCGTGGCAATGAGGGGGCATTCCTGGGAACCGTCGTGGACTGGCACCGGTATGAGGCGGACACGCCATTAACGTCATACCGTCTCCACGCAGATCACAAGCGTGTCGAAACCACCCCGCCTCGGGGCGGCACCATCGAGATGGCCAAAGTCAGAGGCAACGGCTTTCTTGCTGGCTTTGTGACTGGCTACATCCAGAAGAATAAAAGTGACATGGTCTTTCACACAGGCGGAATCAAGATTCTTCTCGACGAAGAGACGGACCGCTACACAATCGAAGGTAACAATGTGGAGGACGACTACGGATTCACATGGGGATTCAATAGCCATCAAACCCGTTGGATTGGATGCCCAAGCCAGCAAAATCGTGGTCGTAACGACCAGGATGGCGTCTTCTATCGCTTCTTCGGCCCGGACCCGATCGCGTTCCGTTCGTCAATGACCTTCCTCGCGGGAAGTCGCGGTGACGACATGGAGACGGTTGTGTACTACTACAAGAAATGCAGCAGATAATCCTTCCGCCGGGTCGCCAAGCATTCGGAATGCACAACCAATAAGGCTTTGACTTCGCGACGGGCGTGGTGAGAGCGTGGTTTGGCGAGTCGGGGTGGAGCGGAGTGGGCTCGTGGGTGAGCGAGGCAGGGGAGCCGAAGCTCAAGGCCTTTGTTCAAGAAGCCCGGTTGGTGCAGGGGGCCGGGTGCTTCCTTGGGAAAAGCGTTTCATCGCCGCGTGACTGTTGGCGATTTTCGGTGTTCGGGTTTCGGCGAAGCGCAGAGCAAGCGGCGAGTTCAGCGTGTTTGGCAGCCGAAATTGCTTTCTGGACCTGCTCGTATGGATCGTAAAACGGTCCTTCGGTGACGAATTTTCACCATCAGCGCAGACCGCGATCCGGCACGGCCTGCGGCGTGTTTTGAAAATGATGGCGATCAGCGTTTGGGAGCGTCTCATTCGCTTCGGCTATCCTGAATCCAGAAACGGCTGAGCATGGTTGGGCAGTCCCGCGTCGGAGACACGGGCAACGATTGGACGCTTCATCACGACGCGGCCGTTGGCGTTGAGGATCATGATCACGCTCAGGGCTCCGCCGCAGTCTTTGGTAACAGTTTAGTCCCTCGCCTCTGATCTTGGCAGGAAATACTTGAGCGCGTAGAGTTTCGGCATTCGGGAAGGATGCCGATGATATTCAGTTTTTACCCTCAACATGAACACAACTGTCAGCACGTCAGCCATTGTCCGCATTTGGGTGGAGCAGCGTTGGGGACGTTGGTATTGCTGGCGAATGAGCAGGAGCTGAGTCGTCGGGCGATGCACGCGAGTCTTGATGCCGCACGAACTCGCGGTGATCGGCTGTTCAAGGAAAACCAGCGTCTGCAGAAGGAACTGGATCAGGTCAAGCTGGAACTGAAGTTGGAGCGTCAGAATAAGTTCGCTACCAACACTCAAAAGCAGGAGTCTGGCGGTACAGCAGGTACGCCAAACGCCTCAGCAGCCGCATCCACCACGGATAAGAAGAAGCGTGGAGCCCCTGTCGGCCATCCGGGTTGGTTTCGAAAAACGCCCACGCAATACGACTGGGCCGTGGACGTGGCGGCACCGAAAGAATGTCCGCACTGCTCGGGAATCGTCCGGGTCTTCCAGGAAGCCGCCTCCGCTGAGCATCTTCAGCAAGACATCATTGAAGGTCGTTATCGGGTCGTTCTGTACCGCCATGAAGCGGCTCGTTGCGAGGCCTGCGGCAAGTGGGTGCAGAAGGCCGGAGACGCAGAGATCCTCAACAGCCGCCTCATCCACTGCGGGCGACGAATCAACAAATTGCTCTTCCGCCACTTCAAAGGCGGATTTTGCTCTACGGTCCACCTTAAACATCTTACTGCAATGCGGACACTTGTCCTGCACACCGATCTCATCCTCAGACGCCAGCAAGGATGCCTGGCAATGTGGGCACTTGAAAGAAACCTTGGTAACTTTGCCCAACAGGCCCTTCTTGACAACTCGGAACTGACGCACGACGGGAATGATTGTCATCCGACGCCCTCTCAATACTTCCAATGGTTTACGGCAAAGGCAGATTGCACCCTATACCACGGCGACCATGGCTGCGAGTTGCCACCACATAAGTCACACTCCAGCAAGGGTGAGTGTTGACCATTAGATAGAGTAGCCGTCGCCGTTGAGCGTGGCAAGTGTTTGCTCGGTTGCCGTCAAAGCATGGTTTTCCGTGTTCTGCTGCGAGGGGTCTGGTGATTTCGTGATCAGAATCAGACGATTCTGCGTTCTCAGCGTCGTGTTAAGGACAGCAGCACCATATCACAAGGCATAGCCAATGCTTGATTCGTACCTCGATATCAATTTGGAGACGCAGGCGAACGAAGTGAAAGCGACAGGAAAACTCAAACAGTCTCGCCACAAATCAGCCACCACGCCGGACTCAACGCGCCGAAGATGCAATCGCATTTCAAGAAAATGACAAGTGGTAATGGCGAGTCATCAACCTGATTCTTCCATGATCTTCCTGGCCGCGTCGAAGTCGATTTCAGCGTAGACCTGAGTCATGTCCGTCGTACTATGCCCGAGCACGGTCCTGGTGCCTTCGAGGCCGTGGATCTTTCGGAGATTGGTTGCGGCATTGTGCCTGAGCTGGTTCGGAGACCATTCTGGGACGCCAGCCAGTTTGCAGGCTCTGGCAATCGTTCTGGTGTAGCTGGTTCGTTGATATCGCTTTCCTGGAGCCCGCTTGGGAGCTTCCTTTCGCTGTCGTTGGGCCTGACTCGGGGTCATTGGGGTTTTGCGTCCTGCTCGCTTCAGGCGGTTTCTGGCGTTTTCAGCAAGGTCAGGACGAAAGAGGTATCCATTGTCATCCGTCGTTGCCATGTACGGACGCAGGATCTCCTGACCTTTGGGGCCGATGAAGACGAGCCGTTGGCGTCCATGATGCGCTGTCTTGTGCGTTTCGGGCCGATATTCCCACACCGGACCAGAAACATCGATATCGCAGGCTCGAATGATGCAGACTTCACCGGGACGCATGCCGGTGCATAGTTGAAGCTGAATCATAGACCAGACAGGGCGCGCAACGAAAAGCTCGATGGCATCGATGTCTGCGACTGGGGCCGGTTGAACCGGTTCCGATTCCTTTGCTTCACATCGTCCACGGCGCAGGCCAGTCATCGTTCGGCAGGACTGATAGATCGATGAGTCTGCGTACTCATTCTCTGAGGCCCAACGAAGCATCCGGTTGATACGCTGAATCGCCTGATTGATCGTCGTTCGAACCCACTTGAGTTGAATCATGGATTCGCGGACAAGCTTGAGCTTTCGCGGACCAAAGGCGTGAATCTTCTCTCTGCCGAACAGTTTGACCAGCGGTTTGAGGGCCATCTGGATTGCCTGGACTTCCGATGTCGGCACGCCGTTCTTCAGATAGTAGCCTCTGGCGAACTCGACATACATGATCGCCAAGCGCGCGAGCTGCAGGGAATCGCGGTTGACATCCAGCGAACCAAGGAAGAACTTCGCCACGAGGCGTTCGTACGCTTCCTGAGATTCCTTGCTGTTGAATACACCAAGGTAGATGTCTTTGCCATTGATCCGGACACGAGCTTGTCCAGAGGGCTTGTGAAGTGCGTACTTCGGCGGTTTACGTGCCATTGCGGTAAAACCCAAAACGGGTACGGAAACGGGTAAAAAACCACGTTTCACGCCGCACAGCCCAAAGGCTGGTTTCTTCTAAAGTGAAGAACGGCAACGACTTAAAAATAGTGGAGGATAACGGGGTCGAACCGATGACCTCTTGCATGCCATGCAAGCGCTCTCCCAACTGAGCTAATCCCCCGGGAGTTTGCTTCGTTCAGGCTGCCCTGAGCGATGCGGGGGAACGCTATCAGCG
>JBILXT010000089.1:0-20688 GCA_044378235.1 Planctomycetaceae bacterium
AGCAATGTATTCCTCATCGTAATAATCCTTGATCCGTTCAACAGTCAGCCTCGGATTCTGATAGGCAAGACCACATTTGTTGCATGTGACAAACTGGAAGTTGCCCGGTTTCCCTGTCAAGTCGTCCTGTCCAACGACGAATTTACTGCAGTCCTGCGCGCCACAGTTGTAACACTCGACAGTTTCGAAATCAGCAGGGTCGGGGAGAGATGTCGTCACGTCGCACCTTTGGGACTCAAGATATAGTGGGGCATTATTAGCCTTCAATTGGACGAACGGCGGATCATTGAATCAGTTCAGCCACGAGTCATTTCGCGGGCTGCCTGTTGTGGACAAATTCGTAAATGCATGCTCCGCCGTAAACGACGGTCAACATCAGAACAACCGACGCTTTGCGTCCTGACAGGGGTTCGCCAGAGATCAGGAAGGCAAAAACGGGATACTTGGTCAGGACAAAATGGACATGCAGAAATGTTCCAAACCAATCTCGCAGCGCGCGATACCAAAGCAGGAATGTTCCATTCAGGACTGCGAACACCGTCACGGTATGAAGTGATTTCGTGAGTGAAAGGGCGATAGAGTTCAGGACGAACAATATCATCGCAACGATTTGGAAATGGGAATGCGCCGCGAGGCGACAGAGGACACGGTCGGGATGACTGATGCGATCGTTGTTGATGTCGTTGAGGTCGTCCCACAGTCGGAACTGAATAACCAGAAATCCGGCAAGTACGACGTTCCAAAGGACATCCGCAACAGGCCACCTTCCGGAAACAACGGTGGCAGCGATGGTCAATAGCGCAGCGACTGAGAGCACCAGCGGCATCGGCAGGCGTTCACGTCGATACCGCAGCAGATCATTCATGGGAGATCTGGACAATGCCGCGATCTCCGTTGACAGTAATGGTTTGGCCGTGAGCAATTTTTTGACTGGCATTAACGACACCGACAACGGTGGGGATACCGTATTCGCGGGCAAGAATGGCACCGTGCGACAGCATTCCGCCGCGTTCGATCACCAGCCCGCGAATCAAAAAGAATAAAGGTCCCCAGCCGGGATCGGTCTGACGTGTCACGAGAATGTTTCCCTGCGACAGACGAGAGAACTCTGACACATCATGAAGAACGGCGGCCTGTGCAGTGATCGTGCCTCCGCAGGCTCCAATACCTTTCAGATACGGAGCCGTGAGTGCATCCGGATTTGTCGTATCTGTCGAATGTTGTGCTGAGAGATTGCATGAGTCCTGGCTTTCGGCCTGGCCGTCTATAGAATGAAGTTCTGCACACGATTGCTGCCTGTCGGACGATGCATACGAGCATCCTTCCGACAATTCGAACGTATCCGGAGGCTGCAACAAACTCTGCTGCCTGTGTTCCGATCGACGTCGACGGATGAGTTCGAAAGTGGATTCGTGAATTGCCCTGAACTCCGACGCGGGCGCTGGATCGGATTGATCGTTCGGCATTGACGCGGGTGTTTCTTCGAGTGTCGAGATTCTCGACAGCAACTGATCGATCTCGGGATATGTCAGGAAGAAGATATCGTCTCGCTCGGAAAGGATTCCCTTTGGCACCAGGTGATTGCCAATGGCCAGGACAATTTGTCTCAGTCGATTGTAAAGTAGCGCTTGTTTCAGACGTGCTCGTTCGCGAAGAGCGATCGATCGCTGCGTCCAGTTCAAAAGACAGCGCGCTTGAATCACGCTCGTCGGCCATGGCCAGAATCGGAACCACGATCGCCGTGCGAGCGACTTCATGAGTTGATCAGTTTGGGTGATTCGCTGCGATTCCTGTTCGAGCAATCGTTCGGCGGGAGATTCGCCGCGAAGGGCCGAATACGCTTTAAGGATTTCAATCAGTGCAACGGGGTTCTCCTGAAAACCTGGAACCGTCAGCATCAGCTCACCCGAACAGCGGAATCCGCTTTCGTCAAGATAATTTTCAAAAGCACTGCGAAAGTTCGAGAATGCTGGTTGATGCCGGATCGCGTGCCAGACTTGCTCTGTGCTATGTTGGGTGAAGAGTTCCTGCAGATCAGAGTGGCCCTGAATCTGCCGCGACAGTTCCCACAGTCCGATCACGGGCTTGTTGCTGGCCAGGTTCGGAAGACCCTTCAGCAGTGAATTGTGAAGTGACGCAAGGTCTTTGTCAGGGAATTGATCGTTCAGAAAACGCTTCAACATCCCGTAACTCAACATGGCCGCGGCGTCGGCCAGGGACGCATTCGTCCAGTGATGACTGCGGATTTCGATGAATTGTCGGAGATCTCTCAGCAATTCCGGAAGCGATTTCTGCTGTAGAAGCTCCGGGCAGGTCTTCAGTGCAAACTGATCGACCGTGGCCTCAAACTCTGCAACACCACTGGACAGCCGCATGGCACGCCAGCCAACTTTGGTCGCGATATGACAAACCTCACCGAACTGCTTGAGTCTGCTGTGCCCAAATCTCTCCCAATCCGGATGATGGTCGGTTGCTGCGATTCGATCGGCTCCGACAAAATTGTTGAACAGTTCGGTTAATCGTTCGCCATAGGGGGCCATTCGGAGGCACGCATGAATGCTGGTCAGGTTGTAATACATTCTCGCGCCGTGCAGACCGATGATCTGCTGAAGCGGACGTTCCATCGCCTGAAGTCGAGCGGGTGAAATGCCTATCGCCATTCCAAGATTGCGGAAGTAATGGTAGTAGCCTGTGGATGCGACAGAGAAAAGCAAAGGGCTGACCGGATCCGGGAAGTTTTCGTTGACATTGGCGTTCGACCAGAGGACTGAATTGGCGACCTTGTGCTTCCCCTTCCGCAGACTCGCCGCTTGTCGCCCCTCGGCGGCTGGTCGACTAACCGCAAACACGGTGATACTGCGGGATTGCAAAAGAAAAAGTCGGCCTTCTTCATCGACCGTCCATTCAATGTCCTGTGGTCCATCGAATCGTTTTTCAAGCTTTAATCCACAGCTTACGAGAGAGGAAACCATCTCTTCTTTCAGCATCGCTGCATCTGTGTCAGCGTCACCGCTCGACTCGACAGTCAGCGCCTCACGTTGCAATTGCTTTTCGAATTGCTCACCTGGCGTTTTTGAGCGTGCGACGATCAATCGACCGGGACAGATTTCGCCCGACACTAACGCTGATCCGAAACCGCGACAATACTCGACCGTCATGCACTCTTCAGAATCTGATCGTCCGACGTCAGGGCTGATCGTAAACAAGACGCCTGAGATTGCGGATTTCGCCTGTTCCTGAACCAGAACTCCCATGCCTGCCAGGGGGAGGCCACGCTCTCGCTGGTAGAAAAGCGATCTTTCTGACCAGTATGAAGCCCAGCATGTGAGCAGTGCGGTTAATAACTCATGCTCGCTCCGAACGTTCAGAATAGAATCCAGTTGCCCGGCGAAAGAGCCCTGCTGTGAATCCTCACCAACGGCCGAACTTCGTACGATCAGTGTTCTGCCCGGAAGTTGCTCACGCCATTGCTGAAACATCTCGTCAGCCAAATGTTCTGGCACAGACGAACTCTGAAAAAGCCGACGAATTTCGGTCGATGTCTGCTGCAGAGTGCGAAGGTTGCGATAGTCGATCTGTTCGACCAGCGCGGCGATTGGTTCTCGAAGCTGATTAACACTCAAGAATTCCTGAAAAGCCTGATCTGTTACCACGAAACCAGGGAATACTGGGAATCCTTCGTTCAGCATCAGGGAGAGATTATGAGCCTTGCCGCCGACCTTGCTCACCGCTCCGGCTTGTGAAAGCGGGCAGATCAATTCGATGGCTTTGGCCTGTGCTTCAACAAGGTTGGGGACAATCATAAGAATTTCAGCCGGCTCGCGTCTTCGCGCCCACAAGGAACAGAACCACATTGAACAGCCAGTGAACAACGGTTCCGGAAACCAACAGAATGATCCACGTGATGAATGGCACCGGCAGAAACAATGACAGCGCCAGCAAGGCTCCGACAACGGAATCGATCTGATCCAGAACAAAGCAAGTGATTTGTGCCCAGCGCTGATGGGGTATCTGTCCAGGGACAGCTCCCATCTGACGCTTCAAAAATGAATTCGGCAGTTCTGCCAGCATAAAACCGAAGCCAGCCCAGCACCCAACCAGCAGGTATTGACATAAGGGGATCGGCCACAGCCAGTCCTGACGCTCCGGTGGTTGCTCACGTTGAAGCAACCCCAGCAGCAGAAAGGCCACACCAGTCGCCGGAACCATCACCACGAAGCCTCGCCACGTTTTATTGTCGCCGAAGATTCTTTGACCGCGAAACAGCCTGCCTCCATCAATGGGTTTCCCGAATCGTCGAGCGACCTTGCTATACAGCCAGGTGACCTGCAAAGCGCCTGCAAATACGAAGGCCGCCATCAGGCCCGCCGCGCAGAAGTAGGGATTCGGAGATACAGCCAACATTCAGAACTCCAACCCGGTCTGGTCACGGTTCTGAAACAGCAACACGTCGCCTCGCACCTGCTTTGATCTCACCAGCCATTGCCACCAGGAAATCTGATTCTGCGGGACATAGCCAATGCGATGCAGATAGTAACCCGGGACCTGAGCGTACATGTGGTGCAGCTCGTGTGCATCCATATTCAACAGAATCAGTTGAGAGAACCACGCGGGGAAGCTTAAAGATCGAGTGAACTTCTCCTGCTGCAGCGGCGGAAATGGGTCCACATGTTGTCCGTGACTCACCTGCATCGGTATGTGAGTGTGCTGGCTCAGAATCAGGAGATCTTCCATCATCAGTCCCAGCAGAATCCCCAGGCCAGTGGAGCGCAGAAACTGCCAGGGTCCCACCAGATAAATCACGCCAACATAAAGCGAAAGCAGTCCCACGACGTTAATTGCTAATCGCACGATGCTGCGTTTGCGAGCAAACAGTTTGTGAAGCCGAGGCAGATTCCAATAGTTGTCCAGTCGATAGATGACGGAGAAAATCGGAATCCAGCAAGCCCAGCAAATTCGCACGACCAGCAGAACCCATTTGGGTCGATCGCGCGGCGTCAGGCCGGCCGTGGTGGCATCCAGATCCTGCCAGCCGGTCCATCGATGATGCAATCCATGAATCAACTTCCAGCACTCGAACGGAAAGCCGGCAAAGAACCCCGCCAGATGCCCAACGGCGTAGTTGAGTCGCTGGCTTCTGAAGAGTGTCTTATGCCCGGCTTCATGGAGAATGGCAAACCACTGTACAAAAGCAAAAGCCAGCAGAACCTGTCCGATCAACCAAACTGCCGGATAAGCTGAGATTGAAAGGTACAAAGCCAGTCCCGTGAGTCCGCAACCAGCCGCAACGAACAGCACGCCGAGCAGATCAGACGCCTTCCAGTCCAAGGACCGCGAGATCGGTGGCAGGGGGTAATTTTCTTCGTTTGGAATCAGTGGAAGCATTAAGTTCTGCCCAAGGAACGGGACCTGGACTGTCGCGGTCTAAGCTCTCAGGTTAGCAATGTAGGTGATTGCTTACAACCGGGCTGAAATCCAGAGCGACTCATCCGGCGAAATAAATGAGGCGAATCGCTGATCTGAGAGCGGCCGACGAAGTTTCCACAGCAAAAAGCGAAAAGAAGTGCGAATTGAGCATGGCGTGAACGCTGGTCGGCTGGCCCTCTGGTCTGGACTTTATGCTCTCAAGTCGGCCCCATGTGAATCGATCGCAACGTCTGATACAACGTTCGTCCGTATCAGCCGTTCGACGTGTCGTTTCAATGCTTCGTCAGAGGACCCGTCACCAAGCAATGTAAATCGAAGACGTTTTGTCGTGGATAGACCAACTCCCCACCAAACGGCAATGGTCTTTAGAGGAGTGTCTTCACGCGACGACTTGGTTTTCGGTGCGTAACTCCGTCTAAGTTCACCAGGTTTCTGAATCCATGAACAGCTAGTCGTGTGAGCATCGAGAACTTCGACCTGGAAACTAACCCCGCGAGTTAGCTATTGCAGCCAGACTCTGGCTTGTTTTATGGTAGCGGATTCTGCGTGAGGAACAAAATGCGGCGTGGTGGCACGCGTCGTGAGCAGGGGGAAGTTGTGTGTGGCTGGCAATGCGATTGTCCTGGGAATGTTCATCGGCCATTTGTGGTAACCTCCCCCTTGCGAAACATTGCGCCGTCCTCGTTCTTATGGCCCTTCCGCTTTGCAATCGCCCCGACGTCGTTCAGAATGCAGGGCTACGATTGTTTCCCACTTTTCTGGAGTTCTTTGCGATGCGGCTCACACCGTCTCTGTTATTCAGGTTTCTTGTTGTTCTCGTCTATTTTGTTAACGCGAGCCGAACTGTCGTTGTGGCCGACGATCTCAAGCCCGTCCGGGCGCTGCTGGTTCTCGGGGGTTGCTGCCACGATTACAACGCGCAGAAGGATTTTCTGGCGAAAGGCATTGCTGAACGGGCCCACGTCGAAGTCGTTATCGCCCTGGACAAGGATACGTCAACGGGGCACATGAATCCTGTCTATGAAAAGGCCGATTGGGCAGAAGGATTCGACGTTGTCATCCATGATGAATGCTCGTCGGATGTGAAAGATCTGGCCATCATCGACCGGATTCTGGAACCTCATCGACAAGGGCTTCCAGCCGTCCTTTTGCATTGCGGCATGCACAGCTATCGTAGTGAAGGCTATCCGAAATCGGTCACACCGTGGTTTGAGTTTACGGGGCTGCAGACAACCGGTCATGGACGTCAGACGCCGATTCATGTGAACTTCAGTGATCCGTCACATCCGATTCGAACCGAGCTGACCGACTGGACTACGGTCAACGAAGAACTTTACAACAACAGCGAAGGCAAGTTGCTCGAAACCGCGACGGCTCTGGCTGTGGGCCAGCAGGAGGGATCGAAAGACGCTACCGTCGTCTGGACGAACAACTACCGAATGAAGACTCGAGTCTTTGCGACGACTCTCGGACACAACAATGCTACGGTCGAGGATGATCGATACCTTGATCTGGTGACTCGTGGATTGCTCTGGTCGTGCGACAAACTGAATGATCAATATCTAAGATCTGAGTCAAAGTAGCGAAGCACTGGCTGGCTTCTTTATTCTTCGCGAGGCACCTGTCCGGGAATTACCGGCAAGGTGCCTCGTTCTCTATCGCGACATCGTGCGATCACAGGGAATTTTTCTTTGTCCGACAGCCCTCCACGCTCAGGTCTTCCGCCTGCCGAGATCCCGAATGAAGTTGGCTCGGGAACTCGTGTTGATCTGCGTCAGCTGACGGTGACGGCAGGAACGAAGGTGTTGCTTGAGGATGCCTCGATCTCATTTCCTGCAGGAGAACTGATTCTGCTGCTGGGCTGGAGCGGCGTTGGTAAGTCGGTGCTGTTGAAGATTCTGGCGGGACTGATCGAGCCCACTCATGCTGGGATTCGTTATACGGGGACGATCGACTTCGTTAGTGCCAAGGGAACACATCGACCGGAAACAGACAGCACTCATCCGGTGGCCGTTGTCTTTCAGGATTTTGCTCTTCTTGATGAACTGAATCCGCTGCAGAACGTGCAGATTGCTCTGGATCATGCGACCGATCGAAAACAAGCCTCCGCCAATCGAGCGGCGGAACTCTTGGCGGAGTTGCGTGTTCCAACAGATCGGCCAACCAGCGTACTGAGTGGAGGCCAGCAGCAACGATTGGCCATCGCACGGGCGATCGCATCCGAGGCAGATGTTGTCTTCTATGATGAACCCACTTCGGGGCTTGATCACAAGACGGCGTTGCAGGTTGCGGATTTCATTAGTGAAACACAGCAGGGGCATCGGCGAACGTCGATCCTGATTACTCACGACTATGAAACACTCAGTCGTATCGCCGATCGAATTATTCTGCTCGATCATACTCAGAAGAAACTGGTCGAACTTCCTCGAGAAGAGTGGAACAAGCTCCCGGAAGTTCTTGGTCCGCCGCCGGTGATGGCGAACGATGTCATGAGGAATTCGCTTTCATCGCGGATCTTCAGCGTGATTCGAATGGCGATGGAGGAGTCCGGTCAGTTTGTCGAATCGGTGATCAGCTTGCCCTGGTCCCTTCTGCCGCTTTGGAGAAGCCAGAAGTGGGGCCTGAGGTATACGCTTTATTATTTGCGGCTTGTTGCTGGGCCGTCAGCCTGTGTTTATGTGGGCGTCGCTGGCATGATCCTCGGCTTTGTGGCTCAGGACTTTGTGTTTCGCTATTTGCCGTTTCGTCAGTTTACGGAACCATTGCTGACCGAGAATTTGTTGCACGCAACGGGCTTCTCTCTGTACCGTTTTTTGGTCCCAATCCTCGCGACGATTTTGATTGCTGCGAGGTCCGGAGCGGCTGTGGCCTCGGATGTCGGCAGCAAGGTCTATGGGAATCAGTTGGACGCAATGAAGACCATTGGCGTTGACCCGTACCGTTTACTTCGAACGCCGGTCCTCTATGCGTTCCTGATTGGAACGCCTTTCCTTGCGTTTCTGAGTTATGCGGTGGCGGCTGTTGCGGCTTCATTTGCCTTTCTGATGACTCATGCTGACCTGGGGATTGGCTTCTGGGATTCTCATTTTCATCGTGAACTGATTCTGCCAACGGGATTTCTTTACAAGGGCTCCTCGTGGCTGATCGCCAAACTTTTGACGTGCGGATTGGGGATTGCGATCATTTCGTGGCGGTGTGCAGTCACTCCGAAACTCTCCGGATCAGAAATCAGCCACGGGGTGACTCGGACGATTCTCTGGGCGACGCTGTTTGTGTTGTTTGTCCATTTCGGCTACTCATTGTTCGAGTTTAAGCCCCAATCCTGATCTCCCGAGAGCCGGAATCCGCAGTTTCTGCGGGCTTTGCGTCTGTTTTGCTGGAGAGAATGCGACATTTGGCCGATCAGGCTGGAAATTTCGCGGGATCACGATTATCCTGCCCCGCTCGATTCACTTTGAGCGACGGCGCTCGCCCTGCGTTTGAGCGTTTTTTCCGCCTTTTGACACGTTTTCGACCTAGTTTACGCCATGCCTAATTCAGCGTCTGCAGAAAAGTCACTTCGTAAGTCTCTTGTTCGCCGTGAGCGAAATCGCAACCAGCGAGGTGCTTTGCGAACACGCATCAAGAAGTTCCGCTCTTTTCTGGCTGAAAAGCCAACTCAGGAAGCTGCTGACAAGGAATTCGGACTTGTCGTAAAGGCACTTGATCAGGCTGCATCCAAGAAGCTGATCCACAAGAATGCGGCTTCTCGCACGAAGTCTCGTCTGGCCGCTCTCAAGCGAAAGACCTTCGTCGGTTGATTGACGCTGGCTCAGCAAACTAAGACATTTCAGGGCTGCATCTGTAATCAGATCGCAGCCCTTTTTCGTTTCATCCCGTCGTGAATCATTGTCTCTGTTTAGAAGCTTGCTGGACAGATGCGTCACAAAGAATGTCGACGAGACGATGCCCCCTCCCACCTCTGAATATCTCCGCGAACTGCCCGCCTCTTTCCATCAGGAAATCATAATGAGCTTTACGTTGCCGACGATTACATCGTCAGAGTTGTCCGAACTTCGCAGTCCTTCGATGGTGATCTTTAAGGAACGATTGCTGTCCAATATGGACGGTATGCTGGCCATGGCCAAGTCTCCGACGCGACTCCGACCGCACTGCAAGACTCATAAGATGGAGCAGGTCATTCGGCTGTGGATCCAGCGCGGTGTGACAAAACATAAAGCCGCAACCATCGCTGAGTGTGAAATGCTGGCGAGTGCCGGAGCCACGGATGTGTTGTTTGCTTACAACCCGGTTGGACCAAACATTGCTCGTATCGTCGCGTTGGCCGCCAAGTTTCCGCAATGTGCGTTCTCGGTTACGAACGATCATGAGCGTCCTCTGCGAGAATTGTCAGCTGCGGCTTCTGCAGCAGGCGTTGCGATCGGCGTGATGCTCGATGTGAATGTCGGGATGGATCGGACGGGGATCACTCCGGAAACTCCCGGTGCCGTGGAGCTCTATTCGTTGACTGCGAAATTGCCGGGACTGCGACCGGCCGGATTTCATGTCTACGATGGTCATCAGCGTCAGCTGAACCTGGAAGAGCGGAAAACCGCGGTGGCTCAGCAATGGCCGCGAGTGACAGAACTGCGTTCAAAGTGTGAGGTCGCAGGGGCCAAAGTTCCTGCTTTGGCCTGTGGTGGAACGCCGACGTTTCCTTGCTATGCCGCGATGTCGGATCCCACAATCGAATTGTGTCCGGGAACCTGTGTGTTCCATGATGCCGGTTACGGGACAAATTTCCCGGACCTTCCGTTTCTTCCTGCTGCAGCCATCGTGACCCGCGTGATCAGCCGCCCGGCTGCGGACCGAGTGACTTTGGATATTGGGAACAAGGCGGTGGCGGCGGATCCTCCTCGAGGATCACGCATGTTTATTCCTGAGCTTCCGACGGCCGTTCAGGAAATTCACAGTGAAGAGCACATGGGCCTGGTGACTGCCGATGCCGCTCGCTTTGAGCCCGGCGATGTGATGCTGGCGATTCCGATGCACGTCTGCCCAACCAGCGCGTTGTATGACAAAGTCGCGGTGATTGAGAATGGACGCGTCGCGGAGTACTGGGATGTCACCAGCCGCAATCGAAAGCTTACGATTTGAGATCAGTGGTCCTGGAGTCTTAAAGTCGATCTTCAGCTTCCCAAAGAACTCGGCGTGCCGCATCGCCACTGAGGAAGTGAGGCTTCTGTGAAGGCTTGGCTTCGGGACGATTCGCCTCGGCGGAATGTGTGATGCGGGTCGTCATGGGCTTCTGAAATGGAGGTCGAATCTGTGAAGCGACAGGTTTTGAATCGACTGATTCCGAAGTCGGAGCTTTCACGTCAGCAGTGGCGGCATCAGCCTGTCGGTTCAACAGGTTGCTGATGACATCGCGTCGCATCAGCAGACCGCAGACAGTGCCTTGCGGATCGACCACCGGAATCGCGGTATTGGCGGACGAGCGAAACATGGGCAGGACTGTTGAAAGACAGGCGTCGAGGCGAACAGATTCCGCATAACGACAAACGATGGACTGGATCGTGGCATTCGCGGCAGGATTCGCCATCAATGCGCGGACAACACTGCTTTCGCAAACGATGCCCGAGAATCGACCAGTGGAATCCGTCACGGCCATCATGTCGCAGTCACTGATGATCAAACGTTCTGCGACTTGTCGCAGAGTTGCTGTTTCCGGAACGACATGACCATGTCGAATCCGCATGAGATCCTGAATCAGACGCTGTTGCACAGTCCACCTCCATAGCTGGGGAAAGCGAATCTTCTGTCCGCGGCCACAACTGAGACTATTTGTTACAAGGTATCCCGCGAACACGCGGCCTCAGTTTGCACCGTAGGGAGAACATCGCTGCACGCGTATCACTGGCCTGAATCAGGAAGGATTCTGATCAAGCCTGCGGAGTCACGGATTGCGGCTCTTTGGAATCCTGGTTCACCGATTTGCTGTGCGAGGTAAAAAGTCAACATTCCGGATTGATTGGACTTTAATGACATTTCGACCCGAAGGTTTATGCTGATCGTAGCGGTTAACGTGGGCGTGAGACCTTGAAACGTCGATTCGAAATTGCTGAAGCCCTGATAACCTAAACCAGAGTTACGTTTGGCTGCCCATTGGTTTCCAACCGTGTTCGGCGCCTGGAGTCAGCAGCAAGCTGGACATTTAATCGCTCTTTCGCAGAATAGCGGTTTTGGATTTGCGGATTCCCATGGCGACAGGACCTTCGCCTCGCCATTCGGTGTTCTGGAGAACTGACGTAGATGTCTCATGCTCAAAGAACGCCCGATCAATCGGGATTACAAATGGTGATGCGGACATTGCGAATCTCGCACGCACGGCCGAAGCATTTTGTCTGTCGAATGTTGGCCGGGCTGCTGATCGTCATGCATGGGAGGCATGCTTGTGCCCAGAACAGTAATCCGCAGCCCGAAGTCGCACAGGTCGCGCACGAGGTTGCTCCGTCGTTTCGCAACGAAGTGATGGCGGTGCTTTCCAGGTCCGGGTGTAATCTTGGCACGTGTCATGGGAACCAGAA
Source organism: Planctomycetaceae bacterium (assembly GCA_044378235.1). Taxonomy (GTDB): domain Bacteria; phylum Planctomycetota; class Planctomycetia; order Planctomycetales; family Planctomycetaceae; genus SXXK01. The sequence continues at coordinate 11,994 of JBILXT010000089.1, forward strand.
CGGTAAAGGCGGATTCAAGATCTCACTGCGAGGACAGGATCCCGAGACGGACTTCATCACGCTGACTCGACAGCTGGCTGGACGTCGAGCCAATACCATGAATCCTGACGACAGCCTGTTGCTGCAGAAACCGGCGATGCTGGTTCCACATGAAGGAGGCCGCCGTTTCAGCCCTGAGTCCGCCGAGTATCGACTGCTGCATCACTGGATCGCGGCGGGAATGCCCAATGATCGTGGCGATGTCCCGGTGCTTGAGCGGCTGGAGGTTTCTCCGGACAGGGTCACTCTTCATGCGCCCGATCAGTCCGTGACTCTGAAAGCGATTGCCACGTTTACAGATCAATCGCAACGAGATGTCACGCATCTTGCCGTTTTCGAGTCGTCTGATCCGTCGGTGCAGATTTCTTCGAGCGGTGTTGTTCAATTTTCAGCATCCGAGTATTCCCGGAGAACAAGTATTACGGTCCGCTATCTGAATCAGCAGACGGTCTCGCGAGTGGAGTCGGTTCCCAGCCGCCCCGAGTTTCAGTTCCGTGCGCCGCAGTCTGCGAACGTTGTCGACGATCTTGTATTTGCTCAGTTGCAACGACTGAAGATAAATCCAGCGGATGTCTGTGACGATACGACGTTTCTTCGCCGAGTCTATCTGGATGTGACGGGGTTGTTGCCACCTTCTCAGAAGGCTCGAGATTTCCTTGCTTCAAAGGATCCGATTAAACGGTCAGCCCTGATCGATGAGTTGTTGGCGTCTGCGGAGTACGTCGACTTCCAAACACTCCGCTGGGCCGACTTGCTTCGTGTTGAAGACAAGACGCTCGATGCGAAGGGAGTCGAAGTTTTCACGCACTGGATTCGAGAAAGTATCGTTGCTGACAAGCCACTGAACCAATTCACGGCTGAGATTATCGCGGCTCGTGGAAGCACTTACACAGACGCTCCCAGCAATTTTTATCGAGCATTAAGGACTCCAGAGGAGCGCGCTGAATCGGCCGGACAGGTCTTCCTGGGGATTCGTCTGCAGTGTGCAAAGTGTCACAATCATCCGTTCGACCGCTGGACTCAGGATGACTATTACGGCTGGACGAACTTCTTTGCTCGTGTGGATTACAAGATCGTCGAGAATAAGCGACGTGACGAGAACGACAAGCACGAATTCAATGGCGAGCAGATTGTCTTGATGAAGGACAAGGGCGATGTGAAGAACCCAACGACCGGCAAGGTGGTGAGTCCTCGATTTCTGGGTGAGGCAAACCTTGACACATTGAAGGCTCCGACAGCTGATGGCGATCGGCTGCAGCAATTAGCTCAATGGCTGAGTGCTTCTGATAACGAACGGTTTGCTGCAACACAGGCCAATCGAATCTGGTTTCAATTGATGGGTGTTGGAGTCGTCGATCCGATCGATGATTTTCGTGCGACGAATCCGGCTTCCAATCCCGAGCTTCTGGAAGCGTTACGCCTGGAGTTTGTGAAGTCCAATTACAGCGTCAGGCATCTGATGCGGCTGATCCTCAAGTCGCGAACGTATCAGCTTTCGTCCGAAGAAAATGACACAAACCGTACTGATGAAACGATGTTTTCTCATGCAGTACCACGGCGGCTGACGGCCGAGCAAACTCTGGATGCTGTGGCTCAGGTCCTGCAGGCTCCGGCGCAGTTCGGTGGCCAACCGAAGGGAACGCGTGCCGTTCAGATCGCTGGCGTTCGCAACGGAGGAAATCGATACAGCAAACCGGAAAACGGCGACCGCTTCCTCGCATTGTTCGGAAAGCCCAGTCGTCTGCAAACCTGTGAGTGTGAACGGACGGGCGAAACAACGTTGGCTCAAACGATGGAAATGGTCAGCGGAGAACTGGTTGCCGAGTTGCTGCGAGACGACCAGAACTGCGTCGCTCAGGCGTTGAGCAGCGATCTGAACAATGATGAGTTTATTTCGCAGTTGTACTGGTCAGCATTATCTCGGGCGCCCTTGGAGGAGGAACAGACAGCTCTTCGTGCGTGGCTTGATTCTCACGCGAGCCGACGAGCTGCACTTCAGGACGTTGCGTGGGCCGTGCTGAATTCCAATGAGTTTCTGCTGCGAAGATGAGAGGTTGATCGTTCAGAGATCACTAATAAGAAGGCTTGTAGTCTGCGGGTTTCTTCCGCATGGACGGGATGCCAGCGGTCCGTTGATTTAGTGTCATATTCCGCATTCTTGTTTACCGCCCAGCCGCAGGCGCCGGCCGCGTTCAGAAGCCGGCGCCTGCGGCTGGGCGGTAAACAAGTAAATCAACACTCCGTTAGCGCACTCCGACAGATGAAATATGGCGCTGTCCAGCCAGGGCAGGCTACTTGGGAAAACACTTCGCTGAAAGGGTTTCTATGGCACCGCTCGCAGATAACAAACGTACGATCGTGATCACAGGAGTTTCACGCGGCCTTGGAAAAGCGATGGCGACGGGCTTTGCAGAACGCGGCCATACCGTCATCGGATGTGCTCGTAGTGCTGCTGATGTGGAGCGACTGAAGAAAGACCTGGGACCGCAGCACAGTTTTTCCGTCGTTGACATTACCTCCGATGAGCAGGTGCAAGCGTGGGCTCAGCGAGTGCTGGCAGATTTTCCAGCGCCGGATTTGTTGATCAATAATGCGGCGGTTATCAATCGCAATGAGAAGCTGTGGAATATCTCTGCGGCAGAGTTTGATCAGTTGATGGCTGTCAACGTGAATGGCACGGCGAATGTGATTCGCTATTTCGTCCCGGCCATGGTGGCTGCTCGCAAAGGAGTGATCGTCAATTTCAGTTCCGGCTGGGGACGTTCGGTTTCCGCTGAGGTCGCTCCATACTGTGCGACAAAGTGGGCGATTGAGGGACTGACTCAGGCTCTGGCTGCGGAGCTCCCGGACGGAATGTGCGCAGTGCCTTTAAATCCGGGGATCATCAACACCGAGATGCTGCAAAGTTGCTTTGCGTCCGGCGCGGAGATGTACCCTAAGCCAGCCGAGTGGGCTCGGGAAGCCGTGCCGTTTATCCTGAGCCTCAGCGCGAGACACAACGGCCAGCCTGTGACTGTGCCGGGTGGTTGAAAACCTGCGTGGAATAAAGGGAAGGCAAAACTTGATGAGTCCGCCCTCCGAGCAAATTTCTCCGTTGAAGCTGAAAAACTTCGCAGTCTTGACGGCCAGACTGCTTAGATCTTCTTCAATGGAGCTCAGGTCGGCAGCGCCGACATTACTCCAGGTCGAGCCAAACTGGAGCTGACCAATTAGCGTGGCGGTATTGTTCCGGACGTTAGAATAAACGGTTCCTGAGACCCTTTACTGCCTTACCGCTTGCTGTCTTTGTGCTTTCCCCTTTTTAACTCCGCCGAAGGCGACGAAAAAATGACGTCCGTAGCCCGACCTGTCCTCAGGTCGGGAACAGCGCCGCGTTGCTGAGTCACGGGGTTTCCATGATCGACCCGGCGTCGCTGAGCGGCGTGCAGGCTTGCTGATCTGAGACAGATCAGCCTACGTACCATCCATAAACATCAAGTCCGAGTATGGTCGGGCGAAGAAGTGATGAAGAATTGATCGTGATCACAAAGACGTACGACCTGATCCTTTGGTCGTGCAATCACATAGGCAAGTTTCTCCGCAATCATCGGTTCGTGCTTGGTGAACGCATCGAGCGACAATCCATACACGTCGCCCGGGAACCCCGCCCGGCCCCCGCCCCCGGCGAGCCCACAGCGTGAGCTGTGCGGGTAACATCCCTGTCCGTCATTCAGCGTATTCTGATCACAACATTCGAGACTGCATATGGCGATGGGTTGTTGGAACACAGACCCGCACGGCTGACGCCGTGGGCTCGCCAGTTTGGGGACGGCTCGATACATTTTTTATTGGTTTTGGATACTGTTGCCGTTTCGATCGTCGCGATCACAAACACCCCGGCGAGCCCACAGCGTGAGCTGTGCGGGTTACACGCCGGTCCCGTCACTTGGGGCATTTTTGTTGCGACATTCGATAGTGTATTTCGCAGAGGTTGTTGGAGCACGGACCCGCACGGCTGACGCCGTGGGCTCGCCAGGTGGGAGAGAGCACGGAACGTTTTCTTCATTGGCGTGAGTTGCTGTTGCCGTTTCAATTCTCATGATGACAAACACAACGGCGAGCCCACAGCGTGAGCTGTGCGGGTCAACATCACTGCCCGTCACCCGAGGTTCCTCCCACCGTAACATTCAACCCACACGCCGCCGTGAGTTGTCGCAGAACGAAACCCGCACGGCTGACCCCGCGGGCTCGCCAGGTTTCCAATCACTCCACGGCGATCACTCCAAAGGCGAGTCCACAGCGTGAGCTGTGCGGGTTAACATCACGACGATCATTGAGCCATTCCAGAGCACTACAACCGCCGAAGCCCGTCTTCCTTCATCGGCGTTGGAATGGCCACATCGATTTCATCAATCCGGCGCAGCGTTTCTTTGTCGAGGATCAATCCGTCGGCTCCCAGACTTTCATTCAAATGTGCGACGGTCGTTGCTCCGATGATGGTCGACGCCACGAAGTCGTGCTGTTTGCTCCAGGCGACACAGAGTGCAGTCAGAGACACACCGATGTCGTCCGCGATGACCTTGAGTCGGCTGACGGTTTCGCGGACACGATCATTCAGGAATCGATCCGCCAGCCGCTGCTGACGTTCGCCCAGCTTGCGGTATTCCGTGAAACGTGCGCCGGGAGGGTCGCTGTGCATGTACTTCCCGGTCAGAACTCCACCGCCCAGTGGAGAGAACGGAAGCAGACCGATGTTTTCTCGGCGACACACCTGAGCCAGTTCACTCTCACAGCGGCGATTGATCAGGCTGAAGTTATTCTGCACGGTGTCATAGCGACACAGGCCGTGTTTCTCTGATGCGGCCAGGCTCTTCATCACGCCCCAGCACGTTTCGTTACTGCATCCAGCGACGCGAATCTTGCCCTGCTTGACGAGTTCCGTCAGAGGTTCCAGGACATCCTCATAGCGTGCACCGTGATCAGGCCAGTGAGTCTGATAAAGATCGATGTAATCTGTCTGCAGTCGGCGAAGACTGGCTTCAACAGCACACATGATTTGAACCCGATCCAGCGCCGAGTGACCATGACGAACGGGCGGAACAAACCAGCCGTGAGCCGGACCAGTGATCTTGGTGGCCAGAATGACGGACTCACGCGGTTTTGTTTTCAGCCAGCGGCCGACAATTTCTTCAGTGCGGCCAAAGAGTTCTGCTGTTGGTGGAACAGGGTACATTTCGGCGGCATCAAAGAAATCGATGCCTGCTGCGTATGCTCGATCCATGATCTCGAAAGACAGCTTTTCGTCGCATTGAGTGCCGAACGTCATCGTTCCCATGCAGATATCAGAAACTGTCAGAGGGCTGGTGCCTAATCTTCGTCGGTTCATGGAGAGCAGCTCCGTTCAGAATTGGTTCGTGCCGTCGGATATGAGCTATTCCGGCGGCGGCTCAAAAGGATTGTCGAGGTACGGATCATAGCCGCGAAACCGTAAGACAAAACTGACCAGCCAGTAGGCCGGAATCAGAAACAATCCCCACTTTTCAAACTGACGGACATGATGCCGTTCATGGTTCCAGCTCTGGTTCAGGCATTTCTCGTCACGAGCGATGATGACGTGGCCGAACGTCATTGCAGCTCCACCTCGACGAAACCACGACGGGTAGAGAAGCTTTGCGGAGAAACCGCCACTGACAGCGATGATACCTTCTCGCACACGCACTGATCCGCCAGTTGATTGCGACGCTAAAGCAAGGACGAGGCCCAACATGGTCACTGGTAATGCCCAGAGGTAGCGAAGGATGTGCATTCGCGTCCATGAAAAAAGAGAACGAAAGTGGCGCACAGGCTGCGTGTCCGACAGTACGCAATCCGGAGGAGATGGTTTCTCTACAATCGTCTGTCAGGGAGGTAGTTCCGAATTACAGAGACCTCCGTGCCCAGCTGGCAGCAGGTTATTCTGAAAATGAAGACCTCGTGGAGTATTGGGTCCACCGGCAATGATGACCGCGTATTGATAGCGAGGTGCTCCGATGTTGTGTAGTAGGTTGCCCTGGACAAGAACATCCGTCAGAGCTGGATCGTCGGCTTCCTGCCCGGAATCGAATCGTAGTGGAGAACGATCATTGCCCCAGATCCAATGAGCATCGCCGTGACCAAAATCACTGATGATGTTGTTAGCGACGATTGATCCTCCGTCAGTGTTGTTTTCATCGGCGGCAGTTCCCGGCATCAGTCCGATTGCCCACAAGCTGTTTCGTGTGAACTGATTTCCGATGATGAGGACATTGCGAGAACCATGCATCGCCTTCATGCCAATAAACGAATTGCTGACGATGTTGTTTGAAACCAGCACATGATCACAGTGCAGATCGATCCCCTGAGCGGCATTCTCGACGTGGTTGCCGATGATCCGGGTTTGATCACTGACCGTCGGCCCTGTCACGATAACTCCGGACCCCTGCTGCCATGTGTCGGTATAATTCGCATCCCATGCTTCCTGACTGATGATCTTGCCTTTCTGGTCATTCTTCCGGACATACTCGCCAAGCCTATACTTCGCTTTGATCTCCGGAGTTGGCACAAAGTGGTCTTCGCTGATTCGATTGCATTCGATCAATGTCCCAACGCATTGATTCACACTGATGCCAGTGCCGTCGGTACAGTTAAACGCATAGCCCCAGTCTTCGCTGGCGGTTCGATCATCAATGCTGACTCGCATGTAATTTCGGATGATGCAGTGGCTGATGCGGGCACTTCGACATTCGCGAAGAGCGATAACTGCGGTGCGTGTCTGATTGTTTAGAACGCGAACATTTTCGATCACGAGATCATTACAGCGAATGGCCAGAATCCCCTCGTTCTGAGTTTCTGTTTTACCTTCCGGCCTTGTGAGCGTAACGTCACGGATTTCAGCATCGTTTGCGTCTTCGATCTCGATGATGGGATGTGTGGGATTCTGTTGGATGATTTTCCCCGGACCAAATAGTCCACTTCTCTTTCCGCGAATCCGGATCTTTTCTGAGATCAGAAAATCGCGGGCGGGCACGTAAACCATCTGATCAGGATTCGCGTCCAGCGCGGCCTGAATCGAATCGTATGACGCTGCTGACGGAGCCTGCAGCAATGGCTGTTGCTGAGCGAACGCCACGCCGTGTGACTGTGCGAAGGCTATGACTATCAACGCCAGGGGAGCAAATGCGGTCGACAGTCTCATGAGTTCAGGTTTCGCGACTTATTAAGGATGAAAACTCACGCAACAGATCGTGAGAGCTGCTGTCAGCTCATGATTTCGCTAATGACTCGTCCCTGCGGAACAACTTCATGCGGACGGCCCAGGGCATCAAGAATCTGTGTCGTCGACTTAATCCCCAGTAGTCGATAAATCGTGGCCATGACATCGCCGGGGCTGACAGGAGATTCTGCCGGAACAGAGCCGGTGCGATCGCTGGCTCCGTAGACGAAGCCTTGTCGAACCCCTCCTCCGGCCAGCATGACGGTGTAGCAGGAGTTCCAATGATCGCGGCCAGCGTTAGCGTTGATCTTTGGCGTTCGTCCAAAGTCACCAAGAACACAGACCAATGTTTTTTCGAGCAGGCCTCGTTCATCCAGATCCTGCAACAGGCTGCTGCAGGCGGCATCGAATTCCGGCAGCAGAACTTTCTTCAGCTTGTTGAAATTGTCCCCGTGAGTATCCCACGTGGCGTTGGCATCAGGAGCCCACGACAGCGTCACAAATCGTGTCCCGGCTTCGACAAGTCGACGTGCCAGCAGCGTGCTTTGTCCGTAGATGTTGCGGCCATACCGAGCACGCATCTCGGGAGTTTCCTGGTCCAGATCGAAAGCCTTCTGGGCCGCATCGGATGTCAGCAGTTCGAAAGCTCGCGACTGGAAATCATCGATAGCCGACAACGATGGCTCGCGGCCACTTCGGAGACCTCGACCCAGATCAGTCAGAAGTTTTGACCGATCATTCATGCGCTGCGGCGTGACGGGTTCCGGCAGTGAAAGATTGTCAACATGAAAGTCTTCGGCGTCGGGATTATTCAACACCCAGAACGGATCGAACGTTGGCCCCATAAAGCCCGCGAGAAATCCGGGCTGCAGCGGACCTCCGGCACCTTCTTTTGTTTTATACGGCAGACTGATATACGGCAGTGTGCGATTTGCGGCAGGGCGTAGTCGGGCGAGAACAGATCCCGGCGAAGGATTGTCGGATGGCTTCGCGCCACCGCCCTGCTCTCCTCGATCATGTCCCGTGAGCGCTGCATAGACGGCGGCCGCATGAGAGTTATTCACGCTGTGATGCATGGATCGAATCAGAGTCGCTCGATGCATCTGCTGAGAAAGTCGCGGCAGATGCTCGCTGACGGGAACACCGGCAAGGCTGCTGGCGATCGGATCGAATTCACCACGGATCTCGCGCGGTGCTTCCGGCTTCATATCCCACATATCAAGATGGCTGGGACCACCGTTCAGGAACAGCACGATGCAGTGGTCCGCCTTTGCGATCAGGCCATCACCTTCGCTCGTTGACGCCGAATTCGCGAACAATCGCGGTGTGTTCAGCATTCCCGGCAGGCCAAGGCCTCCGAACTGCATAATCTTTCTTCGCGAGATTTCCGAAGCCATCTTCCGGAGGTTTGCAGTCAACATAGGATCTCCCCGAATTCCCCGGTCA
>JBILXT010000433.1:0-5785 GCA_044378235.1 Planctomycetaceae bacterium
CGCAAAAGCCGGAACGAGATACACTCCGCCGTTGTCTGGTACCGATGCGGCGAGCTGCTCGACTTCCGGCGACGTGCGAATAATCTTCAAGCCGTCTCGCAGCCATTGAACAACGGCCCCGGCGATGAACACGCTTCCCTCAAGAGCGTATTCCGTCTCTTTGCCAATCTTCCAGCCGATCGTCGTAAGCAGATTGTTTTTGGAGGCTCGAAACTTCGTCCCGGTATTCATCAACATGAAACAGCCGGTGCCATAAGTGTTCTTCACCATGCCAGGCTTGGTACACATCTGGCCAAACAACGCTGCCTGTTGATCGCCTGCGATGCCCGCGATTGGGATCGGTGCTCCGAACAATGCTTTTGAGGTCTCACCGTAGATCTCACTGGAAGAACAGATTCGCGGCAGTACGCTGCGAGGAATCTTCAGAGCCTTCAGCAGATCATCATCCCACTCGGCCTTATGAATATCGCAGATCATCGTTCGGGAGGCGTTTGTCACATCCGTCACATGCACCGTGCCACCGGTCAGTTTCCAGACCAGCCAGGAATCGATCGTCCCGAACGCCAGATCGCCGGCTTTCGCCAGCTCAAGAGCTTCCGGAACATTCTCCAGCATCCACGCGATCTTGGTTCCGGAAAAGTAGGAGTCGATCACGAGCCCGGTTCGTTCACGGAAGTCGGCAGCTCGTTTACTTTTCTTCAGGCGATCGCAAAGTCCAGCGGTGCGACGATCCTGCCAGACGATCGCATTATGAATCGGCTGTCCGGTCCGACGATTCCACAGCACGGTTGTTTCGCGTTGATTCGTGATCCCGATGCCAGCAACATCAGCGGCGGAAACTTTTGCCTTCTTCAAAGCGGCTTTGGCAACGGCCAGTTGAGTGGTCCAGATCTCTTCCGGATCATGCTCCACCCAGCCCGACTGCGGAAAGAACTGAGTAAACTCCTTCTGAGCAACCGCCAGAATAGAACCATCGTGACCGAACACGATCGCTCGTGAACTCGTGGTCCCCTGATCAAGCGCAAGGATGCAGGACGGCATGGTGGAACCCTTCGATGTTGAAGAGAAAGGTGTGCGGTGCATCCTGCGAGGTCAGCGCAGGGACGCCACGGCGGTTAGTCAAACCATTCGTCGGCCGGATTGAATTCCGGGAGGACGACGATGAGGACCTTCATTTTGCCGATTGCGCGGTGTCTGACAAGCGGAGGGATCACAATACTTTGATGAGCTTTCACCGGGATGATCTCGCCATCCAATTCCATCATGGCGTCTGGCTGACACTCAAGGAAGACGTAGGTCTCCGTCAGCGCCTTATGGTAGTGTCGTTTGGCGTTCTCACTGATGTCTGTGATGTGGATTGTGCCGGGAAACTCAGGAACGCCATTGAATGCCCTCCGAGCCTGACCGCAGGGACAGGGGACCGGAGGGATTGCGGAAAAGTCGGCAAACTTCCAGCGACGTTCGGTCATGTCGTCAGTCCTTACTCAATGGCCGAACCTTTGGTGCCTCAGAGACAGGGCCACCGCTGCGCTGCTGATGGCGCTGCAAGGCAGCTTCAATGAAGCCCTTGAACAGCGGGTGAGCATTGTGCGGCTGAGACTTAAACTCCGGATGATACTGGACCGCCACGAACCATGGGTGATTGGCCAGTTCAACAATCTCAACAAGGCTGCCGTTCGGACTTGTCCCAGCCACCTGCAGACCTGCGTCTGTGAATTCGCGACGGTACTCCGGATTGAATTCGTAGCGATGGCGATGACGCTCGCTGATCTCAGAGACGCCGTAGGCCTCGGCCGTACGAGTTCCCGGCGTCAGCACACAAGGCTGAGCCCCAAGTCGCATCGTGCCGCCTTTGTAACGGACACCCTTTTGTGCTTCGAGCAGACAGATCACCGGATGCTGAGTTTCCGAAGAGAACTCACTGCTGTTTGCATCGGCCAGTCCGAGCACGTTGCGAGCAAACTCAATCACCGCGCACTGCATACCAAGGCAGATGCCGAAGAATGGAATTTCACATTCGCGAGCAAACTGGATCGCCTGAATTTTGCCTTCGATGCCTCGCATCCCGAAACCGCCAGGCACCAGAACTCCGTCGACGCCCTTGAGCATAATCTCGGGCCCCTGACGTTCCAGCTCTTCCGCTTCGATGCGTTTCACAATCACCTGAGTCGAATGGTGAAAACCAGCATGGTCGATTGATTCATAAATCGACTTGTACGCATCGCGATGCTCAATGTATTTTCCTACGACAGCAATCGTGACTTCATTGCGAGGATTCCGGATGCGATGCACAAGGGCTCGGTAGTCATCCATCTTCAGAGGACCGGGCGACAAGTGCAGCTTCTGACAGATCAGTTCATCCAGACCGTGTTCGATCAAACCGATTGGCACTTCGTAAATCGAAAACTCCTTATCGACCTCTTCGATAACGGCTTTCTTCTCGACGTTACAGAACAGAGCGATTTTGTCAGTATGTTCACGACCAATCGGCCGTTCCGTGCGCACGATCAAAATGTCTGGTTGAATTCCGATTTCGCGAAGTTGCTGCACGCTGTGCTGCGTTGGCTTGGTCTTGGCTTCACGAGCTGCCTTGAGGTACGGCACCAGCGTGAGGTGAATGAACATCACATTCTCTTTGCCGATGTCGAGTGGGATCTGACGAATGGCTTCGAGAAATGGAAGGCCTTCGATGTCTCCGACAGTGCCACCCAGTTCGGTGATGACAACATCGACGTCAGGAGTTGCGAGGGCAAGAATCGACGCTTTGATTTCGTCCGTGATGTGCGGCACAACCTGAACCGTGCGACCGAGATATTCGCCGCGACGTTCTTTCTCGATGACCGAAAGATAAATCTGGCCAGTCGTGTAGTTCGAATCTCGATTCAGAATTCCGGAGGTGAATCGTTCGTAGTGGCCGAGGTCGAGGTCGGTTTCAGAACCATCATCCAGAACGTAAACCTCACCGTGCTGATAAGGGCTCATGGTGCCTGGATCGACGTTCAGATACGGATCCAGTTTCTGCATGCGGACTTTGAGACCGCGGCGTTCCAGCAGCATTCCAATCGAGGCAGACGTTAACCCCTTACCCAGTGAACTAACCACGCCGCCCGTGACAAAAATATGCCGACTCATAGTAACCCTGCGTTCCGAATCCTGAAAGAATGATCCCTCAGGAAGTGCTTCTTACCTGAGAACGCCGGGCTCCTCAATCGAGCCGGACCGCATTCTGCACCTTCCCCGCGTTTTGCAGAATTTCTGCCCGAAAGTCTTCGCTCATCTTGAAAAATGTCCCCACAAAATGCCAGGAATCTGAGGCCGCGGACTTGTCAGAGAACTCAAGCGAGTTTTGGGTCGGCCCTATTTTTTCTTCTTCCCGACACCGGGCATCGCTGTGCCTTGTTTCATCCACTCTGCGATCTGTCGTTCGTTGAGGTCATCGACAGTCTTGATCTCGACACCCCGCGTGGACTTGCCCATTGCGACCGGTGTCACAGGGGGTACTGGTGTGAGTGCAGTTCCGTTCACGAACATCAGCTTGACATGGCCTGCGAATCCGCCGCAAGAGAAACACCAGCCGTTGCCGACGCCGTAGTATGACATGCCCCATTTGACGGATCGCTGCAGACCGGGAAGCGTCCTGGCTGCTAAATCATCGATGAATTCCGCGATCCCGCGCTGTGGCTGCGGCAGGCTGGCGATGTAAGCGAAGACTGGCTGATCGCCGTCGGCAGCCGTCGCGGAGCTTGCCTTGCCGGTCACCATGGATTCGGGCAGCGTCGTGGTCGTCTTGCGTTGAGCCGCCGCTCGCTTGGCCGGCTTGCGAACGGTGGGCCTGGATGTCTTGTCAGGTTTGGGGGCGGGCATATGTAGCTCCGATTACTTTATGTTTCAAAAAAAAGGGTGGGGTGCGAGGGTGCGTTGCCTCTTGCGGAGCTAAATGAGTACGTTGGAATCAGGATCCCTGCGGCACTGTTTCCCGGGAAGGCGGAATCGTGATTTAATCGCTCAGGGATCTTTGTAAGGCGCATACCCGTAATACTTTGGCCGCGAGTCCAGCCGGACGTGGAGCCATGCGACGCCGCCACCGGCCGTGTTGAGCCAGAGCGGTTTCTCTCCAATTCGCGATTGCACCGCCGTGCTGACCACACGCCAGAATGCATCGAGTTGTCGCTGTGGTGCCTGTCGAAGAAATGCAGCCAGATGTCCATACGCACTGATCTCAGTTCGCGGCGACGGCACGATGAGCTGCGCATCGCCACCAAGACTCATGAAAGAGACGATTCCGCTATCAGTGTCGTCGCTTGTGAAGTAATCTTCGAATGTCTTTCGGTCAGTGCTTCGCGTTGAAAATCGGGGCGTGTCGAGCAACACGAACTGAAACAACTGGTCGCTCGTTGAACTTGTCACGGCCGGGGTTTCCCAGCGAAAAGCTGAGAATGGCGACGCGGCCAGCAGCCCTGTGTAATAATCGCGAAACTGCGCATCCGCTTGCCAAAGGTCGAGCACGTCTGAATAACTCAGGCCAACGCCGTCGCGAGTTAGCCGATACCTCATGATACGTGATGGTTCAACAATTTCGACGGAGGCGTCAAACATGATTTCATCTCTGATCGGCGTGATTTTTCCGCACTTTGTCTTTGTTAGTTCGGTAACCATTGATATCTAAATGAGGGCCCAGGAGCAGCAGGCGAAGATTTCGATGTGCTGTCGCTTGCGTCACGATGCAAGCCAACTACGCTGTTTCTGGTCGACGATCTGCAGGATCCTCACGGGAGGCAAGTTGCTGAATGAGTTCTGTCTGGATTTGCTGAATCTCAAGCAGCCGCTGCCACTGGTGAGTCAGCAACATATCCAGCTTGGAGTGCAGCTGGCGAATCTCAAGTTCTGCTTTCAGGTTCACTCGATAATCATGCTCAGCGCGAACTCGGTCCTTGGCTTCCTGACGATTCTGGCTCATCATGATGACGGGAGCCTGAACGGAGGCGAGGCAGGACAGAATCAAGTTCAATAAAATGAATGGAAACGGATCCACAGGCTTTCCGAACGCCGACACACTGTTGAACGCAATCCACAGGAACATGACGAATCCAAACGTGATCAGGAACGACCAGCTCCCGCCAAAACTGGCGATACGATCAGCCAGACGCTCTCCGAAACTCCGAGACGCCTCAATCTCGGCGTTTGTATTTTCCGAGATCAATTCCTGATCGGCCAGACTTTTCAGGACATCGTTTTCGAGTGAAGTCAGTTCTCCCTTTTCTACTTCCAGAATCTGTGCAACGTATTGGGAACGAAACTGGTTCAGATCGTCGAGACAGATAAAGCTCTGGTCGCTCCAGTCCGGGTGTTTGGCCTTAATTAGCTGGGCAATCGTGGTTCTGACCAGATTGCCGGGAACCAGATGGCGTTTCGGCAGACCGCAAATCAGGCAGCATTTCTGATCAGTCATGAGCATGTTTCCCTGATAAATGGGGCCAGCTTGAATCCGGCAAAGTGAGAGTATACCGGATCTTCGGTTCGCAAGCGTAGAGGCTCCGAAATGTCTCTTTTCAGGCAAATCGCTGCCTCTTCGCCGGACGTTTTCTCACTTCTCATTTGCCTCGTGGCAACTCTTTGGCTCGCTGGTGGATTGTCATTCCAACTTGGGCTATGTTGTGGCGATTCCTGAAGTGTGTTGACAAACAGAACGGGATCTTGACCCTCGCTCATCAGCGTCGACACAGTCTTAGTTGGTTCGAGAATTCATGCCTACAATTAAAAAGCTGCTGGTTGCAAATCGTTCTGA
>JBILXT010000434.1:0-5768 GCA_044378235.1 Planctomycetaceae bacterium
TTACGTGATGCATGCGAATGAGCAGGTTCTGAGCGACCAGCGGTGCATGGCAAGAGCATTCAATTTGCCGGTTATCTGGGGGACATCGCCGCATCTGGAAGGGCGAAGCCTTTCGGTTGCTCGCGATTGCAACGTGCCAGCCATCTATTGTGAGTATCTCGGATCCGCCACTTGCAGCGCGGCAGGCATTGATGCTTATGTCGACGGTTGCCTTAATGTGATGGCTGAGTTCGGAATGCTGGCTCGGGACGAACCACCGAGTCGAGTCTCCTGGATTGTTGAAGATACGAACCCCGGTTCTGGACACATGCAGGTCTGCAATCCGGCTCCCTGCACCGGGTATTTTCACACGTCCCTCAGGCCCGGCGATCGAATTCGTTCCGGGGACGTTATGGGCATTGTGATGCCGCTCGATCAAACCGAGCCAATGCCGATCCTCGCTCAGCAATCCGGAATTGTTCTTGTCCTCCGCACTTTTCCCCGAGTGCAAAAGGGTGATTCAGTCGGCGTGATTCTGGAAGTGTGATGCTTCTTGCTCGGCTAAGCATGTCAATGCACTGAGTGAGTTGAGCATAAACAGCAGAGCGTGAGCTCGGGAGATTTTCATGCCTCTGTCGCCACGATCGCCATGAGGCGCGGATTCCATGGGCATGAGTTTCTCGACTCATTGATCCCGAAGTCTTCAGAGGTATTTACGTTGCGGCGGGATTCTCCTGACTTCCCTATGGCATTAAGCAGTCTGATGTCTATTCGATTTTTTTAAACATTCGTGAATCTCAATTCGAATTAACGTGCGGTGGCTCTCTGGCTACGATTGTGCCGTGCGGCAATGCATGCAGCACCAGGTGCTTTTCCTTGTCGACTTTTCTCTTGATGATTTTCGGAGAATTAGCCATGGTTAACACGAACCGTTTGAACAGAGAAACGAGCAGAAAAATTGATCTGCGGCTGGCGAAATGTGAGAGCGAGTTTCCAGGGCCGTCGTCGCATCGCATGAAGTCTGCGATGACTCGACAGCGTCTGTCAGCTATCACCGGAACGTCAGATGAAGATCTGCTTGATCAACTGGTGGATCTGGGTTTCGATGAGGACAATCTGCAGGCGATACGATATTCGCCGATTGCCGAAGTTGCCTGGGCGAATGGCAAGGTTACACAGTTTGAGCAGGTGTTTGCTGTAAGTGCCGCATTGTCCTCCGACATGTTAAAGGTGCCCGTTGCATTCGATTTGTTTCAGTCCTGGCTGCTGAAACGCCCTGACAAGACTCTATGGGCTGCATGGGAACAGTACACCGTTGATAGAATGGCTCGCCTGGATCAAGTCAAAGAGCGGGAGTTCGGCAGACGTCTTCACGAGATTTCGACGCGTGTTGCACTGGCGTCCGGAGGATTGCTGGATCAGGGTGAGATCTGTATCGCAGAACAGCGTGTCCTGGATCGCATTGCACGCGTCTACAATCTCAGCCTTTGTTCCGACTTTTCATCCGATGGTTGATATTCATCGCCAGATGGCATTAGGCACGAAGCTAGTGCCTGGTCAAGATTTGAATTTCGGGTAGTGGACCTTGCTAAAGGTCCAGCAGCCAAGGGATCTTTAGCAAGATCCACTACCACCAACCCGAATTCTTTATCTTGACGGAGCACTAGTGTATTTTTTAACTTTTCCATAGTTCGCATTTATCGTTTAACACGTGGTCGAGAAGCGAGTTTGTCAGCGCTCTGCTTTTCGAGCACGTGTTGAACGTTGATGCCCGCCGGATTTTACTTCGTGCGGCAGAGAAAACTGCGGGAACTCGCTCAAATCGATGTAGGCAACTCATCGGAGGAGTGACGAAGAGTTTTGTTGTCCCGCAATGAACGCACAACTCCTGTCAGCAGCGTGATCACCGTCAGAGGAATCACAAGCCCCAGCATGACGAGTGCATACGTGCGCTGGTATCCGGGAATCGTCTCCGCAATAACGAATGATGCCGTGTAAGCGATGTAGTACGCAAAGAACATCACTCCGTTCCAGCGAGAGATCACGTGGCCCACAAAAAACACTGGCAGACACGCTGCGGCGACCGCGATCATCACGGGAATATCCATCTGAAGAGCGGCCTCCGTGACTTTTACTCCGTCGGCGGAGACAACACTGGAGATTCCGAGCACGCCGAAAATGTTGAAGATGTTGCTTCCGACCACATTTCCCACCGCAATATCACGTTCTCCCCGAATGGCCGCCATGATGGATGTGGCCAGTTCCGGCATTGATGTCCCCGCTGCAACAATAGTCAGTCCAATCACCAGTTCAGAAACGCCAAGGCTTCTCGCGATGACAATGGCGGAATCAACGAACCACTTCGAGCCCAGGATTAGCAGTCCAAGTCCAGCAGCCACCAGGAGCAGATTCACAACAATCTTCCCACGTCCCTGAACCTCCTTCTTAAGTCCAAACTCTGCTTCATACTCAGCCTGGATGTCCGCTCGTTCCTTGCGACTTGTGACAATGGCCAACACTGTATACGCGATCAGGCCCCCGACAAGTAATAGACCGTCCAGCCGTCCGATGCCTCCATCAAGAGCCAGCACCAGAACAAGGAGCGAAACGGCAATCATCAGCGGCACATCAATACGAATCAGTTGCTGCGAGACTCGCAATGGCACAATCATGGCCGACAGACCAAGAATAAACAGTACGTTGAAAATGTTGCTTCCCACAACATTACCGAGGGCGACGTCAGGCTGCCCCATGAGAGACGACTGAACACTGACAACCATCTCTGGCGCACTCGTCCCGTAGGCAACGACTGTCAGCCCAATCACCAATGGGGATATACCCATCGCGATCGCGAGCCGAGAAGAACCACGAACCAATAACTCGGCACCCACCGTTAAGACAGCAAGCCCCAGCACTAACATCAGAATGACCATTGAACTCACCTAAATCCCTTCGGCGGAGCGACGGGTCTCTTGTACACCCGTCGCTCCGCCGACGGGATTTTGTCACACCGATCGCAGCTACCTGGCTTTCTTGACCTGATTCACGGCGGGCTTTGCGGCTTTCATCTGCAAGAGTTCTACTCCCAGGCAGAATGCCATCGAGAAGTAGACATACCCCTTTGGCATTTTCTGATGAAAACCTTCAGCCACCAGCAGAGTGCCTATCAGCAACAGAAATGAAAGGGCCAGAATTTTGAGAGCGGGGTGACGTTCGATAAAGCTAACAATGGCTTTCGAGAAGATCAGCATCACGACCACGGAAATTGCAATGGCAGCGATCATGATCGGAATCGGATTCTTCAATCCTTCTGTCATACCGACCGCCGTGATGACAGAATCCAATGAGAACACCACGTCGACGATCAACACCTGAGTGAGCACGGCCTTCAATGTTGTCACGCCCAGTGCTGCCGTTTCAGGATCTTCGGCATGCTCAATCTTGCGGTGAATCTCGTACGTTGCTTTGCCCAACAGAAACAGCCCGCCCAAAACCAGAATGATATCCTTGCCGGAAAAGCCTGTGCCAAACAAGGTAAAGAGCGGCTGGTTCAACTGCATCACCAGGCCGATCGCAAGAACCAGCACCGCACGCGACAGCACGGCAAGTGTCAGCCCAAACTTCCGAGCATAGTCGCGCTGGGATTCCGGAAGTTTACCGGCCAGAATCGCGATGAAGATCACATTGTCAATCCCAAGGACAATCTCAAGAGACGTCAATGTGAAGAGGGCGATCAAAGCCTCTGGTGAGAAGAATTCCATCATGGATTATTTCGTTCAAAGAGTGTTGAGAGCGTTGAAGGAGGGGGTTCGCTTGGTTCTTCAAGATCGAGAGGGCTGGTGATGTCGATCGGGCTAATGTTTGCTGCCCGCGCCATTGTCGAAGGGTGACTCGAACTTGTGGGCTCGCGGTCCCTAATAGCTTCTTCAGTGGCCAGTCGAGCAATTCGAGTAGCCAGCAAGCCGTCCATCGCCGTAGGCATGTCGCGCAGTTCGCCGGTTGATAACGCGTGAGCGAATTCACAATGCATTCCCCAGAAATTCTTCTCTGGATGCCATGCGAGCCATTGTGTGCCATGCGAGTTTCGCAGTTCGAAAGAATGCTCCTCGCGGTTGTAGCGAATGACTCCGTCTGACCCGATCAATTCATATTGAAAGTGCGTACGCGGTTCGCGCGATGTCGCGTTGTACGAAAAACTCATCTCGACCATTGTATGAGCCCCGCAGGCATGGCCCATGTGAAGATAAAGATGATCGGGAGCCTGGTAGTCTTCGACCCAGACGCCTATCCCTCGCTGCCATTCAACCTCGGATCCCAGCCACCAGCGAGCCAGGTCGATCTGGTGAACACCGCAGTCGACCATCGGCCCACCTTCCAGCATTCGACCAACACGCAGCGGACTGGCAATCCGTTCGCCCGTTTCGTTCCAGCTCCATTTTCCATGGAGGTTCCAGAGATAGTTCAGCCGCAATGCACGAACTTCCCCGATTGCACCACTTCTGACAAGTCGATGGATCTCTTTCGACGAGCCACTGAATCGATATGTGAAACCAGTGAAAAGCTTCAGCCCGGCCTGATCCATAACCTGAATCATTTGCATGATATCAGCCTCGTTCATCGCAAGGGGCTTCTCGCACAGGACATGCTTCTTGTACTTAGCCGCTTCCATCACGTTGGACAGATGAAATGGAGCCGGGGTGCAGATGACAACGGCGTCGATATCCGATTCCCAGAATGCCTGTTGCGTGGGAAAGGCATGAGAAATCTGAAACTTCGCCTGCATCGCCAGAGCTCTGCTCCAGCTGATGTCATAGACCGCGTAAGGATTCAAACCAGCAACATGTTTCAGTGCTGGCAGATGACCCAATTCCGCAATCATTCCACAGCCAAGGATACCAATCTTCTTTGCGTTCATTTTAAGAATCTCTGAACAGTCATTGTCTACAGTCGCTGATTACTGACCCGACATGGATGTTCCCTGCGAGTCTCGCAGGCGGTCGAGCCGTCGTGAGACTGCTAATGCTGCTCGATCGGCTGTCTCGGAAACAACCGCTTCCACAGAGACGCCCTTGCCTTCGACAAGCAGATCGCCTTTCCCTTGCAGAACAACCTTCATTCGACACAAAAGGTCATCACCACCTTTGGGCCCGTTAACGTCCGTCAGCGAAACTTCAATGTTTCGGATTTGGGCGGAGAATCGACCAAATGCAAACTGCAGGCAGCGATCGACATGCTCCTGCTGGGCTGGTGTGATTCCAATATTTCTGTCCAGAATCTGCACGTCCATCGTTCGTGTTTCCTGAAAGCTGTTTCCTGAATTCATGTGTTCTCTCACTTGCCACACCTTAACTCTACTCCTGTTTCGGGAATTGACTAATCTAAACTATACGATCAAACCATTGATTTAATAGAAGTGTTGGTTGTGCGAAGTTTTGAGTTTTCTGGCCAGTCGCACTGCTGGTTAAGTATTGATTAAATCAATGGAAGTGTCTTGTGATATGGATTTGTTGTTGTTGATGGGTTGCCTACCATTTGGTCGATGACGGCAAATGGTTGCAGTGGATCCCTTCAATGAGCAGAAGCGGATCTCGTGGCAAATCGCCGCGTTGTTTTTCTGATTCTCTCTGTTTTGCTCGAGATGATCCCAGCACGATTGATGTCGGGGTGCAGTCGCGATCGATTGCGCGAATGGGTAGTTTAGGTTACCGTGGTGGCTTCTGGTTCTAAAAAAGACACGGAGGCAACACAATGGATCTTGAAAAGCTGACAGCGGAAGAGCGACTCATTGC
>JBILXT010000435.1:0-5765 GCA_044378235.1 Planctomycetaceae bacterium
ATCTGGAAACCACTGGCGGTGGACATTCGTGGGAGTACTTCAATCGGATGGCTCCGGCGTGCATCAAACATATCATGGAGAGTCTGAGGAAGGTTGAGTGACAAAAAGGACTGCCTTCGATTCTGACGATAGTGCGGGGCTGCTTCGGTCTGGTTGGCCCCACACTCAGCGGCACCTCTGATATCAGAGCTGGCTTTTCTCGAGACTCCGTCGACGGTAGTATCAGATAGAAATCTCCCCATCTTCTGTGTCCTCGTGAGCTGCACATGATCCATGGATCTCGACGAAAGTTTCTGGCAGCAACCGGCGGTGGATTTGCCGGGCTGGCGGCGTCCGTGCTGCTTTCGGAAGAATTGCGAGCGAGCAATTTCAGCTCGCGGATCGATCCATTGCATCCACTAGCCGAGCGACTGACTCACGTCGCACCGCAAGCGAAGCAGGTGATCTTTCTGTTTCAATATGGTGGCCCAGCGACCATCGATCTGCTGGACTACAAACCGGCACTCATTCGACTGCATGGCCAGGCTGTCCCTGCGTCACTCAAGGCGAATCCGGATAAGGTCGGAGGCGTTTTCAACCATTGCCACGATGAATTGATGGCGGGGCCATGGCGATGGCGTCAACATGGCCAATCAGGGCATTGGGTTTCGGATTTGCTGCCTCATACGGCTCGACACATAGACGATCTGTGCCAGATTCGTTCGATGTACAGCGACAGCTCGAACCATGCACCAGCCACCTATCTGATGAATACCGGAGCGATCCTCGGTGGCAAGCCCAGTCTTGGTTCGTGGGTGACCTATGGATTGGGATCCGAGAATCAGGATCTGCCTGGCTATGTGCTGCTCTACAAGGTTGGGGGACTCGGAGGTTCCGCCAACTGGAGCAACGCGTTCCTTCCGGCTGCGTTCCAGGGAACTCAGTTTCGTCACGAAGGTTCGCCGGTGCTGAATCTGCAACCGCCAGCGGCGTATGCGGCTTCGCAACGCAGCACGATTGATTTCGCGCAGGCGATGAATCGACGACATGCAGCTCAGCGACCGGGAATGCTGGATCTGGACGGCCGAATTGCGTCCTATGAGCTGGCGTATCGGATGCAGTCGGAGGCCATCGATATTGGTGAACTGTCGCAGGAGACAAAGGAAACTCAGAACGCTTACGGTTTACATGATGAAGCGAAGGACAAAGCTCTTTATGGTCGCATGTGTTTGTTGTCACGGCGGCTGATTGAAAAAGGAGTTCGCTTCGTTCAGCTCTACAACGCTGTCGATAAGCTCGGTTGGGACGGCCACGACAAGAGCAATGAGTATCACATTCGCAATGCGGCTCAGACCGATCAGCCGATCGCTGCGTTACTGGATGACCTGAAACAGCGTGGATTGATGGAGACGACTCTGGTGATCTGGGCGGGTGAATTTGGTCGAACTCCAATGCGACAGGGAGCTGAGGGACGGAATCACAATCCCTACGGTTTCACGGTCTGGATGGCCGGCGGTGGAGTTCAGGCCGGCCAAGTGATCGGTGCGACGGATGAGATCGGTCTGCGTGCTCAGGAGGAACCTCAGCCGATCAAGAATCTGCACGCGACGATTCTTAAGGCTCTGGGAATCAACCCCGATGACCTGTTCTTCGAAACCAACGGCCGCCAGGAACGTCTGACCGGAGTTGCTCAAAGCTGGGACGTGATCCCCGGCGTGTTGCGGAGCTAAATCGCATATGCAATAGAACATTCCACTTTAATGAAAAAGTAGAGTGTCCCCCTATCGAAGTTAACAACATCGGAAGATGTGTCGGGGAGATTCGCTGTGGCTGGCCAGGTGTAAACAGCATCCTTGATACCCACAGCCTAAAGGACTACACTTGCGGGCTGAACATTGGGCACACTCAGGCGAAAGGCATTGCTTTTTAGAGTCCCCGCATGGGGTTTACGTAATGGCGCCAACTCCGTTCGGACAACTCCATGCCAATCCCTGTTGAGTGTCGATTTTGCAGTAAAGTGATGTTGGTGGCGAACGAAGTTGCCGGAAAGCGTTTTCGGTGCCCGGGATGCCGCGAAATTATTGAAGCCCCGCCGGAAACTACCGGCGTGTCGACGACGGAACGCTCAACGGCAGTCATTCGTACGGAAGCGAAGAAGAACTCTGCCCCACCAAAAAGACCTTCAGAAGATTCACTCGCAGCTGATTCCGCAGGAAGGCGGAGGCGGAATACTCAGGTAACTCGCGAGACGAAACAGGATGACGCAACTTCACAAATCTGGAGCGTCTCTTCCTACGACTATGCAGAGGTGCGCGAACCGAAGAAGGAGAAAAGAAGAACTCCGAATTTGCGAGCCAGACACCCGGAGGCATTTGCGGAGTTCGACAGAGTGGTGACTGAATGTATGCAGTTTCTCGTGGGACTCGGAATGGTCGTGGCGGCATTGTTTTCACTACTCTACTTTACAGACAACGCTCCGAGCGATCCTGAGCGAGCAAGAAACATCTACCAGGGCACTATGATCTTCTCAGGTGCATGCGTTGTGACCGGACTGTTGTGCCTGACCCGGTGGCGCGTTCTTCTGATTATTGTGGGAACGATTTCGGGTATCTCCGCCGCATGGCTCATGCTAATCGCAGGCTTGTACAGCAAACTGCTTCTCGTGCCTGCTCTGGGCCTTGCTCTCGTCTGCACCAAACTTATTGTTGGCATGGCAGAATGAAGGTTTCGGGAACGGTTTATCTCTACAGATTGAAGCAGTCCGACGCGCATGCTCCCGAGAACGAGGCGATTTTCTCTCCAGAGTGTCAGAAGGAATCGCAGATCCACTCCGATCGGCTAAACAATGCGTTCGTATGGCACTGACGGCGAACTCAACGTAATCCTGTTCAAGAGTCGCACTGTTTGTCGAGTGACTGTGCCGTCAATCGAAATTGCCAGTTCACCGGTCCCTGTTCTAATTTCAACAGGCGTTCGCAGATAAAGATGCGTTGGCGTTGCTTGAGCGATCTCAAATTGCGCACCGTCAACAGTCAGAGTCATTTCTACTCTGGCAGAATGAGATCCGTTTTGAGATGCTGCGATCATGGAAGATTGGCGTGAAGAAATATGGGAACGAGCGAATTTGTTTGCTGCTGAAAATGGCCGATCTTTAATCGGCCAACTCGGCTACGGCTACGATGGTAACGTGTTTGCAACTGAACGATAATCTGCGATCAAGGTCTTGCACTGTCACGCATTTTTTGAATCTGAGTATTTCGTAGGGTGTGACAAGCGCAGCGCGGGCACACCATTTTTGCTGCGAATTGGTGTGCCCGCGCGTTGCTTGTCACACCCTACCAAAATTGACAACATGGACAGCCGGGGATCGATCGGCCAGTCGACGACGAAACCTTGTGACTCCTCTCAAGGCTGCTTCGTGTCATTGCCCTGCACAAGAAAATCGAACAATTCTCCGGAGGGTTTACCGTCGAGAGTGAAATCGAACGGGACGATATGAAGGCCCGGCGGCAGGATTGCTTTATCGGCCGTTAATTTGACTTGAAAGGTGCTTCGGGATTCTGCCGGGACGACTCCGTCCAGAACGGCCGGAACGGCTGTGATGCCCTTGGGAAGAACAAGCTTGATGTTGTGATGCTGTTCCTTGCTGCGGAAGTTTCGGACGGTGACCTGAATCGTCTGTTCGGTCGATTCGCTAAAGTCAACTCGATACGGATACGCCGAGACCCAGTAAGGATCGAAGCGGTATTCGTAATCGGGATCGGGCAGTAATTCACGATAGACCGTGATCATTCTCTGTGCCCATGCGGTATAGCGTTCGATGAATTCCTTTGGCTCCGGCATGACGTACGAATGGCCGCCCATAATGATGTCGGGCTGTAACTTCCGGAGGTACTCGCCAGCGTACAAATATCCTTCTTCAAGAATCCCGCTGTTGCGAGCGACGACACATTCGTGCCCGTCCTGAGTCACGTCGGATGGACTGCCGAACAGATTGTCACCGGTAAACGCAATTTTCTTGCCGTCGAGCTCCAGCCAGAGACAGCAGCCGAATTCCGTCTGGCCGGGCATCCAGTCGACGTGAATCTGATAGCCCTGCCATTCGATGACTTCGCCTTCACGAATTGGACGTTCAATCCTCATGCCGTCAAAGCCATCGCCGTATGTATTGATCAGTGCCGCGTAGTCATAGCGACGCGGATTCTCACAGCGGTCGACAATGCGATCGAGCGTCCACGCCTCCGCACCATATTTTTCCTTCAGGACTTTGCCGAGCAGAAAGTGGTCGCCGTGCATATGCGAAATCCACACGGCATCGATCTGCTTTAGACCGAGATGCGCGCGCATGCCAACAACGATCTCTTCCAGAGTCTGCTCCGGAAACAAACCGCAGTCCAGGACCAGACCATGACCGTTGTCTGAGATGATGATCGAGAAGTTTCGTCCCTGCATGGTGTGATTCAGCTTGTACAGATGCGGCGTGACCTGATTCAGCAGAGGAACTTTTGTGGGTTTCGAAATGGGATCACGTTTCGCCTCGTTCGTATCAAACACGGGATAGCCTCGCACGTAACGTTCGCGAAACTGAGTCAGCCGGCGTCCGTACTGTCGCAGTTGATCGTCAGCATTTTCGATCACAGGCCCCTGCGACGGCAGCAGGAGATCGGGCTTTCGTTCCAGCACGAGGGCAACAGATTCTGTCAGCGTGTCGATGCCCTTCCCGAAGCCATAGTCCCATTCGGTATCGAACCAGTTCGTCATCTTCGCGCCGTCATGAATGAGGCCGCCAGTGAAGGCCAGCGTCCGGTTGTCACTCTTCAGCAGATAGGTCATTGCACCGGGGGAATGACCGGGAGTCGACAGGCAGTGAAGTTCGTATCCGTGCCAGGAAAATGTTTGGTCGGCGTCTAACGCTTGATCGACTGCAACAGGGAGTCGAGGCGGACGTACGTAGCTGGCACCGTAGACCGAGTATTTGTCGCCCAGCTGTGGGTACCAGCGACGAAACTCGTTCGGCGTCTCAAACAGTTCTCGTTCGGCCGCCGGCACAGCAACTTTTGTGACTTGGCGATCGAGCTGTTCGAACCCCTGACAGTTTTCGCGATGATGATCAGTAAAGACCACCCACTCAACTTTGGCAACGCCCATCTCAGTGAGTTTTGGCAACACGCTTCCATTGCCCAGATTGATCAACAGAGCTGCATCTCCGTCTCGCAGCACATAGACGTTGCAGGTGTCGGTCCATTGAAAAAGCTGCGGAAAAGATTCCGGATCAGGCTGAGTGAGCTCCTGTGCTGCGGCGTGAGAAATCCCGATCGACAGGAAGAATAAGGAAAGGACAAGCGTGGACAAAGGCTGAGTTCGGGTCAGGGTCATTCCAGGTCACCTTTCATAACGACGGGACAAGTCAGCCCACCAGCATAGCGGAGATAACTGGAGAGGACATCCGTGGAGGCTTCAGACCGGCATCGCTGTCTATTGAGAAAATCGTGACTGGGAATTTGCCATGGAGTCCCTGCGCTGGATGACATCGCAGCGCGAGTTCCGCTTCAGCTCTTCGACATAAATGCTGCAGAACACCCATTCCGGCGTGGAACACTGGAATCACGCTAAGTTTGCGACCGTTAAACCGGCTTCTGTTCCGAACGTTCTGCCTCGCAGATCAATCAACTTGACTCCCAAACGGCAATTCGAACCTGTTGACCTTACCGAAGACGGCCCGGGTTTCGATCAGATGAAACACGTCGACAATGAACTGCCGACGCTCGATGATGACTGCAGCGGGA
>JBILXT010000436.1:0-5764 GCA_044378235.1 Planctomycetaceae bacterium
GACCGAGAAGTATTTTCGCCATTCAGCCGGATCGCCCGTATGCATCCGTTTGATGATAAACACGATCGCATAAATGTGATCCGGGATCTGTTCCAGCCATTCATTGTAGGCGTCGGTATAGTCCGGAGATGGTGTCAGCAACTTGATAACGCTGCCCAGTGAACGGCTTTTGTCGAGAATCTTGCGGCTGGAGAGACGAGCATAATCGGGCTTCACTGAACCATCTGGTCGCCATCGATCGGAGTAATCTCGATCAAAGATCTCCTGAACCACATCCAGGTCTTTTTCGGCATCCGCGATAAAGACCGGTCCGTGCAACAGATAGTCAGTGATCGACTTGCTGATCTCGCTTTTTCCACCACCGCTCACCGTGCAGGGTTTGTGACAAAACGCACCCTCAAACAAGGTTCCGATTAATCGCCATGACGGAGCGGCCGGATGTTTCTCCAGCCGGACCTTGTAACCCGATGGCGTCATGTAGATATAGCCCGGACGCAACGGGATGTGATGGGGCTGGCTGTTGTAGTGCCACGAAACACGCTGATCACTGACCGTAAACCTGGCATTCTCAGACACATAGATGACGGTCGGATGAAGTTTATCGATCGCGTAGCCTTCCGGCCGTACATCCATCACAGAACCATAGTCTCTGACAACATCGGCGAACGTCCGATTGTTGTATCGCTTACTGTCAGCAGAGAACTCTTCACCCAGATTGAAACTGGCGAACGCCATTGCTCCACCTGCATGCTCTTCCTCCACCTGCCCCATCAGATTCGCGGCATAGCTTAACTGAGTCTTAACCTCTTTCTTGCAGTAGCCGTAGTAGTTATCCGCTATCAGCGTGACAATGACGCCTTCTTCATCTCGGCATGTCAGCTTAAACGGTACGCCGTCGTTGTACTTTTCGTCCTCTGATTTCCAGCACATGCCATCTTCACGCTGGCGTTCTGTGGCATCGTCATAGTGAGGCAGGCCGCAGTCCTTCTTGGTCACATCAACCAGATGCGGAGCCAGAATGACGCAGCCCGTATGACCACTCCAATGTTCTACATCAAGTGCCGAATCATTGACCGGGAGAAACGGGTCGCCAGCATTGCCAAAGATCGATTCGACAAAATCCAGATTGCTGACAAGTGCACCGGGCGCAAAGAAGCGTATCTCCATAGTCTGTCGTTTACAGAATCCCGCCACTTCCGGACAAAGCAGAGGCCGGATCAGCAGGGAGACAAACGCGCTGGCAGGCTCGGCTTCATGATGCGCAAATGGCACCTGCAGAAGTTCCTGAGGCGGATTCATGGCATGGCGAAACAACGCGGCAAATGTTACCTTGGGAACAACTTTTTTGTCACGAGGAATCGGTAGACCGCCTTCGGTGACATGAAATGTACCAACCGTCGTACGACGATCATTGGCCGGATTATGCAGTACACCATTCCGGACACGATAGGAAGCTCCGTAGCGATTTGTGTACTGATCACCGTCGTGAGGCAGCGACAGTTCTCGCGCAATACTGTGGCGATCCAGGATCACAGTCAGATCCGGAAGCCGCATCGCGCTGCAGCCCTTGACTCGATCAAAATACCGTCGCAAAAACGATTCAATACGTGCGTCTGCCGGGCAGTGAATCGAGTCCAGTCGCTTCAACCGATGATGATATGTGCTCAACAATCGCGGCGCACCGAGGCGATCATGATCTTCGAAGCACTTCGGAATCGGCAATCCATTCGCCAGCAACTTGAGCACGATATAACGCGTGATACTCTGACGCGATTCAGCCAACTCCTGGCTGGACTGATGAGAGACAAAACCAATCGATTCTTCGAGGTCGCTGAGAGACATCGAGATAACCCCTGAAACGAAATCCGTTTGACATGAACAAGGCACTGAACAGTGCGGACGAATTGCACCACATTGGATCGATCCATGCGAGAAACACTGTACACGGCGGACAATTTTTGCGGCAAATTCGGTCGATCCCTGAGCCTTCAAATAAGCATTTGAACGCTGCTTCAGCAGTTCTGCCCAAATTCAGGACAGCCAAATAACTTCACCGGCATTGCGATTGTTGAATGGAGCAAATGGGGGCTGGCTCCGATCAATGTCCAGATTTCAAAATGACTTGCAGCAGACGGGATCGACACTTGTCCCATTTGAGATGGGAACACATGATAAAACGGGACATCGAGGCGGGATCGAATCGCCCCTGTCCGATGATCCGGAATATGCCGCTCCGATGGTGACTTCAGAAGAACGATGCCTTCGAATCACCGGCAGCATTCCGAAGGATCTACACCGTAGTTTCCGCAGAAGGGACGAAGAAGCCCGCCATCAAAAAGGACCGAAACATTTCCGGACGGCTCCAGCAGAGTGTCAAACAACACTGTCGACGAACAAGCCGCATACCAGCACTGTGCAACCTCAACGGCAAAGCTCATGCAGTTGCTAAGCCGGATCCAAAAACCTTTGCAAGCATGCCTTCCTAAACATCTGGCCAGACGACACCTTATTCGTTTGCTTCTTCAGCGGCAGCTGGGGCAGGGGTCGGATCTTTCTTGATCACGTCTGGCATAATTGGGCGAGCCCCCGGATTCTGATGGTACGAAGCAAACTCCGGAGACAGTTCCTGCAATGGGTAAATCATCCAGGTCGGTGCCCCTATGATCGGCACTGGCAATGCTCCAACCTCAATACGGCTTTCGGTGAAGCAGGCCACACGACCTGACGCCGTGCTCAGATAAACGCGGTCTGTCAGGGAGTTGTTGATATGAATCGTGTAATCACGTGTTGGAGTCACGATAGGACTCCCGCCGTGTTCTCGGCTCACAGAAACAACCCGATCATTCAGGTCGACGAAGTAGGCAGTGTTTTCGGAGATGGACACCAGAGACTTGACACCAGCAACTCGCCAGGGCGCCGACACATCAACAAAACGGCCAACTACTTCTCTTGGAGGAAACGGACGCACCTGTTCGGCAACACTCGCCGCAGCCGCCCGAATAGGGGACACCATCGATTTGAAATCACACCCGGAGAATACGCTGTGAGTCAACTTCCACGCTGGAACTTCCGGATGCACGACGTCAGGATAGAAGCTGAAGGATTCAGAAGGGCTGAAATCTGTGAACTCAATGGTCAACACTTTACCATCTTCACTCACCTTTGCCGGACGCATCCCAGTGGCAGTTCGATCTTCATCTGACACATGAACGACGGGGGATCCATCTTCTCCAACCACGAATGTCACGGCCTGCATCGACTTAGTGAGGTCCAGCGTAATGGAATTCACCACTTGACCAGTGGACTTGTTATTAATACGAATTGGCTCGTGTGCCAGCAAGCCATCGCACTTCGCCTCCACTGAAGCGCCGAAGACGGGAAGTCCGCCCTCATCACCTTCAGTCTGGCTGGCAACACTCAGGACACCCCTGGAAATCTTTGCAGGCTGACCAGTACGCAGATCGAACTTGAGCATTTCACGGTTGGTTGTCACGACGAAGACATCGTCCCCTACAACCGAAATGGGATGTGTGACAGGATGCGACATTGGGATTGTCCAAACCATACTGCCGTCGGTCTTGAGGGCAATGCAAAACAGGCGATTGTTTTCGCAGGCGGCCAGCAGGTACTCGTTATCGTCACGTGTCACAACCGTCAGCGGGGCAGTGGTTGCGCTGTTCATGAGAAATTCAAAACGAGTGTTGCCTTTTGCAATCCCAGTCATGTCCATCACGTAGATGTTGCCCACATCGGTCGCAAAAGCCAGCCGCTCCTGCCCGGCGATCGGAGCGAAATGTATGTTCTGAGCCGTCGCAAAACGCCAGTCGAGCGCTCGAATCACACCGGGCTTCAATGTCCCATGTGTACCGAGATACTGCAATTGCTCGACATCATACGCAACCACGGACTGATCGGAGGTAGGAACGAAGATATGCCGAATGACGTCAATACGATTACCAACGGCAATTTCACGTCTCGTAATCAGAGGGGCTCCGCTGGCCGCATTATCAAGCCGGAAGGCAAAAAGCTTCTGGCCACTAAACTTGTCGAACGCATGAATGACCGGACCTACAACGACAGCCACCATCTGATTGTCGGTCGTGGCCTTCATTGAAACTTCGTCGTTTCGTCCCACCTGAGCAGACCAGAAACGACGACCGCTTTCTGTATTCAGTGCCGTAACGACACCGGCCGATGACTGCACAAAAACAACTTCCTCATCCAGCGCAATATGAGCGACTTTGTCGCGTCCTTTATTGATGACAGCCTGAGCTTCCCAAAGTAATTTCAGACTGGGCAAATTGTAAATCGTGATGGGTTCAGACTCATCAACAGCTGCAGAAGGAAGAGCGTTCTCCTCTACCGGAGCAACCACGGCCGCTTCGTCCTGTGCCGAGACACTTTCGACTCCTCCCCATCCCAAAAAAATCAACGAGGCTGTTGTTCGAAGCAAGCCGGAGTTTCGAAGCAGTGTTGTTAGGAGCGAAGAGTTCATTGTCCGTGATTCCGCAATTTGCGATACGTTGACGAATCAAAAAGGAACAACCGCACCTGATCACCAAGTGCGGCAACCTGACAGATCAAGCACGAACTGACCGAAGAGCAGAGCATTCCGGATGCATTCGTCGAGACTGATCAGAAGTCTTCACAAGTCGGAAAAACTGCCCAGCCCCCTTAAGGGCCAGAAATCAAGCAGAAGCTCCGATCGCTGACATCGTCCATGGTACCAGCAACAGAAAAGCGAACTCCACAATTGACCTGTCCGAAAGTGCATGGTCGGCCAAAACTTCCGGTCCACATCGCAGCTTCGGCACATTCGGGTAGAGAACACAACGATCACACGAGACAAAAGCATCTGTCACTGGAACCCCAACCCCGGCCCGGCAAGTCGACTTGTGTCGATTGTGCCATTTTTGACGCTAAACAGCGTCGGCAGTTTCTTGGCCCATTTTTGGTTCGCTGAAGGACAATACTGCCGAGCATTCCCCTCAATCGCAGCGACTCCTGGGATTCGGGCCGCAAGGCTGCACGAATGCAGGAAGGATGCTCCCGGGCAGGTCAAATCCTGTACGCACAAAAACATCCCAAACTTCTGAGCCGCGGCGGCCATCAGCAAAGACTCGGTCTGTCCCTTACATGCCTTCAAGGCAATGCCGGAATAACCCAGCTCCCGAGCCTGCAGCAGAGACTCATAGGAAACCAGTGCTTCGTCAATCACAACGGGTTTGATCTTCGCCACATCGTGCATCTTCGGAGCATTTGCCGCGTCCAGATTTCTGCTCGTCGGCTGTTCAATGTACTGAATCCGATCAAATGCCCCAGGACTCGACTTTCGAATCCGATTCAGGAACTCGATCACATAATCTGCCGACTGACACTTTTCATTGAAATCACACGAATAAAACCACGCTGCACATCCTCGCTCCGCCTGAGCCTGCGCTGTGACCTTTTCGATGGCCAGAACTCGATCCACATCCCAATCAAGCTGATCACCGGCCAGCTTGATCTTGAGATGCGTCAGAGTGTCCGCCTTGATCCATTCTCCAAGCGTCACGGGCAATTTGTCTGCCGGCCGATCTTTTACATCCGCTTCTGTCAACGGATCCATCGCCCCAACAAGATGATACAGAGGTAACGTCGGGACTGGTTCACGTGACGTGTATTTATCCAGGTACTCACCAGCAAACTGTCTGTCAAGAAACTCGCCAAGGTCCGTCTTACAGAACTCTTTCGACAGCGTATTGAAGCTGTTCAGCTTGAGCAT
>JBILXT010000437.1:0-5753 GCA_044378235.1 Planctomycetaceae bacterium
TGTGCGGACCGAGCCGAAGCGAGGCGCATAAACGGCAACTCGATTGGAGGCCGTCGTTCGAAGTTCACCTGTGTGGTCTGCGAACGCGGCCACGGTGTCTTCTGTGTCGAGGCCGCTGCGATTGGTATGCATCGCGGCGGACAGATCTCGGTCACCACCATCAAAAACGTATTCATCAGGATACAGATCCGCCAGCGGGGCTGGAGCAATCGTTTCCATTTGATTTCGCGGGAAGC
Source organism: Planctomycetaceae bacterium (assembly GCA_044378235.1). Lineage (GTDB taxonomy): Bacteria > Planctomycetota > Planctomycetia > Planctomycetales > Planctomycetaceae > SXXK01. The sequence goes on from JBILXT010000437.1 coordinate 237, forward strand.
ACTTGTCTCCCGTTTCAAGGCGCGGGTCGGCCTGCGTAAAGATCGGTTCGCCCGGGCGTGATGAGCTCTCATCGTCAGGCTGATAGCTGGCCAGAACGAATTCGCTGTGCTGCGATGATGTTTTGACGGCCGTTGACTTCGCATTTACAACGGTGGTTGGATCTGAATGACGCACGGCCGTTGATTGCTGATTGCCACCAAGCCGAACGACACCATCCGGTTGAGCACCAGAGCCAGTGGCTGACATCGTTGCATTCTCGTCCGGATAATGAGCTCGAGCTGGCAGCGGCTGGACACCGGGTTGCTGCTGGAGCATCGGAGGAGTCGTATCGGAATACACGTGATCCGGTTCACGGTGCAGTCCCGAAGAAAGACCACAACCGGGAGCGATGCTGAAGCCGAATCCAATCAGACTCCAGGCCATGAGACGGCGAGATGACAGATGGCGTGATTTCATGAGTGTCGTCCTGTTCCTCGTTGCGATCTGTATTCGTCTCAATCGTTGCCGCTTGCGAGGCTCTCAACAGCTCGCTTCTTGTCGGAAAGTTTCACGACTCCGGACCCGACTGGAATCGAATCGCCCGGATCAACATTGCCGCCGGAACCAAAGTACGACATAGGCATGTTTGGACCTGAGGGAACTCGACCACCGATGCGAACGATCATCATTGGGCGACCGTACATGCCCGCTTCCTGCAGAGCGTTGTCGGTTGGGTCGAGAGTGGCTCGTGGATTTCGACGCAACGGATCTTGCTGAGCGGCTGAGCGAGGGTTTTCGAGATAGATGACGCGAGTCACCATTCGTCCGGACAAGGCTTCCTTCAGATCGGCTTCAGTCAGTACGACTGGGATCGGGTAGTTGGCAGCGGAGCCAGCTGGTGGATGCAGTCGATCAAGAATCTCGATCGACGGATAGATTTCTTCGCCTGGAAACTCAGGCATGTCCGCAACGCGGAGGCGATAGTAGTGTCCCGTGTTCACAGAGAACTGAGCCGGAGCACTCGTAGTGATCAGTGGGGCCGGATTGGCTGAGTAGACTGACACTGTGCCAGCGGTTGGCAATTCGACGCGAACAGGCTGCAGCCAGAACATATCGTCATGGCGAACCCGAGCCATGATGTCCGCGGTGAAGCCGGGAGGCAGCCTCTCATTCAACGGCTCATGGTAGGCTCCGAACTGCGCGAAAGCAGTCGGCCCGGTCAGCAGGAGTGCGAGAGTGATCATCGCAGTCCGCAGAGAAGATTCACGAGCGATAGGCATGATGAATGGTTCCGATCGATTGACTCGGAGGGCCGCTGAGTAATTTTCGGCCTGAGCGAGAATTCACGAAGCAAGGGCGATTGAAGCTGATGCTTCGAATCGCCCCTGCGGTCATAGTTCATTCAGGAGATCAGTATCCACCTGGAGGACAGTAAGCCCCCTGGCCTTGTGGAGTTGAAACGTCGCCCGGGCCAAAGACCGGATGAGTTTCCTTGTACTGAATGTGCTTTACCGGAGCTGGGACGCTGTAGCCCGGGCTATGTTCAACATCGATCAGCATGTGGTCCACAGGTTCAGGCATGTTGTTCTGGCTCAGGTTGCGGATGGTGTGAGACTTCAGACCAGCCGGACCACCAAGAGGCAGGTGAGGAGGACCGGGCAGACCGATTGGTGTTGCGGTCATCGGCATACCCCAGACAGGCGTTGGACCCATTCCAGAGACTGGAACATTCTGACCCGGGAAGCCACCACCGGCGGCAATCATCGCTCCTGGAACACCCTGAACATCGGAAGGAATCAGAGTCACTGGTGATGGTGGCAGGTACTCGCCATTGTCACCGTCTGCTGAGGAGAAGCTGACCGGAGCAATTGTTCCGTTCGGCTGAACCTGAGCTTCGTCGAAGTGCATTCGCTTGTTGCCGACTCGCAGAACCACCATGATGGTTCCCATTCGTTCAGCCTGTTCGATTGGGTCGATACCTGGATCAAGAGTTGTGGAGACCAGAGTTTCCACACCAGCGATGGCTCGAGCCTGGAACTTTGGATCTGGCAGGTAGATGACCTTGGTCACCATGTTGTTGCTGCGAACATGTTCCAGATCTTCGTCGGTGATTTCGACTGGAACTGTGTTGTGAGTCAGATAAGCGATCGTGTTCGGATGAGCTGACCGCACTTCCAGTGTTGGGAAGAGGTCTTCTCCAGCCCAGCCTTCTCCGGAAATGTTGGAGTAAACCAGCTGATAGATGGCTCCCTGTGGGAAGTCTGCTCGACCCGGGACCACCTGCTGATTGCGGGCGATCACGTTGCCGGACAACCAGCCGACTGACATGTCATGGCCAATGAACTTGACCTGAGTTGACATCTGAGGCATACCCATTCCTGGGCCGCCCATGCCGCCTGGCTGAGCCAGGACTCCCATGACGCCGGGACCAGGACCGTCGACCATTGGGCCCGGATGCTGCATCATGGCAGCCGGAGGTGCGACGTACTCGTTTGATTTCAGGACACTCTGGCCGTCCACTCCGGCACAGCCCATGCAGACGACCACAAGGGCGCCCAGGGCCAGAAAGTAATATCTCATCGCTACCCCTTCCTTGAGATGCTGAGTTGACCTAACAGCAACTCGCGTGTTCGATCCAACAGCAACCCGCAGATGACCGTACCTTCAACTGCAAAACTGACTGTGCCCGACCGTTTCCAGTTTGCCGTCGACCCCGATGAGGGGGCCTCGGTACACTGTGTTCAGCAGGCTCGAAACGCTCGAGACTGCTTCGAATCGCCGGTAATTCCGCTGGTTCGATTGACGCGGCCCAGTAAAGTTCCGCACCATGTGAACAATGACGGTTGAATACACCTGCGATCCGTCGGTCCTTCTCTCCTGTTTTTCGGGTCTGCAGAACTCGAATCTTTGGCAAATCCATCAAAATCAGCACATGAATTACAAACCTCAAACCTTTCCACACTTCTCAACGCGGACCGTGCTGGCAGGTTGCCTGCTGAGTTTAGGGGCGTTGTCACTGGCAAAATCGGCTGTTGTGGCTGATGAGGCTCCGGCGGCGGCAGCTCCAGCCGCTACGGATTCGCAAACGCCCGCAGAAACGCCGGCTCCGGCCAAAGCTGCGGCAGCTGATCCGAATCTTCCTGCCGCCGATGAAATTCTGAACCAGCTTCGTTCGAAGCTCGAAGGACTGGATTCTCTTCGCTGCGAACTGCATCAGACGTCTCTGATCTCAGGCATGAAGCTCACCGCGCGAGGAAAGTACCTGGAAGCTTCCGGCAATCGCGTCAACCTGGAGTTCATGATCTTTCCGATGGTGGCTGAAAAGGCCGAAGACGCCAAGCAGCTGGCTCTGGATGCTGAGCCGGCGGCGGTGGATGAAGCTCTGAACCGTGGAGTCTTGAATCAGGTCAGCAACGGCAGTGTGTTGTCGACGCTATGGAAGAACGGCGATATGCAGCGAGTTTCACGTCGCGATATCACTACGATTCTCGCCGCTGCCGAAGCGACCAAAGCGTACGATGTCAAAAACGCGGCCATGGATTTGGGGATCGGTGGACTGCGTGGACTTGTTTCGCGTCTGCAGACCACTATGGAGTTCGCTCCCGTGAAGTCGATTACCGTGGGCGAACGCAAGGTCTATGAAGTGACGGGGCGCTGGAGTGAACGGATTCGTAAAGAGGTCTTCAAGGTTCCTGAAGGTTCGATCGTCGATCCTCGTCCCCATGTTCCGGAGTACACTCGGGTTTACGTCGATGCCGAAACCATGTTGCCTCGACGCATTCAGTTTCTGAAACGCAGTATGGATCCGACGGAGAAAATGGTTCGTCCTCTGATTACGCTCGATTTCAGAAATCTTGTGATCAACGAACCTGTGGATGATCAGGCGTTTGTGTTCAAGACGCCCGAAAAGGCCGTCGAAGTTGATGAAACTGAAAACGTGATTCAAATGATTCAGCAGAGCCTGAAGCCGGCCTCGGCGGAACCTGCTGCTCCGGCTGCTGGGGGGACACCTGCGACGCCACCAGCCTCGGCGACGCCTGCAGAACCGGGCAAATAAGGGACGGCCCAGAATGAAGCCTGCTCTATCACATCTGGAGTTCAGCCGAAGCTCGTTGCTGACGAGCGGGTTCGGGTCGTTGTTGATTCACCTGAGCGTCGTCCTGATTGCCAGCTTGTCGCTGCGAGGTTGCCAGACGGTTGGTTCAGGGGCACCTGGAGGCGAAGTCTTTCGTGAGATCGGGCTGGTTGTTTCCGAAGGTGTCGACGGCGGTTCTGCCGAAGAGGGAATGGCCCCTGGTGCTGGGGATGATAGCCATGATCAGATCTCCCAGGATCCATCAACACAGCAGACCAACCAGAATACTCCCGCTGATGGCCAGGCACCAACTCAGGAGCGGTTGCCCTCAGAAGTGCCCGAAGTCGCAAACCTGTTGACCTCATCTGAAGAGACTTCCGAAGCCGAAGGAGATAGTTCGGCAAAGTTCCCTGCCCTGATCGGACCGGGGCAACCGATTGGAGGAACCAAGCGGTCTGCTCAGGGAGGCGGGAGTCAGATGATTCAACCTGCAGAAGCGGGCGGAGCATCAAAACTTGGCGGAGTCGGAGGGCCCGGCGATACCACGTTTATGGATGTCTCAGCGATCGGCAAGACCTTCGTCTACGTGATTGATACCAGCAGCAGCATGTCGGGCGGTCGATTGAAGCTGGCTCAAAGTCAGCTGAAGAAAAGTCTCCGTTTGCTGCAGCCCAATCAGCAGTTCGGCGTGATTTTTTACAACGAATACCGCACTCCTCTGATGCTTCCTCGCCAGGGCGATCGAGTGATGCACTTTGCCACGGAGTTCAACAAGCTTGCGGCGTCACACAGCATCGATCGTATTCGCTCCGATGCTGGCACTGAGCACAAATCTGCGCTGCTCGAGGCATTGCGTTTGAAGCCGGATGTGATCTATTTTTTGACAGACGGCGATGAGCCGGAGTTATCCCCGGCTGATCTTCGCGAAATTGCGAAGGAAACCGGAAAGACGACGATTCATGTGATCAAATTTGGTGAAAACGCAGTGGAGTCGCGGCAGATGACGTGGCTGGAAAAACTCGCCAGGCAGTCTTACGGCGAGTACCGTCCGATTAAGGCTGAGTAGTCTTCTCTCTGTCGTCTATCGCCGATCCGTGATGGACTCATTGCTGCGGACGTAGTAATCGATCGTCTTCTGCACGCCTTCCAGCAACGTCGTTGTCCGCCAGTCAGAGTACAACTCCGTAATGTAGTTTGGATTTGGCGGGATATTGGCCGGGATTTCCGGTCCCGCGATCGTGATGTGTGATGAGGCTCCTGGAACACATTGCAGGATCGCTGCACGAAATTCCTCGGTCGTTGCAATCTCTCCCGGAAGGTCCGCGACCGTCGCGCCCGGAGGGCATTCAGTGGCAGATCGCACAAAAGCCCTTGCAACGTCTTCCACATAATCGTAACCCACACGCCCTTCGTAGCCGATCGCGTAGTTCTCCTGCAGCGCGGCAGCTCGACAGGCCAAAGA
>JBILXT010000438.1:0-5737 GCA_044378235.1 Planctomycetaceae bacterium
ACTGCTGTCTTTGCCAATTCGCAGGCAGCGAGTTTCCAGTTGCGAAGGCTGAGTGCCATCTTTGGTTTTAGGTGGCATCTTCAGCAACGGAAACGTATTGGCGGAAACAGCGCAGCCGTGAGCATCAATCAGGTCAATTCCACCGCCGTTATGAGCAATCACGTTGGAGGACAACGTGATGCCATAACAGTCGCGAGCCAAGACGATGGCTCGACCATCGCATTCTTCAATCATGTTTCCGGAGACGACTGAACCGTACGTATTCTCGATCACAACGCCATCCCCCAGATGATCGTCGATGCAATTTCCAGTCATGCAGAGATTAAAAGCATCAAAACAGTGCAGAGCATCACGGTTCTCTTCAAACTGGTTGGCGGAGACCACGATGTCATGACAACCGGGCAGGTTAAGTCCTGTTTGTTTGTTATAAGTCATCAGACACGCGTTGACTCGAGCATCTTCGTAGCAACGATCCAGCTTGATTCCGTCGCCGCCGTGATAGCTGACGGTCAGTCCCTGCAGGAAGATTTCGTTCACGAGAATAGCTTCAATTCCGTTCCCGCTTTTCTCCTGACCGGTGATGCGAAACTGGCTCAGCATGACTCGCCATAGTTGATCGGCCGATTCGACCTTTGCACCATCCGGGTGCTTCACCACCAAAGCTGGCTGACCCTCCATGTTCATATTCTTGATATGCGTCGCCGCTCCGGCTCCCTGAATCAGCACATCACCGCGAGACAGAATCAACGGTTGAGAGATTTCAAAGGTCCCCGGCGGAATTTTTACGACTCCGCCTTCCGGCGGAATCGCGTCGAACGCAGCCTGGAGAGAAGGAAACTTCGCGGCATCAATTTCTGCTCTGGCACCGGGAAGAACTGAACCGACCGGACTCGCCGCCGGAGCAGTCTCCTGAGCCCTTGCGATCCACATCATTCCCGATGACACCATGGCCAGCACAATGAACGCTCGAAACATTCTCATGACTCCTCTCGGTCTTTCCAGTTAGAAGTTGATACCCAAACATGGTTGCGGGGTTCAACCTGAATCAGCCAGCCGTTTACCGCCCAGCCGGAGGCGCCGGCCCAAACGAAAGCCGGCGCCTTCGGCTGGGCGGTAAACGAATCGTTCAACGCATTCCTGCAATCCGGCCCCGGGCAAAGATCCGTCAGATCGATACTTCTGTTTCAGGAACCAGTTGAATTTCGATTTCTGCGCCCTTCAGATATTTGTCAAAGAAATTCTGCATCAGTTCCTGGATCTGCGGCTTTCCAAAGCCTCCGCCACCATGGCCTGAACCAGGCAGAGTCTGCAGCCAGACGGGGACACCTTTCGCCTTTAACTCCGCAGCCAGTTCTTCGCTCTGAGCATACGGAACCAGCGTGTCATGAGTGCCATGCAGGATTAATGTGGGCGGGTTATCTTCACTGACATAAGTGACCGGGCTTACTGCATCAGTCTTCGCTTTGTCCTCATTCAATGCGACTCCGATCAGGGATGAATAAGGATCGCTGGGAGTATTGAACTTGAAGATGTTACGAACGTTCTTATCGTTCTCGGCCTGCTCAATCACTGTGGCGAAGTTTGCTGGCCCAAAGATATCGATTACGCACTGCACGCGATCGGATTGATCATCGTTGCCGCCGATCTTTGGAAACGCATCCTTACCACCCGCTGTTGCAACGAGCGCTGAAAGATGTCCGCCGGCGGAGCCGCCTACAACTCCAACATGCTCTGGATCAATGTTGTAAGTATTCGCGTTCGCTCGCAGCCAGCGAATAGCCGCCTGACAATCCTGTATCTGGGCTGGAAAGCGAGCCTTCTGGCTGAAACGATACTCGATGCTGGCAACGACGTAGCCTTTATCAGCCATGCCCGCCACTGGACAAGGAAACTTGCTGCCGCCCTGCCAGCCTCCACCATGAATATGGACAACGAGCGGAAGTGGTTTTTCAGAAGCTTTTTCTGGCAGGTAAATGTCCAACCGCTGGGCTTTGTCGCCGTCGGGGATATAGGAGATGTCTCGCTCCAGCTTCACTCCGGCAGGCAACTTCACTTCGGCCTGACCAGCCACTGGAGTTTTAGTGGCAGACTTTGTTTTGCTCTTTTCATCGGCACGCGTAAAAGACGACGAGATCAGGAGAGCAAGCAAAGTCAAAGCGATCACTGAAAAGAACGACCGACAACAAACGCAGACTGCATGGTAAACAGGCATAACAATTCTCCAGAGTTTCCAGGGGACTTTAAGTTTTCCGACTGCAGGCGGCATCGTCTTGAAGGATCATCAACCGTCTGAACCTGCTGAGCAAGTCTCACACTGTGGCGACATTGAAAACTCTTTCGTTTTGTTTTCACCAGCAGAACGCGGTCAGTTCTGTTCAGACTCTGCTACACTCTACGACCGAAAGAGCATTCTCTCACTGGAAGACCTGAATGACGAAGTACCGCGTTGGAGTGGACGAGTTTGAAGAGCTGGCTGAACTTGAGCAGAGCTGGACGCCTACGGACTACGTGTCCATTCTGACATCGCTCGATATCGCTGACGCTGGCAAAATTGATGTCGATGAGTTGCGAGACATGACTCTTTTCGCACTTCAGGATTTGAATCCTCCTGATGCCGCCGCCGTATTGTTGAAGTATAAGGTGGGGACTAAACTCAGCGGGGGGCAGATCAGGAACTACAGCATTGACAGCCAGCATGAACGCCTCTGGGAGCAGTCTGCGGACCTTTCGCTGCATCAAGACATGTTCGCCGTCGCCAGTATGCTGAACTCCGTCAATGCCATGGCGTTTCCTGTTCCTGATGCTCTGCGAGTCACTCTCAGTATTCAATGCGACGATGCATCAAAGTTGGCGTTGTTCAATAAAGAAATGGATCGCGCGATTCTGGTGCGGATGATTTCTGCGGGAATGAATGAGTCGGCCATTTTGAATCGACTATTTGGTGATCAGATTGCCAGTGGAAAGGTCGCCGATGCTGATTCGATCATCTGGCAGATCGCTGTCGAACAGACAGATCCGACGAAGTTGCACATTCGAATCACCAGCTCCGCCTATTGGTTGCGAGCACTCCGCGAAACAGAGTCCTTCGAGTGGGACTCCGGGGCCGTCTGATACTCGTCTGATGGCGCAGAAGTTCGTCCCAGTTATTTCGCCACATTGTTTGATCCGCCCAAAAATCTGAATTTCCAGAGGTCGAGGGCGAAAGATTCCTTTACACTCTGCATACGACTGTGCAGTCAAGAAGACGAATCTGCTGGTGCCGGAATGTGATCGAGGAGCGGTGAATGTCAGCTTTGAATCCTCAACAATCGAATCCGCAGCATCTGGGCATCAAGCGTCGGACAATGCTTCAGGCGGGTTCGGTCGGGCTGCTGGGGCTTGGCATGAATCACATGCAGGCCTTGCGGGCTTCGGACGTTGTTTCTCAACCGGTCACTGGTCGCACCGCAAAGTCTGTAATCTTTGTTTTTCTTTCCGGCGGACTCACGCAACACGACAGCTTCGACCCCAAGCCCGACGCGCCGGCCGATATTCGTGGAGAGTTTTCAGCCATCGCGACGCAGACTCCAGGAGTCTTCGTCTCAGAGCATCTGCCGATGCTGGCCGCCCGCAGTCAGAACTGGAGCTTGATTCGTTCGCTGACAACTCCGCACAATGAACACTCGCAGGGGCATACGTGTATTCTGACCGGCCGAACGCCGATGCCTCCGAATTATAGTCCGGTCAAACCGCAGTCGACCGACTGGCCTTCGATTGCATCGATCGTCGGTGATGCTGTTCCAAAGCGAATCAACAATCTGCCGCCGGCCGTCGTGCTTCCTGAGCGACTCATTCATAACAGCGGGAGAACTCTGCCAGGTCAGTTCGGCGGCCTGATGGGAAGTCAGCGTGATCCGTGGTTTATCGAAGCATCTCCTTACAATCCGAAATCTTACGGTGCGTATCCGGACTATGAGTTTCATTTTGTCCGCGGGCGAGAGCGCAACAAGGATCTGAAGTTTCAATCGCCCAATCTGAGTCTCCCGGAAGGGCTCAGTCGAACTCGTCTTTCTGATCGCGACAGTTTGCGCTCGATGCTGGATTTGCAACGACGCGACCTTGAACAATCGGCGACGATCGAATCATTTGACCGCCATCGACAGTCGGCCATTTCACTGCTCACGGATGCTGGAGTTCAGCAGGCCTTTGATGTTCACAATGCTGATGCGGAGACACAGGATCGCTATGGTCGAAATGCGTTCGGGTGGTCCCTGTTGATGGCTCGACAACTGGTTCAGGCCGGAGTCAATCTGGTTCAGGTGAATCTGGGGAATAACGAAGCGTGGGATACTCACGACAATAATTTCCCATTGCTCCGAGATTGCTTGTTGCCACCAACGGACAGGGGCATGTCGGCTCTGCTCGACGATCTGCAGTCGCTCGGGATGCTGGAAGAGACACTGGTCGTGATGGTTGGCGAAATGGGCCGCACGCCCAAGGTCAATGCTCAGAATCGCAGTCCAGGAGCCAAAGCAGGACGCGATCATTGGGGAGCTGTGCAGACGGTTTTCGTCGCCGGTGGCGGTACTCGCGGTGGCACCGTGATCGGAGCGTCTGATCAAAACGGGGCCTATCCCGCATTTGATGCACAGCAGCCGGAGAATCTGGCCGCCACCATTTACTCCGCCCTCGGAATCCCCGGAACCGCCGTCTGGAAGGACGAACTCAACCGTCCTCACAACATCTATCACGGCGATCCGATTGCCGGGCTGTTTTGATCCGGAGGCACCTCTGTCTGGTGCTCGCTTTTTCGCTCTAACGCAGCCTCAATCGACGGCAACCTTCACCACAATCTTTCGCACAGCGGACGGTTGATCGTTGACCGCGACGCCGGGAATATGCCCATCCTGCGGAAAGAAGATGGTGAAACTTCCTGCCGGTACCGTTACGAAATCTCCAGGGCCGTCGAATAGGGCATAGTCAGCATCAGCGTCGTAGGGCTTCTTGACCGTGAGCGTGTTCACTTTCGCCCATCCCATCTGCTCAACACCGGCCGCTACAAACTGCACGTCGATATACTTGCGATGCGCTTCCCACACACCTTCCGCTTTTGGCTTGGTCGTGTTGTCCTGAACCAGTGCGAAAATCTGATCCCCATCGATGGGCGTTTTTCCGAGTGGTAAACGAGTGCCATCATGCTCCTGAAGATATTGCAGTGCTTTCGCAATACGCTCCCCGAGACCGTAATACATCTTTGCGTTTGTCAGGGAGTCTGTGACCATGAATCATTGTTCCTGCGGCGTTAAGGTTGGCTGAAGTCGATGGGCAGAGTATGAAACGGTCGGCGGAAAGTCAGTGGACTTTGTCGTATTTTCCGCAACGTGCGAATTGGCGTCGAATGTCTGTGGGATGCGTTCCACTCGCTCAGAAAGAAAATTGGCAATTCTACGGCTCCAAATCTTCGCTTGTTGACTCCACTCAGCTTGTCTGAGTGGTGAAGCGTTTGGCGACCAGAATCTTAAACCGTCTGAAGGGCCCGCAAATCACTCACCTTCGACACAAGCAGGCTGTTTGGTTTCATCGTTTACCGCCCAGCCGGAGGCGCCGGCTTTTATGCTGGCCGGCGCCTCCGGCTGGGTGGTAAACGGAAGCCCGCAGGATGCGACTAAATCAATAGTCTGCAAGGCCAAAGGAGTCGATCTGGAACAGTCGCTCTAGACCAATTCCCGAATCGGCTCATGCGTCTCGGTGAGATACA
>JBILXT010000439.1:0-5723 GCA_044378235.1 Planctomycetaceae bacterium
TGAAGAGACCGACGCCCCATCGACCCAGATTGAAACTCGTTCCAGGGAATCGTTGTCGTCGATGACCAGATTGATATTCGGCTGCAATTCAAAGATTCCGTTGTCTGTGCCATCGTCCGCCAGTGAAGCTTTGAGTTTGGCCATGTTGATTGGCTTCTCGCTGACCAATACCTTGGTCACAATCTCGTCAAATTGCTTTGCTTCGTAGGCGACAACATGAGCCAGTTTCCATCTGCCGTCACCGAACATCAACTGACCACCATTCTCCAGCTTCGGCAGATTCTGAGCGACTTTCGCCGGCTTTGATTCTTTGGTCAGCACACTCGTGTCAAAGCTGATCTTCCACGTATAAGTACGTTCGAAGAATTCGCCTTCTTCTTCCAGTTCCAGAGTGCCTCGAGCCCGATTGTCTTCGACAAGAACTTCGCCAATAGTCCCTGCGTTATTGCTGCCACTAACGCCGTCCAGCTGATAGCTGATTCCTGTAACCTCGCCGTCTGCTCCAATCTCCACTCGTACGCTTGGTTCAGGGAACTCCATCTCTTCGTCGTTGCCGTCCTTCTTCAGCAGAGCCAACAGTTTCTCCTGCTTCACGGGTTTTGCGGACGCCACGATCTTCGTTCGCCACTCGCCGTCAACAATCTCTTCGTAGGCAACGACCTCATTGAGTTCATACGTCTTTTCGCCCATGCGAGCCACCCCGGTGTTGGGCAGCTTTGGCATTTTTGCGATGCCCTTCTTTGGACGTTCGACTCGCTCAGGCTCTTCAACCTTCTCTGAGTCTTCGTCGTCTTCCTTTTCCATTTCCTCGTTGTCAGAGTCGTCAGTTGTTCGCTTCGGCTTGTCGGCAGATTTCTTTGCGGGAGCCTTGCTGTCGCTCGCTTTGGCCGGCGCATCCGCTTCTGTGGAATCCAGCTCAGTGCCGATTCCGATCAGCATCATCATGACATCAGTAAAGCCCGTGTCGACGTAGGTCAGGGTGATGGACTGATTATCTTTTTTGAAGTCGAGGTTGCCGGAATCCTTTTCAAGATCATCGCCTTCAGCTTCCCAACCATCAGCCGCGAGGTGCCCCTGGATGAACTCGGCCGTCTTCTTGCCCTTGCCAGCTCCGACTTTGATCTGCAGCACGTTGTCGCTGGTTCTGTTAACCTTTGTGCCTTCGGGCACCTTGATCTGTACGGCATCACTGGCTTCCGCGGCAGCCTTCCTTTTGCCAGCATTTTTATTGCGGTTGCCACTGAGAACATCTGCAATCACGGAGTTAGCCAAAGCCTCATAGTCCTCGCCAGCTTCGCCATCAGACTCCTTCATCTCCTCGTTTTCCGCTGCTTCGTTCTCTGCCAGCAGCTTCTTCTGAGCCGCCTCGATCTCCTGTTTCGAGAGATGCTTGACGACTGCCGATGTTTTGTCTTCAGATTTCTCCAGACTCACATCAATCACGTCACCGGCCGCGTTGGTGAAAACTCGACTTCCTACAGGGCGACCGAAATCGCCTTCACCTACAACCATCTTCGCGCCGGATGGTTTCCAGCCCTGAGCCGGCAACGTTTTTTCGTAGAACCCGACAACACCAGCAAAGTCTTCCGGTGATTCAAACCGCAGTGTCTTCTGCTGTCCCGTGAAATTCAGCTGTTCCGCATTGGCCGGCGCAGGAATGTCAGCGGCCAGCAGAGACGAACTGTACATGACTGCTGTCTTATTTCCCTGAGCTGGTGCGACGTTGACCATGACTCCAATCTGGATGGCATTCTTCTTCACTTGAAACTGCTTGAGTTCCGGAGACACATCGTTGTAGCCATAAGGCTGCCAACCCGCGTCCAGCAAAAGTTTCAGAGTCTTGTCGGCGGCATCCTGCACCTTCATGTCGATGGAATAAACGGCGGTCGCTTCATTGATGAATGTTGAGGTCGCTCCTTTGATGACAGGCAGCGACTTGAGCGACACGTTGCCAAAATTGATCAGGAACACATACGTGGCCCGTTCCTTTTCGGGTTGGCCTGAAGACGACGTGGAAATCGACAGCGAATATCCCTCTTTGCTGAACATGCCGCTGGCGTAGGTCGCATCGGTCATCGCACCCGGAAGTTCCTTCCAGCCCAGTTTCGAAAGCTGCTTCTTTTGGAGTTCATAAGCGGCTTTGGGATCTGCCGAGGTCCCATAAGACAGCGTGCCGATACTCTGCTCTCCCAGCATCTCCGCGCCTTCGGGAAGACTGAAAGTCCGCAGGTCGAGAACCTTTGCAGCAGCTTCAACCGTGGCGGCTTTCGCAGCAGCGGTCTCCTGAGCCATCACGAAGCCGCCTGCAACACCGCTGCCGGATTCAACATAACCGGCGGCCATTGCTATCGCGACAGCCAGTTTGCTGGCACTGATCTTCCAATTGGTTCTGCTCGTGTTCATCTCAAAATCCCGTTCGTTTCAGTTCGCTGACCTCGCCCCACGCCGGGAGAACGAAGAGTTCACTGAAAACGCACACGGAATTCCGAGAATCTGCCTGGAATCCATAAAACGCCTGAGGTTTCAGGCGTGAGGCCCTGCAGACGCGACCAGCGACGCCCCCGCTCATCACTTGGAATTTGTGCCTGACGAAACCAACAGCGTGGAACCCACCAAAAAATGTCAGGGATTCGACAAAGCGGCCGCAATTCCCATCCCGCCGCCGATGCACAGTGAGGCAAGACAGTTCTTTGAACGCCCCTGCGCAATCTGCCAGGCCAGATGAGTCAACAGGCGTGCTCCACTGGCCGCCAGCGGATGCCCAATCGCAATCGCTCCGCCATGCCCGTTGAGTTGAATCGGGATGCCAGCCAGAATTCCCGTACTGACATCCGGTTGAGCCAGGTTCACTCGCACTTCCAGCATTCGCAGACACGCCAGAACCTGGGCAGCAAATGCTTCGTTAATCTCCACTCGATCAAAGTCCTGGAGATTCTTGCCCAGCTGCCCCAGTAGTTTGCGAATGGCATGAACGGGCCCGAGGCCCATTTTTTGCGGATCACAACCAGTACTGGTACCGGCCGTCAATTGTGCCATCGGTTTCCAGCCGTGTTTCCGAGTCGCCTCTTCACTGGCCAATAACAAAATGGCCGCGCCGTCGTTGACTCCCGACGCGTTACCCGCGGAAATTGTCCCCGCTGGTGCCGTTCCGTCCGATTCAAACAACGGCTTCAGAGCAGCCAACGATTGTCGATTTGCGTCAGGGCGTGGATGTTCATCCTGCACACAATCGTCGACGGCAACCAACTCTTCGGCAAACCGTCCCTCAACCAGAGCTTTCGAATAAAGACGCTGGCTGCGTTCCGCCCAGGCGTCCTGTTCACGGCGACTGATCTTCATTTCTTCGGCGATGTCCTCCACGGTCTCCGCCATCGTACGCTGGCTGAAACTGTCCACGAGTCCATCGGTGAGCATTGAATCGACCGCATGCTCACTGATGTTTGACTCCGGCAGTGTTTCCCCTTTGCCTGGACGAGCCAGAAGGAACGGTGACTGAGTCATCGATTCTGTGCCGCCAACCAGAACCACTTGCGCTTCACCCGCTTTGATAGCCTGTGCCCCCAAAAGCGCTGACTGCATGCCGGACCCACACATCATATTGATCGTATAGGCGGATGTTGTGAGGGGCAGCTGCAGACCCACGGCAATCTGTCGAGCCACATTCATTCCCTGCCCGGCCGAGAGCACATTCCCGATGATGACCTGATCGATCACGCTGCGATCCAGTCCCGCCAGGGCACCATTTGCAGCGGCAACAGCGAGTTCCACAGGCCCCCGGTCGGCTAACGCTCCACGGAATCGACCGAAAGGAGTTCGCTTGGCAGCAACGATAAACACGCGTGACATCAGAAGCAGCTTCTCTGTGTAAAAAATCGAGCGATCATTTATTCCTGAAAGCCTCCTGCGAACACAACACTTCCTTTGGACAATGCCCCTGAGGAATCCTCCACAGGGTCGACGAGCCAGTACACCTCGAAATCGTCCTAAAACAACTTTTGAATATGCCCATGCATTAAAATCACAACCCGAAACGTCAGTGAGGGATTGCGATTTCGCCTTCGCACAGTTCTTCTCCTAAATCCCTCGCTGACGCGTCGGGTTGTGATAATTCCCTGTGTTTTCGTCCCGTTGATCTTCGACACTCCTGAATAACGCAACTTCAAAACTGACGCTTCGGGTTGGGATAGTCGGAACCTGTTTCGGGACAATTCCTTAACCTCCGAAATCAAACCTTGTCCGGAGTTGGAATCTCAAAACCCGGTCGATTCGCATCCTTTAACAGCCCGTTGGCTTCGGCGGAATAGTCACCCACGTGCGTTTCCGTCTTAGGATCAAACGTGACCCATGGACCAACCGTATACTCGGCTCCGTCTTCCGGAATGCCGACACCCGATTGAAGAGTGTCATGCAGTTTCAGGAAATGCTCAGCGGCGTCTTTATTGTCGCCAAACTTTCCTGCTCGAGCATTAAACGGGACCTTTTGCCCCAGACGGTAGGAATTATTCATCAGATGGCCCAAAACGCAGCCATAGTGAGCGTCATAAACGTTCCCGTTTGCAAGTTCGGGCTTGCCTTCACGGCATGCGGTAATGAACGCCGCCCAGTTTCCGCCCGGCGTGACTTTGCCCGGAGCGATGTCCAGCTTCTCCCCATTCGAGCTGCCCGCCGGATAATACAGGCCTCGAATGATCTTACCGCCATCCTCGAAGTAGTATTCGTTCTCCACCTGGTGCTCGTACTTTGGGTAGTCAATGTTTCGCACGTTGAAGAAGACCTGCTGCCCGTTGGCATACTCGGCAATCCCCATCATTGTGTTCGGAGTTTCGCCCTGGTCATCCCATTTGAAGCGACCACCGATGGCCATCGCTTTCACGGGATGAGTCAACTCCTTATCCAGCGCCCACCGGGCGATGTCGAGCTGATGAGTTCCCTGGTTGTTCAGGTCCCCATTTCCAGTCTTCCAGAACCAATGCCAGTTGTAGTGCACGAAGTTCCCATGGAACTCATCAATGACTGCCGGCCCGCGCCAGAGATTCCAGTCGAGATTCTCCGGAGGAGCCGAAATCGCCTTGTGACCAATGCTGCCTCGCTTCTTGCAACAGTACCCGTATGAGATCTTCAGCTTGCCAAACTTTCCGGCCTGAATGGCTTCATGGAGTCCCGCAATGCGAGCGTCGCTGCGGCTCTGAGTACCATGCTGAATGACCACGCCATATTTTTCCTGAGCCGCGACAGCGATGCGACCTTCTGCGACATCATGGCTCATCGGCTTTTCGACATAGACATGCTTGCCGGCCTGAGCACCCCAGATGGTCATTAACGAGTGCCAGTGATTTGGAGTGGCAATCGAGATTGCGTCGAGGTTCTTATCTTCCAGAGCTTCGCGAATATCGGCGATTCCCTTCGCCTTGAAGTTCTCCTTGAGTTTCCCCTGGAGACTATTCATCGCACTGGCAAGCACCTTCTTATCGGGATCGGCGATGTAGGCGATCTCAACATTGGGCTGATCCATCCAGCCAGCGAGATGACTTTGGCCACGACCGTTCAAACCCGCGACGGCAATTCGGAGACGATCGTTGGCTCCGAGAATTTTCCCGGAGGCTTTGGTGCCCGTCAGTATCAGAGACGCCCCGGCCGCAGTCGATGTCTGCAGGAATCCTCGACGAGTTACTCTGGCCATCGTTGTCTCCACTCACGTTTGAAAAGTCAGGAGTTCGTGAAAT
>JBILXT010000440.1:0-5718 GCA_044378235.1 Planctomycetaceae bacterium
TGGTTAACTTGGCAATCCCGCCATGGCTCAATCCCCAGGAGTATTCGAATTCCCTGAGCATGTAAAGAAAAGCCGCTGAACAACGAGCCCTCGATTTACGTGGATGGCCGTTATGTCTTATCGAAACGACATAGTCTGCCAACTCGTTGCGTCACAGCTTGTTTCATCGCAGTGCGCTGACACAATCGCCAATGCGTTAAAGCTTCGAGATCGATTCATCCAGATTCAGCAGAACACTCATGGCAGTAGACCACGCGGCCAATTCTACAGGAGAAATACTCATCTCGCGTGGTGAAGCGCCAATGGCCAGCCAGGCCTCCGCTGATGACGGATCAGCAGTAAACTCACTCGTCGCCTCGTCGAGGATCTCCTGAATCGTTGAACGTTCTACATCATCTGGTCGACGCCCAAGCACAATTCGAAACGCATGATCTATTCGGATGTTAATATCCTGAGAGCTCATCAGACATCGTTCCGCCAACTTACGTGACGCTTCGACGAAGGTTGGATCATTTAACAGCACGAGTGCCTGCAAAGGAGTGTTCGTGCGTGCTCGTCGAACGAGACAGAATTCGCGATCGGGAGCATCGAAAGTCGCCATTCCGGGCGGCGGACAAGTGCGTTTCCAGAACGTATACATGCTGCGACGATAAAGTCCTTCGCCCGCATCCGGAACATATTTATCGCGTCGCTCCACGCTGACATCTTCCCAGAGTCCTTCCGGCTGATAAGGGCGAACACTGGGGCCACCGATGCGTGGACTGAACAAGCCGCTCACAAACAACGCCTGATCTCGTACTGTTTCTGCAGGGAGCCGATATCGCGGGCCGCGAGCCAGCAGCGTGTTGCGAGGATCCTTCTGTAGCAGGTCCGGAGTCACATTCGATGACTGCCGATACGTGGCTGACAAGACGATTTGTTTCAGGATGGCTCGTTGATCCCAATGCTGAGCGATCAATTCTGTCGCCAGCCAGTCGAGCAATTCCGGATGGCTTGGAAACGCGCCCTGGCTGCCAAAGTCTTCCGATGTTTCGACCAGCCCGAGACCAAACAGCATCTCCCACCAACGATTGACCGCCACTCGAGCCGTCAACGGATGACGTGGATCGGTGAGCCACCGAGCCAGATCGAGACGCGTCTTTTGGCTGGCGGAGTTATCACCTGATTCTGAAAGAGCATTGCTCAGAGCCTGCGGAAATCCCGATGCAACCTGTTCTCCCCGCTGATCGTATTGTCCTCGTTTCAGGATAAACGCCGGACGTGGTTCCGCGGGCTCTGACATCACCATCGTAGCGGGAATCTCATTATCAATCTCCGTCCGGCGTTTCGGCAGTTCAGCTCGTTCGGCACGAAGAGCTTTGGCGGTCGGGTCGACCTGGTTCACATAGTATTGAAGCAATGACTGTTGTTGCTCATCACTTCGTTCAGCCGCTGGAGTCTTGAGCAGCTCAGCAAGTTGAGCAAACGTTTCCCCCTTTGCGAGTGACGACACTTGATCGGAACTCAGTTCGCTGCCAAACAGTTGCAGGTCGTCAACGAGTCCCTTGAACGGCACAGATTTGTGACGTCGGCCGATGTGAAACGGTTTGTCGGTCTTCAGCGATCCGGAGAGTTCATTGTTGGTCGTAACGTCGAACTCCTGGGCCACCCCGTCGAAGTAAAGCTTTACGCCTTGCGCTCGCTTCGAACCATCGTACGTGACAACCAGATGATGCCATTCATTCAGACTGACAGGATTCTTTGATGCAATTCGAAATCCATTGTCCGGCCAGTGGCTAACGAAATGTGCGGCGATTTTCCCGCCGTCGATCATCAGATCGTAGCCGCGATACGCATTGTCATCGTCCATCTTTGAAAGCACAGTGCCGATCTCATTGGATGAAATCTGAATCCAGACCGAAATCGAAAACTTGTCGGTGTTGTCAAAGTCGCCGATCTGCCCCGCGTCGACATAATTCGAACCGTCAAATTCCAGAGCCTGGCCCAGACGCCCTGGCTTCCTCAAAGGCTGGCCCTTGATGGTTCCGCTTTGTTCCGCGATGACCCGATTCGCAACGACGTCTCCGTCTGCTTCATCCAGCGGCAAGTGACTGCGAAGACCGATCGGCCCGGCCGTTGCAATCTGCTCAGCAGTCAACGATGCCTCCCAGGCTTTGAGTTCGCTACTCACATTGGCAGCTCGATTTTTCAACAGCTCGTCAATCTCCACCATCCGAGCATCGATCGTCTGCAACTCCGCGGTTTGCTCGGGCGATGGCACTTT
Organism: Planctomycetaceae bacterium; assembly: GCA_044378235.1. GTDB lineage: Bacteria > Planctomycetota > Planctomycetia > Planctomycetales > Planctomycetaceae > SXXK01. The sequence goes on from JBILXT010000440.1 coordinate 2,264, forward strand.
CAGCAAAGGCTCGGCCATGCGAGCTTTGTTGTAGGATACCACCTTGTCCGGCACGTTGTTAAAGAACGACGCGAACTGATAGTAGTCACGCTGAGAAATAGGATCATACTTGTGATCATGGCAGCGAGCACATTGCATCGACATCGCCAGAAACACGGTCGCTGTTGTGTGAACTCGATCGGCCACATATTCGACGTGATACTCTTCTTCGATAATGCCGCCTTCCGTGGTGAGCACATGATTACGACTGAATCCGGTGGCAACGCGTTGGCTGATCGTCGGATTCGGAAGCAGGTCGCCTGCGATTTGTTCCGTCAGAAACTGGTCGTATGGCATCCCGGATGCAAAGGCATTAATCACCCAATCTCGCCACGGCCACATGGTGCGAGTTTCATCGTTGTTGTAGCCGTTGGTGTCTGCGTAGCGAGCTGCATCCAGCCATTGCATTGCCATGCGTTCGCCATAATGCTGCGACTTCAGCAGTCGATCAACGACATCCGCGTAAACCGCTTCTCGTGGCGACATTTTGAGAGCCGCTTCGAATGCATCTAAGTCTTCCAGCGAAGGCGGCAGACCGGTCAGATCCAAAGTGACTCGCCGCAGCCAGACATGAGGAGCCGCTTCCTCAGCTGGTTGCAAACCTTCCCCCTGTAGCCGTTGAGCAATGAACTGATCGATAGGATTCTTCGCCCACTTCGAGTTCACAATGACAGGCGGTTCCGGCCGTTGGGGAGTTTCGAACGCCCAGTGGCCGGAGTACTCCGCACCTTCTGCGATCCATTGCTTCAGGATCTGCTTTTGTTCTTCGGACAGAGGTTTCTTCGTAACCAGTGGTGGCATCTGAGTATCGGGGTCATGCGAATCAATACGCTCGATCAGCTGACTCTTCTCCGGATGTCCAGGTACGATCGCCGGCTGGCCGCTCTCTCCCGCAGTGATGGCATTCGCTCGCAGATCCAGGCGAAGATTGCCCTGTCGGCTGCCTTCATCCAGCCCATGACAACTCCAGCAATGGTTGGATAGTATTGGCCGTACTTGCTGATCAAAGCGGATGGTTTGCTTTGATTGAGCCGATGCTTCGCCGTTATAGACGATGCAACACCATGCGACAGCAGCGGCCAAAGAGAATCGGAGGTTTGACATCGGCGGATACTCGCGGCGGGACGGCGTGTGGTCGGAGTAAGAACTGACTTAACGATTTCTCTGTGAGCGGTACGGCGCTAGCTGCCGGTGTTTTCCAGTCTTTGTGACTACAGGCACCGGTGGCTAGTGCTTTGTCAAGATTTAAGTTTCGGGTAGTGGACCTTGCTAAAGGTCCAGCAGCCAAGGGATCTTTAGCAAGATCCACTACCTCCAACCCGAATTCCTTATCTTCACGAAGCACTAGCGCCTTTCCGCTTATCGGGTTATTTTGCCGCGGCTGGCCGCCGTTGTCGAAACATCCATGGAACCAAACCGTCATTGTCTGAATAACTTGGGGTCCACGAATTGTGGCCAACTCCGGGGAACTCGACATAAACCGGTTTACCACCGACTTTTGTTAAATTCTCAACGACGCTGCGGCTGCGTTCGACTGGAACGACCGTGTCGGCATCTCCGTGAACAAGCCAGACGGGGATATCTTTCAATGCCACAATTTTCGCCGGATCCGCCGCGCCGCAGATGGGAGCGATGGCAGCAAACCATTCCGGATGTCGGCTGGCCAGATCGAACGAACCGAAACCGCCCATCGACAAGCCCGTCAGGTAGATACGATCTCGATCGATCTGCTCTTCCTTGATCGTACGTTCGATCATCTCCATGACAGTACTGAGCTGCGCGGTGGGTTCGTCGGGCGACACGGGATCTGTTTTCGCAGTCCAGTCAACTTCCAGCCATTTTTTGTCAGCGCGGCATTGAGGTGCCAGGACGTAGCATGGGAATTTCTCACGCCAGCGAGGCTGAGCCATTTGAGTTGGAAAGTACAGCAACTGCAGAGCATTGTCGGTTCCTCGTTCACCGGCACCATGCAGGAAAATCACCAGCGGATATTTCTGCTCGGCTTCGACGGAGGCTGGTTTCATCAGGCGATAACGAAACTCTTCGTCTTTGTATTCGCCGCCGGTCCAGGTAATCGACTTCTCTTCATAAACCGTCTTCGCATCGACTGGTTCTGCTTTTGGATCGGAGACAGGCTCAGGGCCCGCCACATGATCACGCCATAACCAGGTCAATGATTCCGGCATAATTGCACCGCCATGCTTTCCGCTATGAGCACCCGTGCCGCCGACAAACTTGTAATCGTATCCCTTAAACTTCAGAGCCTTCTCCATCTGCAGATTGGCCAGCCACCAATTTCCGTGTTCGTTGTCGAGGTCATTCTCGCCGTCCTGCAGGAATACTCGGATCGGTTTCTTGTCCGTCTTGCGAATCATCGCTTCATAAGCATGGCCGCCGCGGATATTGGTAAAGCTGCCGATATGGCTCAGGACTTTGCCAAACCATTCCGGATGCTCCCAGGCCGCAGTGAACGCACAAATCCCGCCGCTGGACATCCCGCAGATCGCTCGGTCGGCCGGATCATTGCTGAGGTTCAGCTTATGCTCTTCCACGACATGAGGCAGCAATTCTTGAACGACAAATCGAGCATACTGATCGCTCAAAGTGTCGTATTCGAAGCTGCGATTGTTAGCTCGCCAGCGACTCTCCGGGATGGCATCACCTTTGTGTCCGGGGTTGATGAACAGTCCAATCGTGACCGGCATCTTCCCCTGATGAATCAGATTGTCGAAAACAATCGGGACTCGTACCTGACCATTCTCATCCATGTAGGCATGACCATCCTGAAAAACCATCAGGCACGCTGGCTGAGTTCCGTCGTATTGCTTTGGAATGTAGACGCTGTATTCTCGCACGGTGCCTTCAAAGATCTGACTGGTCCATTCATGTTTCGTGACAGTTCCCTGCGGCACGCCTTCCTGACGCTGCGAATCGGTACCCAGCTGATAGGCGTCGTCCGGATTGGTTTCCTGCGCGGAGGAATTCAGGGGCAGGTTGCTGATCATAAGCAGCGTCATTAACAAAGTGGGGAATGAACATAACGTGCGTGGCATAACAATTTTCCATTGAGGATAAGCCAGGAAGCTAGAGATGACGTCAGATCTCGCATTGGTCTGCGACACTGAATACAGAAAGCAATGCCGATGCAGCAGGCGACTGTCAATCATCCGAGGCGTAGGATGAGGTTTCTCGGGTCCGTTGTCTACCGGGCCCACGCGCTGGCAACGCTACGGCGTTGCATGTGGGCAAGACCACTGGCTCAATTGCCAGCATCTCACGTTTTTATTAACCAGTCCACGAGATCTCCGAAGACCTCTTCCCGATTGGGCTCGAATTCCAGGGTATGTCGAGCAGCGGCGTAGACCTGCGTCCTGAGTTGACGGGTCCCAAACTGGTTGACTCGTTGCCGAACAGCC
>JBILXT010000090.1:0-20467 GCA_044378235.1 Planctomycetaceae bacterium
CGCCACATCGAACTCCAACCAGCCGTCCTTAATCTTGTCTGCCAGCTCTTTCGCACCAACAAAGTCGGCACCGGCCGTCTGAGCAATCTTTACGTTCTCGCCCTGCGCGAAAACCAACACTCGCTGGGACTTGCCAATGCCGTGAGGCAACACTATCGATCCACGGACGATCTGATCAGCCTGCCGAGGATCGACGCCTAAGCGGAGCGCAATCTCGACGGTCTGATCGAACCCAATTCGCTTGATCGCCTTCGGAAGCGAATCTTCCAAACCCTTCAACGCTTTAACAGCATCCGGCAGTGCAAGCACGCCAAGCTCGATGGCTTTTTTTGAAAGAGTCTTCATCCGCTTTGATTGAGCAGCCATGACAAACACCTACGCCGAAACCAGAAAAAACTGAACAACCACTCAACCCGAACTAATCAATAACCTCAATACCCATGCTACGAGCTGTACCCGCGATCATCTTGCGAGCTTGCTCAGGAGACGAGGCATTCAAATCCTCATACTTCTGCTTCGCAATTTGATCCAACTGAGCGGTCGTCACACTACCAACCTTGCTCTTCAACGGGCTACCTGAACCCTTCGCAACACCGGCAGCCTTCTTCAGCAACACTGCAGCCGGAGGACTTTTGAGAACAAACTCAAACGACCTATCGTTGTACACCGTGATCACGCAGGGAATAGTCACCCCCATCATGTCACGCGTTTTTTCATTGAACTGCGAAACGAACTGACCAATATTCACGCCGTGAGGACCAAGCGCAGTACCCACCGGAGGAGCCGGAGTCGCCTGACCACCAGTCACCTGAACCTTAATCTGAGCCGTAACCGCACGCGCTTTACCCATGACCCAACCAACCCATCAATGCAAATGCCAAACGTCAAACCGATTCAATCTGCCAATGATCTAACTCAACCGGCGTTGACCGACCGAAGATCTCGATCAGCACAGAAACCTTCCCGTTGTGCTCGTCAATGCCCTCAACAGCGCCTTCGAAATTCTCAAACGTCCCTTCGCGAATCTTAACAACATCCCCAACAGAAAACTGTATCTTCACCTTCGGAGCCGCACCAACCTGCTGCTCTGCACGACCCAACATTCGGTCAACTTCATGCTGCTCCATAGGGAGCGGCTTTCCTGCAGCACCAGCAAAGTCACCAACCCCACCAGTATCCCTGACGAGATACCAAGTATCATCATTCAGAATCATCTGAATCATGATGTACCCCGGAAACAGCTTGCGGTCCTGCTCTTTCGGCGAACCGCCGCGGGTGTCAACAACCTTCTCCGACGGGATCACAATTTCCCCGAAGCATTCTTCGAGGCCTTCCAACTTAATCTTCTTCAACAAGGCATCGCGAATGGTTCTTTCGCGATTCGTCTGAACTTTCAAAACATACCAAAGCATGTCACTGGCCGCAGAACTTCCGACCGCTGCGTCTTTTGCCATAGAGACATACTCCTAACAATGAAACCACAAAAATGGGCCGCGTATGTTGATGCCACCGACTACAAATTGCAACCACGAACGCCAACGGATTGCCAACTTGCACAGCACTGGAGCCGCAACTACGACTTGTACTCTGTGAAGCCAATAACGCTAAACAGCCAAGTCCACAGCAAATCGATCAAAAACAGAAACACGCCAAGTGAAAACATTGCGACCAGCACAACAATCGTCGCCTGAATGACTTCGTGCCGAGACGGCCAAGTGACCTTCTCGAGCTCCGATTCAACTGATACGAGAAAATCTGCAAATTTCGGGATATTGACAAATCGAAAGGCCACCCAGGTACAGGCCAGCCAAATCAGGGTTGGAACCCCGATTCGCACAGCTTTATCAGCTGTACCCAACATCCCATTCGCCAACGTCAGGCATCCGAACGCAGCTATAACTACAATTGCAAAGAACGTAAACTGGCGAACCATCCGGCCCTGGCTGGACTTATACACGCCAAAGCGAAACAATTCCGGCACCAAAGAAGCACCCGCACTTTTGCTCGACATGTGAGGCCCAACAACGGTTAAACAGAACCAATCAGCCAAACCAAATCATCAAAACCGGCACCAAGCACGGGCGGAGGGACTTGAACCCGCAACCTGCGAATTTGGAATCCGCTGCTCTGCCAATTGAGCTACACCCGTTCAAACCAGACCAAAATTGGCCTACTTCTTTCGAGACTCTTTATGCAGCGTGTGCCGACGAAGTCTTGGACAATACTTCATCAACTCCAAACGCTCAGTCCCACGAGTCTCCTTGATTACACGGTAGTTCCGCTGACCGGTCTCCGTGCACTCAAGCCAAACATACTCTCGCATGACAAACCTCAGCCCAAAAAAAGCAAAGCTGCCTGCTGAGCACCGCCAGCAGGCAGCAAAAATTCATCTGACTGAAACTACTTCAGGATCTTCGTAACAACCCCGGAACCAACAGTCTTACCACCTTCACGAATAGCGAAGCGGCTCTGCTCTTCCAAAGCAATCGGCTTACCAAGCTCAACTTCAACCTTCACGTTGTCGCCAGGCATACACATTTCAGCACCACCGAGGAGCTTTGTTGAGCCCGTAACGTCGGTTGTGCGGAAGTAGAACTGAGGACGGTACCCCGTGAAGAACGGTGTATGGCGACCGCCTTCTTCCTTGCTCAACACGTAAACCTCAGCCTCAAACTGCGTATGAGGCTTAATGCTGTTTGCAGCAGCAAGAACCTGACCACGCTGAATGTCTTCCTTCTTCAGACCGCGTAGCAGAAGACCAACGTTGTCACCAGCAATCCCCTGGTCGAGGGTCTTCTGGAACATTTCAACACCAGTAACGGTCGTTTCCTGAGTGTCACGAAGACCAATGATTTGAATCTTCTCGCCAACCTTCACAATACCAGCCTCAATTCGACCAGTCGCCACCGTACCGCGACCTTCGATTGAGAAGACGTCTTCAACAGCCATCATGAACGGCTTGTCTGAAGCCCGCTTTGGCTCTGGAATGTAGCTATCCAAAGCTTCCATCAGATTCGTAATACACTGGCTGTACTTGTCGTCAGCTGGGTTGTCGAGAGCACCACGAGCATTACCACGAACCAGCGGAATATCGTCGCCAGGGAAACCGTACTTAGTCAGAAGTTCGCGAACTTCCATTTCAACCAGATCCAACAACTCCTGGTCGTCAACAAGATCGCACTTATTGAGGAACACAACCAGAGCCGGCACGTCCACCTGACGAGCCAACAGAATGTGCTCACGAGTCTGCGGCATCGGACCATCAGCTGCAGAAACCACCAGAATGGCGCCGTCCATCTGAGCAGCACCAGTAATCATATTCTTGATATAGTCAGCGTGGCCCGGGCAGTCGATGTGAGCATAGTGCCGATTCGGTGTCTCATACTCAACATGGCTCGCTGCGATCGTCACAGTCTTGGTAGCATCACGGACGGTACCGCCCTTTGCGATATCAGCATAAGCCTTAATCGTCGCCAGACCCTTGGCCGCCTGGACCGCAAGAATCGCAGCTGTTGTTGTCGTCTTACCGTGGTCAATGTGACCGATTGTTCCCACGTTAACGTGCGGCTTCGTTCGCTCAAACGTACCCTTTGCCATTACCCCAACTCCAGATCAAACTGTGCCAGGACACCAAACGAAGCCCGGCAAATTAACCACAAAAAGAACCCAACAGCACCTCACCGCGAGGCACCAGCACACACAACGAAACAATTCATCCACCCAAGCAGAAAAGCTGCTGAAGGGACTTGAACCCTTGACCCCGTCCTTACCAAGGACGTACTCTACCAACTGAGCTACAGCAGCAATCTCCGCGATCAAGCTGTCCCCAGAACGCAAAGAGCGGGCGATGGGAATCGAACCCACACAACCAGCTTGGAAGGCTGGAATTCTACCATTGAACTACGCCCGCGTCGCTGGAACACCTGGACAGCCCCAACACAGCATCTCGCAAAACCCAAAGTTCACACCTCAGACGCGAGAATTGGGGGAAACAGGATTCGAACCTGTGAAGGCTAACGCCATCAGATTTACAGTCTGACCCTTTTGGCCGCTTAGGTATTCCCCCTTATTCACACTTCAAACACGAACTCTCTCTAATTAGCCAGCACCTGCGAATGCACAGCACCATGAGAGGTCCAGGCTCGAAGGTTCGCGGAAGCTAGCGGAGGGACTTGAACCCACAACCACCGGTTTACAAAACCGGAGCTCTGCCAATTGAGCTACACTAGCGCGGACCGGATGCGGTGGCGAGTCGCGGAGTATAGCAACCGGATTTCGTCAGGCAAGGCTGATCCCGGAAAGCTCCCAACAACGGGGCAACTCCCGATCCCACCGGGAAGATTTCCCCAAATTTGGCTCCGGAGGCCGCTAACAAAATCCCGCTTTCTCCCCAAAACTCGACGCCTGCCCGATTGATCCCCATGTTGTCGACAGGCGAACGGTCGATCTCCACGTTTTTTCTCAGAAGCCGGGAATCTCGAATGACCGCCGCTCCGCAATTCTCCTCAGTTTCTCCAAAGTGCGCACTTCAATCTGACGGACTCGCTCTTTGGTGACACCAAGACGGGTGCCAACTTCCTCCAGTGTTTCCGGCTCAACACTGTCGCCAAGGCCGAACCGGCAGGATATGACCTTTTGTTCACGCCCATCCAGCTCGCCAAGCAACTCCTGAATCACCGCTCGCTGGGAACGATTCGCGTGTTCATCGCTATAGAACGCGCCTCGTTGCTCCGCCTTCTGAATAAAGATCTCGTCCTGTCCTGTCTGAAACCGCGTCAGCCGTTGATGTTCGGCCGGGACAGAACGAGTGAAGTTCTTGAGAATCGCCCAGGAAGCATAGGTTGAAAACTTGTTCCCCCTCGAGAAGTCGAACTTTTCGACAGCCCGAATCAGCGAGATGTTTCCATCGCTGACCAACTCGAAGAACCCGGAATTGGATTTCAAGTATCGCTTGGCGATGGAGACGACCAACCTCAGATTCGATTTGATGAGCAGGTTCTTAATCTCAGAGATGTCGGCCAGCAGTCTCTCCAGACGAGAAACCAAGCGGGCGGAAGGCTTTGACAAATCCAGAGAGGCCCGCAACTCCACGAACTGATACTTTTTGAAGTTCATCTTCCGAAAGTAATACTGCTCTTCCTCTTTGGTCAGCAGTCGAACTCGATAGAGTTCTCCAAGGTAGGCCGGCAGACCAGAAGGCATGCGTGCGGGACGCTCTTCACCAGGAATTTCAGGCGGCTTACCGCAAATGGCGGCCTCCGCGCCGGGGTTGCGGAACTGATTGTTGTCAATAAATTCCACGACTTCCGCCATCACACGACGAGCACGGGCCTGAACGAGTGCTGCATGCACAGCTGTTCGGCTGACCTGAAAGCTCTGCGAAAGACATTCAACGCTCTCGCCCTGCTCTGCCGCGACCAACATCTTCTCCGCCACAGTCTCGGGAGACTCTGGAATTTCTGAGTCGAGCTGCAAATCCGCTTTTGCCGGGAACGGGCTTGCCGAAGCGCTGTCAGGAAAGCGGTTTGCTGAAGACAAACTCCAACCACCGCCCCGAGATCCCGACTTAATCACGCTTGACTCATTTGAATTTGCTGCACTAACCATGATTTGCTCCCTCATCTGCTCAAACACCTGAGGCGGTGAAACGGCTCTGCTCTCTGGAAGGTTTCGTAGAAATCCCTGCGCGATCTGTCCCGCAAGCCATGCCTCGGCACCGGCATCGTGGCGTTGCCAAAAAGTCGCGTAGCTCAGTAACCGCAAATGTCACGCCAGAATTGCCGCCGTATTTCTTTTGCCAACGGAAAACACTGAGCCAAGCCAAACCACTGTCGCAATAGATGCCCTCATGAGCATAAATCGCCGGTCAATTCAGAAAATAGTGATGATCGCCGGTGTTTCGTCAGGGATTCAGGGAAGTTCTCGACAAATCAATGAACACAAGAATCCCCCCAGGACAGCGTGAGGCCCTGGGAACTCACCTTGTCCGTGCCGTGCAGCAGCGTTTCTTTGTAAATACGTAAAACTCAGACGCAGAGTTTACAATTATGTTCGCACCGATGTTCCGTTATCATTCTGAGGACAACGTGTTGTCAGAATTCCGATTTGGCGTTTGCTGTCACAGGTCGTACGACGACCGATTCCGGAGATCATCGAACACACGTTGGAATTCTTCCTCGTTCTGGCTTCCTTCTTTGGAATGATCGGCTTTTCCCATGAGCTGATTCTCACGTCAGTCACCGGTAATTCGTACAGATCTTCGTGTTGTGAGTCAATCAACAGCCCGAAGGCCTGCACCGCTGGCCAGTTTGTGAGTCTGCGACTCCGGTAGACAGGGTGCGTACAGCGGATCGCAACGCACCATGGCTTTAGACGAATTCGCATTGGTGTGTTTCGCTCCGCTGCACACACCCCAGGTGAAATTGACAAATTGGCCAGCCGTACGAAGGCCTGCTGGCCGCTCAGAATTCAAAGGCAAACGAACATGGGAACAACATACATCTTCATCGCCTTTGGTGCATTCGTTTGGCTGTTTGGCATTGCGATGGTAGCGTGGCATGTTCGCCAGCATCGGGCCATCATGAATGATGCCGGGCTCTCCCCAGCGGACTTCAAATTTCACGAATCCCAGTACCGCCGTCGCATGCAGACGTCCGCACTGACGATCACACTGGGGGCGTTAATCGCAATGTGCGATTACCTTCCTGAGTTACGAGCGTCACTGGGCTTCGCCGCAGGTTATATTGCAACTCTGTTGCTGCTTTCGATGTGGCTTGTGTTGTTGGCAATCGGTGATGCGGTTGCGACTCGAGTCCATATGCAGCAATCCATGCGGCGTAACCGACAGACCAGAGCCGCACTTCAGGATGCCATTGACGAATTGCGAAGACAGCAGGATCACTCCATGAAGCCGCATTCGGATGACCTGACGATCAATTCCTCAGAATGGAAATGATGTCCGAGTACACTCGTCCCAGTACGACGCATTCGCGGGACGGCTCATCAAGGCACCTTTGCGAGACGGCTTCAGACAGCACTCTCTGAAACTCCGCTCACCGTTTTCAGCGGCAGCGTCACAAGGAATTCAGTCCCCTGGGAGGACGATCGGACCAGCTCAATTTCCCCTCCCAAAGTCTGTCGCGTTAGCTGACGGCAAACGAAAAGCCCCAGTCCCGTCCCATGATCCTTCGTGGTAAAGTAAGGTTGAAAAATCTGCTGCTGCGCTTCGGTACTGATCCCGTGCCCCTCGTCTCGAACTCGAATACCGATGCGTTCCTGCCGCCCGTTTTCAGATGGCAACCTTTCAGTCGTGATCTCCACGGCCGCACCTTCGTTCATGGCGTCAAGCGCGTTCAGGATCAGGTTCAACATGACCTGAACCAATTGATCATAAATTGTACGGATATGTGGAACGTCGGGCGAGAAGTTCGTATTGGCCGTTTTCCCTTTCCAGCGTTTGTAGTACTTGGCGATGTTCAACGCATCATTGATCGCCGCATGAACATCAACCGTTGATTCCTGCTGGTTGGTCGGTCGACTGAAGCTGGTTAATTCTCTCAGAGTCCGCTGAATGCGAGTGAGCTGCCCGTCGACCATATCCAACCGCTCTTTTACGTATTGATCCGAGTTCTTTCGGCTCAGCATCTGCACGATGGAGCTGATCGAAGCCAGCGGATTTCCCACTTCATGAGCAATACCTGCCGCCAGCAGACCAAAAGCCGCCTGCTTCTCCTGCTGGACCAGCATCGCCTGCGATTCCTGAAGCTCTTTGGTACGTGCAGCAATGCGGCGTTCCAGCAGTTGCTGATTTGACTGCAATTGTTCATTCAGAATCGCCAGTCGCTGCCCCGCAGTTTTGAGCAGGCCGGTCAAAGCAATAATGGCCCAGGCAGCCCACCCCAGAAAAACAAGAGTCAGAATCACCGTAATAATATTCGAACCGGCTGGGTGGTCTTCTTCATAACCCGGCCCTCGTGATCCCAAACTGGATCCCTGAGCCGCATAGAGCCCAAGCAGAATATAGCTGATCGCATGAAGCCCGAACGTCGCAAAAGTCAATGACGGAGTATGCCGGATGGCACACACCAGCAGGGACAGAAAGTAATAGAACCGAAACGGGCTGCTGACGCCGTCGTCAAAGTGGCAAAGGAGACCAATGAACAACGCCTCCATCAAAGAAACGCCGATCCGGTAATTGGACAGCAGAACTTTTCCCTTGCGTGTCGCCACGGTATCGAGCAAGGCGTACACCGCAGCCAGAGTCAGCATGGAATTCAATTCCATTCGTCCTGACGCCCGCTCAATCAGATTCACATATAAGTAGCCAATGCAAAGTCCAAACCAGCGGATTCGGACGGTAATCGCATCGGCTTCAGATTCCTTTCCGACAGGATCAAACAAACGCCCTGCCGCCGCAGCCGTCAGAGCGGCCGGGAGTCGCATAATTCCGGACGGCGTATCGGCCGGAATTCTCCTGCCCGGACCGTCATGTTTGCTGATACTCATCGGAGTGTTCCCTGACTCTTTTTTTCTGAACACCAGCAGGAACTGCCTGACAGATTTCAGTCTGCGAAAGACGTAACGCGCGAGTACGGTGTCTCTGGACCGACTTTTACCCGTTCCGGGATTGTTTCGAAACCATTCCGTGCCCTGACCGATACTTTCGAAACCAGAATCCGAGTTTCAGTTCAGGCATGGAGGGGAACTGATGAGCAGAGCGGTCAACGTGCTGGCACTTGTTCGAGACGGGCAGCGTTTCGTCTTTCTGTATGACGACAACAGCGTCGAAACGGTCCTTTCCAAACTGGCGGAATTCGCCAGCGATCCCGAGCTCGATTTTACCTGGTACGACGCCGCGATGCTGTCGCAGCGAGTGCGTCATTTGCAGGAAACAGAGGAAGAGGCGCAAGCCGAAGATTATCCCTCGTTCTTCTGAGAGTGAGTGCAAGGTCCCCTATGCAATCTGCAATCCGAGCATTTCTCAACTACCTTAAGATTGAGCGCAATGCGTCTGAACTGACTACAAAGTCGTACGCCGACGACCTCGCACATATCTGCGAATTCTTTCAGGAACAGACGGGATCAATTCCAGACCCGCGAAATGTGGATGTGGGGATTCTGCGTTCCTATGTTTCGTATCTCCACGAATGTGGATACGCACGGACCACGGTGGCTCGAAGACTCGCGTGCCTTCGAAGCTTCTTTCGCTACTGCAACCGCGAAGGAATTTGCGAAACCAACCCCGCAAAACCACTCCGAACACCTCGCGCTGGCCGGAAACTGCCACACTTCCTGACGACAGACCAGATTGGAACGTTGCTCACGACACCACCTGCCAATTCTGATGCAGGGATTCGTGACCGGGCCATCCTTGAAACGATGTACTCCGCAGGATTGCGAGTTTCTGAACTTGTGGGACTCAACGTGACAGACTGGGACCGACCTAGCGGAATTCTGCGAGTTCTGGGCAAAGGGCGGAAAGAGCGATTAGCTCCCGTAGGGAGTTTTGCGACGAAAGCCCTCGATCAATGGATGACGGTCCGGCATCCAGATCCCAAAGCCCCCGAAAAACAGCGTTCCGCGATATTTCTGAACCGTTTCGGCAGGAGGCTGACAACTCGCAGCATTGGGCGTATGCTCGAAGGGCATATTCTGAGTGCTGGTTTATCAACCCAAACAACTCCCCACACCCTTCGGCACAGTTTTGCGACTCACTTGCTGGATGGTGGGGCAGATTTAAGAAGTGTGCAGGAACTTTTGGGCCACAAAAGCCTGACAACAACGCAGATTTACACCCATGTCAGCACGAGGCGGCTCAGGGAAACCTACGAGAAGGCACACCCGCACGCGGCCAGAAATCGAGCTTCCTGATTTCAGGAGGTTTGGCAAACAGAATTCCGGACTACTATGGTTTTATGTTCGCCAGGTCCGATTTAATCTGGTAGAAAACACGCCGAAGAGTTTAGTGAGAGATGGGAGAACCCCGCGACAAACTTTGTCAGGGATTCTCCAGTGGCGGCCAATCAGGAAGATTAATGGCTGTCGAGAATTGTTTGTCAGTTTCATGGTGAACGGTAAAGCGATCAGGATCCGGCATTGAGCGTATCTTGCTCAAGTGTCTCGGAAACTGGTCGACCGAGCCTTGTGGTTTTCGGAATCATTCACGGAAGATAGCAATGTCCGAAGTTCCGGTTTTGTCTTTGCACGAACCAGGCGTTCCGGTGACGAGGGGCTCATTGCTGAGTTTCTCCGACGACCCCCTGGCATGCATGAAGAAGCTGCACGCCGAACACGGAGATCTCGCGGTTCTGGCGGATGGTGACCAAAGATTGGTCTTTGTTTTTTCGCCAGAACTCAATCGCCTCGTACTTTCAGACACGCAGACATTTGAGTCCCGTTTCTTCGCCGTTCGCGGCAATCGGAAGTCTGCGCAGCGACGAGTGACCTCTGGTTTACTGAGCCAGAATGGTGCCGAACATCGCGACAGCCGTCGCATGATGAAAGAGGTTTTCGCAAAGAAGATCCTGCCAGCTTATCATGAAACGATCTGCAAACTTTCCAGCGATCTGACGGACAACTGGCAAGCTGGTGAAAGCTGCGATCTGAACTCCGAAATGGTTCAGTTCATGCTCAGAATGACCAGTGCCCTGCTCTTCGGCCTTGACGATGCCGGATTCGCGCAGAAGCTGGGTCGTCTGATCGATCGCTGGGCTCATCGCAACCATGAAATAGGAATGGGAGCTCTCGTCTCTGCACCACAGTTTGCGCAGGGATACGATGATCTTTTGTCGCAGGCGGAGGAACTAGAAGAAACAGTGCGGGATATGTTTGCCCGACATCGAGGCATGCAACATCGACAGGTCAACATCCTGAGTCTTCTCTTTCAGGCTCAGGAGTCAGAACAACACTTAACCGACGATCAGCTGATCGGTCACTCAACATTATTGTTTGCGGCAGCGCATCTGACGACCGCACATACTTTCAGCTGGACTTTGTTCCTGCTGTCTCAGCATCCGGATGTTCTGGGCAAACTTCGCAGTGAGCTGGCTCAACACGTGGCGGGAGACATTCCAACTCTTGAAGAGCTTGAGAAACTGCCGTACCTCGACAGCGTCATCAAGGAAAGTATGCGTGTGCTGCCAGCATCGTCGTACTCGCAGCGGATCGCTGTGCAACCCACCAACATCGGGCCCGTACGACTCAATCCTGGCACGCCGGTGATTTTCAGTCAGTACATTACTCATCACCGCCCGGACATCTACGAAAAGCCGGACCAGTTTATTCCGGAGCGATGGCAAACGATAACTCCATCGGCCTACGCCTACCTGCCGTTTGGCGCTGGGCCACGCATGTGTATCGGGGCTCCGTTGGCGATGGTTGAAATTCGAACTGCACTCACCATCATGCTCAAGCGGTTCAACTTCCAGATTCAGCCGATGAGCACCGTTAATGGGCATGTCATCTCGACAATGCTGGGGCCAACCTCGTCGATCCAATCTCTTCTGCTGCCAGCAAGCAGGACACCCATCACGGTTCCTGTCTTGGGATCAGTGCATAAACTGGTCGCATTGCCGACCGGGGCTCAAGCACTTGCGATTCCTCGGGCTGCCTGAAGGGATAGAGTCAGACGGGCTCTACCTGAAATCCGAAACGGCCATTCTCACCCACCGCGCCGTCTCTTGGCAGCTGAATAGCACTTAAAACGCAAGCCCCACTAACCCAAGGGGCGGTCACTCTTGCCAGAAAATCGAAAAAGACCGGGTGGTAGTCCTGGTAAATCAGAGAATTGTTAAGATCCCAAACTCTGGTGATCCGAGGTCTGAAACCAAGCGGCTGGCTGGTATGATGCGTCCGGGGCGAGGGAATCGTCTCAAACATTTCAGCGACGGAGCGAGGGTTCATCGAACGGGTGTTGGGTGAGTTGGATCCGATCACGGCTCTTCTGGAAGATCACAGGGCTATACGCGCTGCTGTCAGCTTTTGCGCTGGTTGGACTTCTGCTGATGCTGACTCGCCAGCTGGAAGCCGGTGCCGACACCCGTCAACAATCCACCGTTGAGAACGCTCTTCAAAACATTTGCGATGAGCTGCGTGCAGGAAAAGACCCTCAGACTGTAATCTCTGCCTGGCGATCTGTGCTGACAGCAGACTCCGTGAAGCTTTGGCTGGTTTCCCCGGAATTGATCAGTGTCGTCCCTGGCGATGCCCTGCCAGATGAGTTCACGATTCAGTCGGTCATTCGGTCCGCAGCGAGCAGCGACCATGTACTCCGCCAGATTCGTCTGGGCGCCCAGAATGAGGAGTTTCTGGCGATTGCTCGAACGATAAAGCCAGCGGAACCATCGGGACAACTTCTGGTCCTGATGTCCCTGACGCCAAAACTGGCGGCCCACCAGAGCATCTTGCTGGTCAAATCGGCCGCGACGCGATCCGCCGTGTTTACATGGATGATCGGAATTCTCTGCATGGCGTTCGTCGCTGCAGGAATTGTTGGGCCGCTGCAAACCATGTCGATCAATTTGCACCAGTCGATTGATCGAAATCGTCGCGAAGACATGCTGCTGACAATCTCTGATCGCGATGACGAGCTGGGAGAAGTCGCAAATTCTCTGCATGACCTGGAAGAGGAGCGTCAGGATCAGATCAGTCGCCTGCAGACTACCGAACGAATGGCTCGATCCTCCGCGGACTTGCTGACGACCGTTCTCGACTCGATGGTCGAAGGTGTTATCGCAATCGACCTTGAACAGAAGATCGTGTTCCTGAATACCGGCGCCCGTCGACTGCTGGGAATCAGCGAAGCCATTGGCATCGGACATCGGCTCTATGAAGCGGTTCGGGTTCCCGCTTTTCTGGACACCATCAGTGACGCTATATCAAAGCGACAGAACCAAAGCATGGAATACCGCACCAGTCGAGAAAAAGCCGATCTCGTCGTGGTCGCAATCCCGATTCTGCGTGGTCCTCATGCGGGTGCGATTGCTGTCGTCAGAGACATCTCCGAGATGAGGCGTCTTGAGGCAATGCGGCGAGACTTTGTCAGTGGTGTCTCTCATGAACTCAAGACGCCGCTTACAGTTATTCAGGCCTGCACTGACACTCTTCTCAACGGGGCTCTTGACGATAGATCTGCTGCGGAAAGATTCCTCCGCCAGATTGACGAGCAGTCCGAACGGCTGCTGCAGCTGATTCTCAGCATGCTTCAATTGGCACGAGTCGAATCCGGGCAACAGGTTCTGCACATCGAAGAAATTGAGGTCCAGGAGATTGTTGATGACGTTTTGAGAGGATTCAGAACAGTCGCTGCCGGCAAATCGGTCAGTCTTCTGCAAACCGGCGCGTCCGAACTCACCGTACGCGCCGATGTGCAGGCTCTGCAGACCATCCTAAGCAATCTTGTCGATAACGCGTTGAAGCATACCAATGCGGGCGGAACCGTTGTGATTGAACTCGTCGCACATCAAAGTGGCCCGGCAATCGTCGTCCGCGATACAGGAACCGGGATTCCGGAAGACCTGCTCGGTCGAATTTTTGAACGCTTTTACCGAGTCGAAAAGGACCGCTCCCGCGAACGTGGCGGTTCAGGGCTGGGACTCGCGATCGTCAAGCACCTTTGTCAGGCCATGGGGGCAGAAGTTTCAGTGACAAGTGAATTGGGGCAGGGAAGCGAATTCCGCGTGCAATTCAAGAACTGACCACCAGGCGATGCTGTGAGTCAATGTTCACCCAGACCGTCAATTTGGGACCCGAAACGATACGAACTTCGCAGTCCACTCTGGTCTCCAGCCCAAAAGGCGGTCTCTCATGGCCAGATGCCCTAAAAAATGGGAAAGATTGCTCATGGCCGCCCAGAAATTAACAATCCTGAGTAAAACCGATAGCCAAGAAACCGAGGTTCACGAAACATTAACAATCCGTGCGTTCAATGGTTGAGTCAGGATTGTGACATGTGGACATTTGTTCCGAATTAAAGGCTTTTCAGTATGCGATTCAGTGGCAAACACCTTCCCTTAATGCTTTCAGCACTGGTTGCGGCCATGTTTTCTGGCTGCACCGTTGAAACCCCCTCCCCTCAGAACGCAGGAACCAGCTCCGGTGGCGAAAGCCCGACTGCCCCAGCGACGAGTGCCGAACCGACTCGAATCCAGATTGATGGTTCCAGCACTGTGAAAGTCATCACAGCCGCCGTCGCCGAAGAGTTCGAAAGCAAATTCGCTGACGTCAAGATTGCCCTGAAAGTCACAGGAACTGGAACCGGTTTCAAGGAAATGATTGCTGGCCGAATCGACATCGCAAATGCGTCGCGAGCCATCAAAGATTCCGAGAAGGAAGACTGTGCGAAGAACAACATTGAACTCCTGGAACTACTGGTGGCCCTGGACGGACTCACTGTCTGTGTTAATAACGAGAACACGTGGGTTGATTCGATCACTGTTGCTCAGCTCAAGAAGATCTGGGAACCGGGCAGCACCGTAAAGAGCTGGAAAGATGTCGATGCCGCATGGCCTGATGTTCCGATCGTGCTGTTCGGAGCTGGTGAAGAATCGGGTACGTTTGATTACTTCACAGAAGCCATCAACGGTAAGGAAGACGAGATTACCGAGAATTACAGCCCAAGCTCAGACGACAACGTGACCATTACCGGCGTCTCGGGCGACAAAGGCGGGATGGGATTCTTTGGTTGTGCTTACTACTTTTCGAACAAAGATAAGGTCAAGGCTCTGAAGATTTCACCGACAGAAGATCCAGCAGCTGGAGTGGCGCCAACTCCGGAAGCCGTCAAGGCGGGTGACTACAAGCCACTTTCACGCCCCTTGTTTATTTATGTGAAGAAGTCTGCCCTCGAACGGCAGGAAGTTCAGGATTTCGTGCGATTCTACCTGAACGAAGGAGCCGCTCAGGTCAGCAAGGTTGGCTATGTCGATTTGTCTGACGAACAAATGAAGAGCAGCCGCGAAGCGTTTGAAGCTGCGGTCAAGAAAGAATAGTCTGCCGCAACAGGGAATCCGAGGCTCTGATTGTGGGGTGTCGGATTCCTTAATCGTTCTGATTGACGGAACTCGGAGTTAATTGTCGTCGCGGGTCCATCGGAGTCAGAGATCGACGCGATTGCTGGACTGATCCCTATGACTATGGGCAAATTACCCGCGTGGGCCGTTCAAAGGGTTTCGCGCCGCCACGAGAAGATCATTCAGGCGGCTCTGTTCCTTTGTGCGGCTCTTTCGGTGCTGACAACGGCTGCGATTATCCTGGTTCTGCTGGGAAACGCCGTTTATGCGCCGGGAGCGAAGAAAGCTTTCTTCGAACAGGTTTCATTGTGGGACTTCCTGACAGGCACTCATTGGAAGCCCGTTGATGGCCCAGCAGGACGGTTTGGGGTAATCCCACTGCTGTCCGGCACAATTATGGTTGCTGTGATTGCATCGCTTGTCAGTGTTCCCGCTGGACTCGGTGCAGCCATTTACATGAGTGAATACGCTGCGCCACGCGAGAGGGAATTTCTGAAGCCGGTTCTTGAGATCCTGGCCGGTATTCCCTCAGTTGTTTACGGCTTCTTCGCGTTGAAGTTCATTACACCATGGATTCTGAAGCCTGCACTTGGGCTTTTGGGTCTGGAACTTGGAACATTCAACGCACTCAGCGCAGGCATCGTGGTGGGAATCATGGTCACGCCGCTGATTGCGTCCCTGAGTGAAGATGTCATTCGGTCGGTGCCCCGCAGTCTGCGTGAGGCCGCCTATGCACTGGGAAGCACTCGCTTTGACGTATCAGTACGTGTCGTTGTTCCTGCGGCGTTGTCCGGAATTTTGGCGGCGTTCCTGCTGGCGTTTTCGCGAGCCATTGGAGAAACCATGGCCGTCGTCATCGCGGGCGGTCAACAACCGATTGCTACTCTGAATCCGCTTCGAGGTGCTCAGACAATGACCTCGTTCATGGTACATGCCAGCACTGGAGATAGCGCAGCAGACTCAATTAGTCGCATGAGCATCTATGCGATCGGAATCGCCCTGTTTGCGATCACCCTGACAATCAACCTGATCTCTGGCTGGATTCTTCGCCGTTATCGGGAGGTCTATCAATGAGTGAACCGCATCCGACTGCAGAGTCCAAGGTTGCAGAGCCCAAGGTTGCAGAGCCCAAGACTGCACGGCCAAAGGTCAGCTTTATCTCGGGCGGTGATCGGTACATTCGCAGCCGTCTGCTGCTCTCGAGAGTCTTCGCATGGCTCTGCCGATTCTCCACGTACTCAGCGCTCGCAGTTCTTATCGTCCTGTTGGTTGCGATCGTCTACAGCAGTATCGGTCGACTCTCGCCTGACTTCGTGACGAACACTAACTCGACGAGTCCAGTAAAGGCTGGAATTCTGGCCGGGCTATGGGGCTCATTCTGGTTGATCCTGTTCACGGCATTGTTTTCGGTGCCGGTGGGAGTCGGATCTGCCGTGTATCTGGAAGAGATTGCGAAGGACAGCCCATTAGTTCGAATCATCAAGATCAACCTCGCGAATCTGGCGGGAGTACCGTCAATCGTATATGGAATTCTCGGTTACACAGTCTTCAGAACTTCGGCGGCTGCAATTGCAACTCTCTTTGACGGCCAACATGTCATCGGAGTGCTCGGGCTGTTCAAAGTTCGTCTTTCGAAACTCCCGATTTACGAAGACAACATCCTCGTCGGTGCCCTGACTTTGACGCTTGTGATTTTGCCGACGGTCATTGCCGCGTCTCAGGAAGCACTTCGATCCGTTCCCAGCTCGATCCGAGTCGCCTCACTGGCTCTGGGTGCGACTCGATGGCAAACAATTTGGCGTCAGGTGATTCCCGCGGCCCTTCCCGGGATTTCAACCGGAGTCATTCTCTCAACTTCAAGGGCCATTGGTGAAGCCGCACCTTTGATCATGCTCGGGGCCCTCACATACACGTCCATGTGCCCCGGCAGCATTGAATCTCCACTGCAACTGGTCACGAGGCCCACGCAGGTCCTGCATGCTCCATTGGATCAATTCACAGCGATGCCAATTGAAATCTACGACTGGTCTAAACAACCAGACGCCCGATTTACCGCGGTCGCCGCTTCCGGAATTGTGGTGCTGTTGGTGGTTTTGCTATCCATTAACTCCGTGGCGATGGTTGTTCGACACTTTGCCAGCCGACGTCTGAAATGGTAGTCGTATACCACTGGAACTCTTTAACGCGTTCAGAATGTATTGTTCTGGTTCACCTCCTTCCCGGACCTGCCTGCAGAGCTCCGGTCAACTGATGCCTTCTTATCATGCCAACAATTACTTCAGGTAACGTGCCGCCTTCGGTCGCAGGCGTCGATCGCGATCTCGATATGTCAGCCCACCCGGCTGCGATTGAGGCCAGGCATTTGGATTTCTTCTATGGCGAGCATCAGGTTTTGTTTGATGTTTCGCTGACAGTTCCGGAACGTTCGGTCACTGCTCTGATCGGGCCCTCGGGCTGTGGCAAGAGTACATTCCTACGGACACTGAATAGGATGAATGACCTGATTGAAGGTTCTCGGTGCCAGGGACAAATCCTGGTGGAGGGCCAGAACATCATGGATCCGGCGGTCGATGTGGTTCTGCTGAGAAAACACGTGGGCATGGTCTTTCAGAAGTCGACTCCGTTTCCCAAATCGATTTTTGACAACGTCGCCTATGGACCTCGAGTTGCCGGGGAAAAGAACCGTGCGGTACTGGCCGACCTTGTCGAATCCTGCCTCCGCAAGGCGGCTCTCTGGGAAGAAGTGAAGGATCGACTGACGACTTCCGCCATGTCGCTCTCCGGCGGTCAGCAACAGAGATTATGTATTGCCAGAACACTGGCGACAGATCCTCGGATCATCCTGATGGACGAACCCGCATCGGCACTCGATCCGGCTAGTACCGATCGCATCGAAAACCTGATCGGCGAACTGTGTGCCAATTACACGATCGTGATCGTTACTCACAACATGCAGCAGGCTTCTCGAGTCAGCCATCAGACCGCATTCTTCTACAAGGGCAAGCTGATTGAGTCCGGGCCGACGATGAAGATCTTCACACATCCGTCGGAGAAAAAGACAGAGGACTATATTACAGGTCGATTTGGTTAAGGCAGGAACCAAAATCCGCTGAAAGGGATCTTAACCGACGCTAGCAACTGCACTTATACTCAGCGATCGCTGCAGAAACTTACCCTTTGACATTTGAGTTGGGGGCTATGGATCAGTGCCAGCAGACCGAATCTTAACAAAAATATTTCCAGCCGAGCAGAATCTGCGGTCGCCTTAACAATTCGTTAATACATATCACTCAAAGTACCGGCTTCAATGACCATTCACTTCGTTCGCGAGATGGAACATCTGCATCGTGACATCCTTTCGATGTGCTCTGCAGTGGAAGAACTGATCAATGATGCTGTCGACGGGCTGAAACACGGTCGCAGCGAACTTGCTCAGGAAGTTTCTGGGCGCGATCGAGAAGTGGATGAGTGGGATGTTCGGATTGAAGAAGAGTGTTTGAAAATTTTGGCTCTGTATCACCCTGTTGCTAACGATTTGCGTCGTGTGGCAGTGGTGATGAAGATTACGGCAGAACTTGAGCGTGTGGCGGACCTCGCCGTCAGCATTGCAGAACGTTCCGCCGGTATTGCGCTTTACGGTGAGTTTCCCATGCCTGCTCGGCTTGCGGAAATGACCCGCGAAGCTCTCAGCATGCTACACGACAGTATCGACGCGTTTGTCGAACAGAATGCAGCAGCAGCCAGAAAGGTTTGTCAGCGTGACGAGCATGTTGACAATCTTAACAGTCAGTTGATCGACGAAGTCGTTGTCATGATGAAACAACGACCGGATCTGGTGGAGCCGGGTCTGCATTTGTTTTCCGTGATCCGTCACGTAGAGCGAGTTGCTGACCATGCCACCAATATTTCTGAAGACGTAGTTTATCTGGTTGAAGGTGCCATCATTCGGCATCCGAGACTTCACCGCCGATCTGGTGCGAGCGCCACCGGGGGAGCGTAACGAATCAGGATTTTCGAGACTTCTTAGAAGCCTGCGAATGTTCAACCAGCGCTCGAAGGTAAAGCCAACTCCATGTCGCCGACCATTCTTGTGATTGAAGATGAACAGTCGATTGCCGACGTGGTCATCTACAACCTGCAAAAAGAAGGCTACAGCGTTCATTGGGAACGTGAGGGACGAAGCGGGCTGGCTCGGGCTCAATCACTCCTGCCCGATCTTTGCGTTCTGGATCTGATGTTGCCTGGCATCGACGGACTGCAGATCTGTCGACTGCTGAAGGCGGACTCCCGGACAAAGTCCATTCCGGTCATGATGCTGACGGCTCGCAGCGCAGAGACCGATGAAATCGTCGGCTTCAACATGGGAGCCGATGATTATGTGACCAAGCCCTTTCGGGTCCAGCCGCTGATTCACCGAATCAAAGCCCTGCTCCGCAGAACAGAAACCGCCGAAGCTGGCAAGAACTTCCTGAGCCTGCATGGCGTTGAGATCGATCGCTCTACCCACTCCGCAAAATTCAACGGGATCGAACTTGATCTGACCCCTACTGAGTTTCGAATGCTGTGGACGTTGATGTCTCAGCCGGGTCGCCCGTTTTCGCGCAATGAGCTGATGGAAACGTCACGCGGCGAAGACGCAAATTCTCTGGAACGCACGATTGATGTCCACGTGCGTTCTCTTCGCAAAAAACTGGGTGATACCCCGGACCTGATCGAGACAGTGCGCGGCATCGGCTATCGCTTTCTCAGAAGATAATCGCGAATGCCACAATGCAGATGATGCTGAAGCCGTTTCCTCGGAGCTTTCTCTTCAGGCTGCTTCTCTATCCGTGCCGACAGCGAACCGCCAGATTTCTTTAGTCCGCCCTTCCAGACTACCATGCAACGACGCAGTTAATGAGGTTTCTTATCGGCCTCAGAATTCCGTCGCCTCGGTGATCGCTGGAAGGAAACACATCCGTGAAAATTTCGCAGCTCGAAGTCTTTGTCATCGGTGACGGCCCGGAGATTGACCCTGACAAGGGCGGCATTGAACCTCTGGCTTGTCTTCGCATTCATACCGATGAAGGGATCACAGGGCTTTCCGAAGTTTTCCGAGTTCCCCCCGGCGTCGTGCAGGCCACGGTCGGTGACTCACAAACGCATTTCGGGAAACTTCTGATTGGCCAGGAGATCACTCATCCCGAACGCCTGTGGCAACACATGTGGGATGCGCTGATGCATACGAATCGGCGTGGCTGGGAGATCATCATCCTGGGGGCACTTGATGTCGCGATCTGGGACATCTACGGTCAGATGCTAAAGCAGCCTGTCTGGCAATTGCTGGGCGGAATTCAACGAGGGCCATTTCAGTCAACAGTCGGTTCAACCATCGAAGTCACTCCGTACTGCACACTGGTCTCAGACGTGTGGGGCGGCGAGGCGATGTTTTCGCAGCAGGTAGCTCGCGCCGAATCACT
>JBILXT010000441.1:0-5695 GCA_044378235.1 Planctomycetaceae bacterium
AGCCGGATCGATCGAGTCGACTGTTTGGAGAGGGCCGTTCTTCTGGAGGAGACAGCCCCGGTTTCGACTCCTCGGCCACCTGCTTCATGCGTTCGATTGTCTTCTGTAGTTCCTCAAGCTGCTTTCGGGCAGCTTCCGGATCAATTCTGAAACCCTGCGGCGGGTTTGAGAGTGCAGAATCCGGAACGGTGAGATCTGGATCGAGGGAATCAATAGAGGGCGCATTCTCCGGGATATTTCCATTCGGCGGCGTATTCGGGCGAGTCAATGGCTGCGGCGAAGTTTCGGGGAACTGACCTGATGGATTGTTGCTCGCCTTCGGTGTCCCATTGCTTGAGGAATCCATTGGCGGCGACGTTTTTGGCTTCGCATTATCACGCTTTCGAAGTGGGCGACGCGTTGACGGCGCGGTACCGCTGCCGGATGAATTCTTCGGCTCAGAAGGCGCCGTAGGATCTGCGGTCCCCGCCTCAGTTTTCGGTTCATCCTGAGGCGAATTTTTCGGTGCCGAATTGCGGCTTGGTACCGAATTGGCCGAGGGTTCCGGAGACTTCATTCCCGTGTCTTCAGCCAGCTTCTTCAAAAAGCTGCGCAGAGAACGCATGGATCCGGGCGGAGCGTTGTTGTCCGGATCAAGCGGTTCTGCGTCGTTTGGTGAAGGCTCGCCGTTCGACGATTCATCGGGACCCGAAGAATTCTGTCCGGAAGGTCGCTGATTTCTGACTTCGGGAGACCCATCTGATGGTTCCGAATTCCGTTGAGCATCTTCGAGCGACTTATTCTGATCCTCTTGTGGACGCGGTCGAGGTCTATCGTTCAGTTCCTCGTCCTGCGATTCATTCTTCCGCAAACTCTCCCGTGCGGCATCATTCTGTCGATCATCATTTCGCGGCGGAACTGGCAACTGAGAACCGTCAGCACCCTGTTTCGGCAGCACGCCGTCCTTCGCAAACTGCTCGAGCATCTGCTTCATCTGCTGCTGCACCGCAGGATTCTCCATCGCCTTGCGGAGTTGATCGGGCGGCACAGAACTTAAGTCTGGCGGAACAAAACCCGGAGGCAGTTGGCCGGCCAGATTCTTGAGCGCGTCCTGAAGCTGCTGAAGTTGTTGAGGTTGAAACGGGGACGTCTCCGGAGCCGTTTGATTCGGTTTTGGAGGCGTGGAATCTGAATCTGCCGGAGAAGGCAGCTCCGGCAAAGTGTCTGATTCGTTCGCGGGTTGCTTAGAGTTCTTTTGCTGAGACTCCACGAGCGACCGCAGGCGTTTCAGCAGTTCCATATGCTGAGGCAGATCAGCCACGCCACGTTCCGGCAGCGGAAGAGGCCGCTGCGATGGATCGTCCTGAGCATTTGCAGAGCCCATGACCAGACAAAGCACCATCGCGATTATCGCGGTTCGCATCTGTGAGCCATAAATCGGCATGCTCAATGTCCAGCAGAACGGGAAGCAGGGCTCACGTAACAGCGAAGTTGCCTGCAGATCAATTCGACGTACTCACCGGTTTCTTAACTATAAGTTATACGCTGCCAGTGTCGCACATACCAGACAAATGACTGATTTGCTCCAGTCATCGCAAGCGCAGCAGGCCAGGCTCCATCAATATAAAAACGCGTTGGAGGTAGTAGATCTTGCTAAAGATCCCTTATCTGCAGGACATTTAGCAAGGTCCACTACCCTCGAAGGCTGTTAGTGGGCCGTTTTTTGACCGGCGGCCTTTGTCGCAACTCTGTTCAGGGACGTCTTTTCGAGGGCCTGAGTGACCTCGTCGATGCGAGTCAGGATGTCGGGGCTGTGGCTGGACCATTCATCGGGCCTGCTCGCCAGATGGCTGATCGCATCTCGGACGTCCTGAATACGGCCTTCCTCAGCGCGCTCTTCCAGCAGTTTCGCAAATTGCTCGAGAGATGCTCGACAGGAAGCTTGCGTCATCCGGCGAGCAAACACGGCACCTCCGCCCAGGCAAATCAGGATTGCCATCACGACAAAGATGCCGGCGCACCAGTTTCGCATCCATCGGATATCGCGCGATTCTCCGATCATCCAGCCCAGAAACATCCAGGCGGTGAAAAGGACGAGGAATACTGCGAGAAGGTACATCACGGTGTGAAACTCACCTGAAACACGGGCCAGGACCACCAAAACTTCGCTTCGGCAGAATCTGCCGCACTTCACGACCTTCGTTGCGGACTTGATCGAAGATCGCTGTATTCCATGAATTCCCGACGGAGTAGTTCATCTAAGTGACGGGTCCTTCGTGATCGAAAAGGTCTCCTTATCCGGCCTTCTCGACACCGTCGTTTCAGACTTCTAGAATCCGTCCCAGGCGATTACTGGGGGAAGTCGAAAAGCAGCGATGGATCCATTTGGGGCGTTGATTTGACGAGTGATCACAACTCGAAACATCGGTGTGCGACTGAAGGGCAAGTCCGAGGACACTCAGATTTGCAATTCCCCATTCATGTTTCGGGTTGTGAACACAGAAAAGTTGCCGGATCGAATTGCACGTTGCGGACTCTGCCGACAACGATTTTTTGTCCTGGTCGTGCTTTGCTTCCAGATTGCTGGACAAAATTTGGAGTGATGAGGATCCGCGTCCTGAACAACTTCTCAATTCGCCGCTCTTAACCCGACATGATGTGTTGAACAACGAATGTGCTGATCTATGCAAGTCACAAGCAACACGCCGGATCCACTCGCGTCGGCGACAAATCCCGAACCATCATCGCCGGTCGCGAAGGGGAAGGTCAAACCGCTGGCGATCTGTATCCGTGATCTGCGGGTCAGCTATGGCAAGTTTGAAGCGGTTAAGGGAATTTCGATCGACATTCCTCAGGGCGAAGTCTTTGGCTTTATTGGCCCCAACGGTGCCGGAAAGTCGTCGACGTTCCGAGTGCTTGCCACACTCCAGCCCAAGTTTCGCGGGTTGGCTCTGGTCTGCGGTCTGGATGTCCTGAGTCAGGCTCAGAAGGTCCGTGATGTTATGGGGTTTGTGCCGGACTTCTTCGGAGTTTATGAAGACCTGACGGCTCTGGAGTATCTGCACTTCTTTGCGGCTGCCTACAAACTTCCGGTGTCGAAACGGAAAGGGACAATTGACGACGTTTTGACACTGACCGACATGACTCACAAGGCGAATTCGCCTGTCGACGGGCTGTCTCGCGGAATGAAACAACGCCTGGCGCTGGCTCGAGTTCTCCTGCATGATCCTCAGGTCTTGTTGCTCGATGAACCCTCCAGCGGCCTGGATCCTCGAGCCAGAATTGAAATGCGGGAACTGTTGAAAGCCTTGCGAGAAATGGGCAAGACGATTCTGATCAGCAGTCATATTCTGTCGGAACTGAGCCAGCTGTGTACTCGCATTGGCATTGTCGAACTCGGAAAAATGGTTGCTCAGGGTTCGGTGAACGATATCTATCGACAATTGCAGCTCCGTCGAATTGTGCATGTCCGCATTGAGAATCCAGCATCCGATTTGTTGGATCGAGTCATGCGAATTGCTGGTGTGGAGTCTGTCGAGAAGCAGGTTGATCGCTGGGAAATTCGTCTGCATGAAGATCAACTGTCTGTCGGCGATCTGCATCAGGCACTTGTCGAGGAGAAAGCTCGGCTGACGATGTTTCAGCCGGAAGCGATGGACATGGAAACAGCGTTTATGAAGCTGACGGAAGGAAAAACAGCGTGAGCCTTCTTCGGCTGATTCCGGAACTTCCGCTGTTGCGGCGGGAACTGATCGAGTTGTCGAATCGTCGGCGAACGTACATCGTCCGTTTCGTTGGAGCGATCATCATCCTTTCAATCGTGATGGTGCAGTACTTTCGAGCCATGGAGATCATTTCCCAGGCAGCAAATCCTGGCGGCGGCCGGGTCGCAAATAAGTTCAACGGCAGTGGTGGAGTTATCTTTAATGCCCTTGTACCGATGTTGTTCCACAGCGTTCAGCTGTTGATGCCGGCTTTGATCTGCGGAGCTGTCACGATCGAAAAAGAGCGGAACACGTTGGGCACGCTGTTCGTGACTCGTCTTTCGCCAATGACCATTATTCTTGAGAAGCTCGCCAGTCGGCTGGTTCCGATGCTGACGTTTTTGTTGCTGACGTTTCCGGTTCTCGCGTTTGTCTATTCGCTGGGAGGCGTGGATACGACAGTTTTGTTGAGTACTCTGTGGTTATTGCTGTGCGAGTGCGTGTTTTATGCCAGCATTGGATTGCTGTGCAGTTCGTGGTTCTCCACAACGGCTTCCGCCTTTATTTGTTCCTACATCGTCGTGGGAATGATCATCATGTTCTCGCAGATTCTTGGCCTTGGCTATCGGTATCCAGTGGTCACACCTTTTGATGTCTGGAACTTCGCGTTTGGCAGGATGAACGAGTACAACGTTTACATGTCGAACCGCGGATGGCTTCAACAGATGCTGTTCGAAGCACTGCGGGAAACTTCTGCGGCCGCAGGTGGCCTGCTGATGACTCGAGTCATGTTGCTGATTTCGATGTCTGTTCCATCGTTGTTAGCTTCGGGGTTCTTTGTTCTGCTGGCTCGATTCTTTCTGATCCGCCGCGCGTTTGTGTCTTCTTCGTCGGTGCTGCTCAGAGTCTTCAAACGAGTCGACACGTTTTTTACAAAGCTGAACGACAATACGACCGGCGGTGTCGTTCTGATCAAAGATTATGACTCTCTGCCGGCATTTGATCCCGTGGCCTGGCGAGAACGTTCCAAGAAGTCGCTCGGAAAGGCCAGGTATCTGTTTCGAGTCCTGATTGTGCTGGAAGGCCCCGTTCTTTTCATCTGTCTTGCTACCGCAGAGTTTTCGCAATCGGTCGACTTCGATGGTCTGCGTGTGCTGTTGCTTCTGATGTGGGCGATCGCAGCCATGATTCTGTCGATGAAAGCTGCCACGATGATCTCATCGGAGCGAACTCGTGAAACGCTTGAAGCCTTACTTTCAACGCCGATGTCCAGTCAGGAAATCATCAGCCAGAAGGTGGCTGGGCTTTATCGGCTGATGATTGTGCTATCGATTCCCATTTTGACCATCCATTTGACGCTGGCACTGATGCACTTTGACATTGTGCAGATCGTTCGGAGTCTTTCACTGAGCACGCTCGGCACGATCCTGCTTTATGGGGTCATGGTCACAGCAACCACTTACACGTCAATGCAGCTGGTCGTCTGGCTTTCGGCTCTGATGGGGCTGCGTTCGCCAACACAAGCTCGATCGGTCATGGCGGCGATTACAGTTCTGGGTGTTTGGGTGGCGGGCTCAGCATTCTTGTTGACGCCGGGAGAATTCGGCTACAGGTTCGGAGTGTCCGGATTGAGCTCGTTTTTTGGACTTGAGGATCAAATCTTCTCTGAAAACTTTGTTCTTCCAAGTTACGGCCGAGACACGTGGGATGAAATGAAGCGACAGGAGAAGATTGAGCGATTGATGGCCACGGTATCCTCTGTCTGCTGTCTTATGCGCCCCGATGGAAGTATCTGGGCCAACGAGAGCATCCTCGCATCCAGTAGTCTCGCTGGTGTTTCCAAAACGGCACCGTTCTATGCATTCTCCAGCTTGCGATCGACAGCCGTTCTTGTTTCTGTACTTGTTCTTGTGTGGCATATCCTCATGATGTTGTTCTTTCGAAAGCTGACGCTGAAGCTGGCCCCGCGTTTGCTTCAAAGACTCGATGACGGGCAGCCCTCGTCTATTCTT
>JBILXT010000442.1:0-5690 GCA_044378235.1 Planctomycetaceae bacterium
AGAATGTTACCCGGAAATGCTTCAACAACCTACTCAACACCGGATCGCGAGATTGATGGGTGCAGTCGTAGATTTCGGTAAGTCCTTTCTGCCGGACTCATTTCTACCCACATTTCCTCAGGACATCTACTACCCCAACGGGGTTTTACAACACAGCCTGGGGTCGCCGTAAAAACGGCGCACCCCAGGAAAGCTAGCCCTGCGATTTGAACCTCAACGAGGTTCTACAATTCTTTGCTGCAATACCTGATTAAAGAATGATGTCGGTGCTGTGGAACCCCATCGGGGTTCTGGACATTCCAGGGTCCGATACCTGGGGTGCGCCGCAAAGCGGTGACCCCAGGCTTTGTTGTATAACCCGTACCGGGTTGAATAGCAGGATTCCTCGTGGTGGATTCTTTAGGGTCGCAACTACCACTCACAACCATCCGCAACGATACCCATGGCGATCTTTATTCCGGCGCATGTTGATTTGTCCGAAGTTGTTCCAGAAAACTCTTCAGCAGCAGGCTCTGAAATCGATAAGGGTTGGAAACCATTGCAATCTTTCGTTGTGGGCGAGTTCCTGCGAGAGATCGATAGACTCTGCGCTTGCTGCTATCCAGCCTTTGAGCCATGGCCGGAACCATGCTGATTCCATGATTTAACGAAACGAGTTCCTGAACGGTGGCCAGTTGACTTGTGCGTTCAACCGACACCGGATGAAACGACTTCTGGCGACAGAAAGACACAATGTTGTCCGACAGGCAATGTGCTTCACCCAGCAGCACAAATGGCAACGTCTCAATATCACTCAGACGAATCTGCTTCTTTTCTGTCAGCGGATGATCGACCGACATCAGCAGCAATAACTCCTCCTCAAACAGTTCTTCAATCTCCAGATATTGAGCCTCAATCGGCAGCGCCAAAATAGCGACGTCAACGGCGCCGTCCGTCAGGGCGCGAATCAGATTGTCGGTCGTGTCTTCCTGTACGATCACCGTCGCTTTGGGAAATGCCTTGCCAAAGCTTTGCAGCACCTGAGGTAGAAAATAGGGAGCAATTGTGGGGATCGCCGCCACACGAATTCGGCCTGTTTGACCGTCGTCGGTGATCTCTGCTTTCGTATCTTCGACCAAGGTCAGGATCTGTTTTGCTCGCGACTGCAGCAGATCGCCTGCTTCCGTCAGCACAAGCTTGCGTGTCTGGCGGTCAAACATCGGCTGCTCAAGTTCCTCCTCCAGTTTCTGGATCGAGCGACTCAGTGCCGGCTGAGAGATCCGTAGGTCTTCAGCAGCTCGCGTGAAATTTCCGTGCTCTGCAATCTTCAGAAAATACCGCAACTGATCGAGTTCCATGAGATTTGTCCTCCCGCCAAGCGACCCTGAATTGCTCGGACTATAGAGATCAACGATCCATGCATCAAATGCATGGACTATATCCAAAGAATGCATTGGGATAATTGATCGAAGCCTTCTATGGTGTCTGTGTTGCTCAAGCCGCCTGCGTTGCAGGTCTGAAATTTTCACCTCCAATCTCAGGAGACACCATGACCAGAAGAACTCTATTTGCTCGTGTCATGACGAGCGGCACGGTGCTGTGCATAGCGGCATTCGTTTTCGCACAGGATCGTCCCAGCCCCATAAAGAACAGTGGCAAATTGCCGGAAGGAAAGAACATGGAGAATATCAGTCAATGCCCCGTTATCGGTGGCACTCTTAAGGATCCGTCCAGTCGAAATACAGCCGCCGGAGCCATGGCGAATCGAGACTGGTGGCCCAATCAGTTGAATCTTCAGATCCTGCATCAAAACTCGCCGATGGGCAATCCGCTGGGCGAAGACTTTGACTACGCAGCCGAGTTTCAGACCCTCGATCTGGCCGCCGTGAAGAAGGATATCAAGGAGTTGATGACGACGTCTCAGGAGTGGTGGCCTGCTGATTATGGGCACTACGGTCCATTCTTCATCCGCATGGCCTGGCACAGTGCCGGAACCTATCGCGTCTCCGATGGTCGCGGTGGCGCGAGCTATGGGACTCAGCGTTTTGCTCCTTTGAATAGTTGGCCGGACAACGCCAACCTGGATAAGGCTCGCCGGTTGCTCTGGCCCATCAAACAGAAGTACGGCCGAAAACTTTCGTGGGCCGACCTGATGGTCCTCACCGGAAACTGTGCTCTTGAATCCATGGGCTTCAAGACATTCGGATTCGCCGGTGGCCGCGCCGATGTGTGGGAGCCGCAGGAAGATATTTATTGGGGCCCGGAAAGTGACTGGCTCGGTGATAAGCGTTACAGCGGCGACAGAGATCTGGAGAATCCTCTGGCGGCCGTGCAGATGGGTTTAATCTACGTCAATCCGGAAGGCCCGAATGGAAAGCCGGATCCACTAGCCTCTGCCAAAGACATCCGAGTCACCTTCGCGCGAATGGCGATGAATGATGAAGAGACCGTGGCTCTGATCGCGGGTGGCCATACTTTTGGAAAAGCTCACGGAGCCGCCAGTGCGGAGAACGTCGGACCAGAACCAGAGGCGGCCGGTATCGAAGAACAAGGACTGGGCTGGAAGAATAAGTATGGCAAGGGCAACGCCGGTGACACGATCACCAGCGGTCTTGATGGTGCCTGGAGCATTACTCCAACGAAGTGGTCGAACAGCTACTTCGACAACCTGTTTGGCTACGAATGGGAGCTGGTCAAGAGTCCGGCCGGAGCCTGGCAGTGGACTCCGAAAGAGGAGTCTGCAAAGGGAACGGTCCCGGATGCTCATGATGCGACAAAGAGTCATGCTCCGATGATGTTTACGACGGATATGGCTCTGCGAATGGATCCGGAGTATGGAAAGATCTCAAAACGCTTCCACGAGAATCCTGATCAGTTCGCCGAGGCTTTCGCCAAAGCGTGGTACAAGCTGACTCATCGTGATATGGGCCCGGTGACTCGTTGCTTTGGCCCGGAAGTTCCCGAGCCGCAACTGTGGCAGGATCCGGTCCCGGCATTGAATCATGAACTCATCGACGAACATGATGCCGCGGCTTTGAAGAGCAAACTCCTTGCATCCGGGTTGTCTGTGTCGGACCTTGTCTCAACGGCCTGGGCTTCCGCATCGACGTTTCGCGGGACGGATAAACGAGGTGGAGCCAACGGGGCACGAATTCGATTTGCTCCGCAGAAGGATTGGGAAGTCAACAAGCCCGCACAACTGGCGAAGGTCCTGCCAGTGCTGGAAAAAATCCAGCAGGAGTTTAACTCGGCACAGACCGGCGGAAAGAAAGTCTCGCTGGCCGATCTGATCGTCTTGGGTGGTAATGCGGGTGTTGAGCAGGCGGCGAAGAAGGCCGGTCATGAGGTTACAGTTCCTTTCGTTCCCGGTCGCACTGATGCGACACAGGAGCAGACGGATGTCGAATCGTTTGCTGTGCTGGAACCAACCACGGATGGCTTCCGCAACTACTTTGGACATGTTCATGATCGTCCAGCCGAGGAGTTGCTGATTGATAGAGCTCACCGGCTGACGTTGTCAGCTCCGGAGATGACCGTGCTTGTCGGAGGCCTGCGAGTGCTCAACACAAACGTCGGGTTTCCTCAGTTAGGTGTGCTGACAAAGCAGCCTGAAGCGTTGACCAACGACTTCTTCGTGAATCTGCTCGACATGAACACGGAATGGCAGAAGTCGGCCGTTTGCGATCACTTCTTCGAAGGGCGAGATCGCAAGACGGGAGAAGTTCGCTGGCTTGGCAGTCGAGTGGATCTGGTGTTCGGATCCAACTCGCAACTGCGAGCACTCGCGGAGGTCTACGCCAGTGAAGATGCGGAGCAGAAGTTTGTGAATGACTTTGTGGCCGCGTGGACCAAAGTCATGAATCTCGACCGCTTCGACCTTAAACCCGCCGTGCGCAGCGGAGCAAAGGCTGTGGCTTCTCGGTAGGGTCGATGTTTGAATTGATTCTATACAGCAGACCGCTGGACTTCCAAGGTTCAGCGGTCTGTCTTTGCGCCAATAGTTGGGCTGCTGTAAGAATGTGCACGCCGAAAGCAGTCCTGGGCCGATATCGTAAGCAACATCTACGGAACCTGAGTCACGGTAATGGACTTGATAATCAAGGTTCCTTCAGCAATGAAGAAGCCGAATTTTCCGTTGGGTTCCATCGGACTACTCATCCCTCCATTGTGGCGATCATCCACGATGGTTGTAATGGCACCCGACTGATCGAACGCAAACTTAATTTCGAAGAACTGATTGGGCTTCCGCACGACCGACTGCACCCACAGAGGTGAGATGGGCGTGGTATCAACGCGATCACAACCAATAGTGCGGCTCGAATGTACCAACTCATCAGATCTGATCCTGGAAAATGAGAGTTCACCCGCAGTTCCGACGGCAAAGTGAGAAGGAATAACTACATGGGTGAGCGGTGTTTACGCAACGAGTCCGGGTGAAGTCAAAACCCGTCCGGCAAGGTGTGTGCTCGGGCAGGAGCATGACGACTTGCGATTTGTCGGGCAAGTCTGTTGACTTTAGAACTTACATGGGTGGAACAACTCCGTCGTCGGATGTAGATCTGGAACTGACCACAGGGACAACTGGGCGACGTTGTTTGTCGATACCTCCAACTCGTTTCGCGTCGTCGGCGTCATGGAATGCGCTGTTGAAATCTACGGTGGTCTCGCTGGCGTTGGTTTCACCGCTTGAGATTATTGTTCCTTACGACGCGTGTATCGCGAGACCGTCGAAATCTTAGCTTCTCAGTGCGGGCTGCTCCTGGGCTTGTCTCCTTCTTGCCTCTGGCAGGTTTCTCGATAACTTCGAGCATGATATGCTGTGATTAGTCTGCTACTTTCGTTTTCGCTCATCATTGCCTAAGTGGAGTTGTCATGAGAAGGGGCATCCTGTTGTTTCTCGCGCTGATCGCGACATTTGTCGAGGGTTGTGGATCAGGCGATCCTGTGGTGAGCGTCGATGACTCGAATGTCGAAATGAATAAGGCAATGGAAACCGCGCGCAGCACCTTTCCTCAGTTTCTGAAGAACTGGAAGTCGATGCCCAACGATGGAGTGAGCATCAAGTTCGGGCTTCCAACCAAAGACGGTAGCGTTGAGCACATTTGGTTTGAGCCGATAGAAATCAGCGATGACACGGTGAAAGCCAGCTGCGGAAATGATCCGGTCAATGTGGATGGACTGAAGTTGGGCGACGTACGAACATTCAAGCGGTCGGAAATCACCGATTGGATGATCCTCTCAGGCGCTCGATGTTACGGCGGCTACACCGTTCGAGTTCTGGTCAAGATGGAACCCGAAAACGCGCCTCCATTGGAGTTTGTCGACTTCGAATAGA
The DNA here is from genome assembly GCA_044378235.1 of Planctomycetaceae bacterium. Taxonomy (GTDB): domain Bacteria; phylum Planctomycetota; class Planctomycetia; order Planctomycetales; family Planctomycetaceae; genus SXXK01. Next base: position 5,315 of record JBILXT010000442.1, read on the forward strand.
CACGGGCCACAGCAGAGCCCAAGACCCGTTGACCAGGCCGCTCACCGCGAGACCAACGTCACAGATGAAGGGATGCTGCGGACGACTTTCCGTGTGATCTTCTTTGTGCCCCTCGCAAGGTTCTCGATGATTTTAATCTCATGGTCATTGAGATATCGAAAGCCTTGCGGTGGATGAAACCCCGGGATCGAATTTCGAAGATCGGTCAAAGACACTGAAGCTGAATATCGTTGCGTGTTGGCGATCCAAATCCCAACGCCTCTGTCCAGGCCGTCAAAGTAAGCATCGAATTCAGAATTCGAAACGGCGGCAACTTTCCGGGTGCCCTGCCAGAGGTCATGAAGCTTGCTGGACTCGACATTCTTAACAGTAAACT
>JBILXT010000091.1:0-20443 GCA_044378235.1 Planctomycetaceae bacterium
CGGCCTTTGCGATTAATCCGGTCACGGGCAAATTGACCGTCAACAATCCGGCCGCGCTTGATTTCGAACTGCTGAAGCCGTGGACTCTGAAAATCCGGGCGACAGACAATGGCACTCCGGCACTTTCGGGTGACGCCATTTGGGGGATCGATCTGTACAATGTTGAGGAGGCTCCGGTATTACCCGATCGCACTATTTCTTTGCCGGAGAATCGGCCGCTGGGCGCAATTGTCGGAACCGCGATTGCAACAGTCGACTTTGGACGCTCCGCAATTTATAGCATTGTCGGAGGCAATACAGGCTCGGCATTTGCGATCCATCCGGACACAGGCAAGGTCACCGTGAGTAATCCTGAGGCGCTCAATTATGAAGTCAGGAAGACGTGGAAACTCATCATTCGGGCGACCGACAGGGACGTTCCGGAACTGTTAGACAACTCAGTCTGGACGATCAATCTGACCAATATTGTGGAGGCTCCGGTACTGCCGGATCGCGCAATTTCGATGCCGGAGAATCGACCATCTGGCGCACTTGTTGGATCCGCTCTGGCAACAGTCGACTTTGGACGCTCGGCAACTTACAGCATCGTCGGAGACAATACTCACTCGGCCTTTGCGATCAATCCAACGACAGGCAAATTGACCGTAAATAATCCTGACGCGATCAACTATGAAGTGACGAAAACGTGGAAACTCTACATCCGCGCAACTGACAACGGCGATCCGGCACTGACAGATAGCTCCCTTTGGACGATCAATCTCACGAATCTTGTCGAGGCACCAGTCTTGACGGATCGCACAATTTCATTGCCAGAGAATCGGCCGTCTGGCGCACTTATCGGAACCGCTCTGGCAACAGTCGACTTTGGACGCACCGCAACTTACAGCATTGTCGGAGGCAATACGCACTCAGCCTTTGCGATCCATCCGGACACAGGCAAAGTGACCGTGAACAATCCCGAGGCGCTCAATTATGAAATCACAAAAACGTGGAAACTCTACATTCGAGCAACTGACAACGGCGATCCGGCATTGACAGATACCTCCCTTTGGACGATCAATCTGACAAATATTGTCGAGGCACCTGTCCTGTCGAATCAAGTGATATCGATCCCTGAGAACCGCGTCTCAGGCACACTTGTGGGAACGGCCGTCGCAACGATCGACAGCGGTCGCACTGCCACGTACAGCATCGTCAGTGGAAACACCGATTCGGTTTTTGCAATCAATCCGACGAATGGCAAAGTAACGGTCAACATGCCGTTGCTTCTGGACTATGAACGAACTCGAACGTTCTTTCTCCGATTGCGAGTAACTGATTCCGCGGGACTAACAGGGGAAGCAACGTGGCGGATCAATTTGATCGACATTGCCGGGGCCTAGCTGTCTGTTGAATCAAACAGCCGAAACGGGTTAGCGTCCGGTTTTCGCCACCGAAACAGGGGAAAACAACCCGAGGCTAACGACCAGCGGGAGATGAAGCGACTAAATCAACTGGCTGCGAGAACTTTATCAACAAAGCTCAGATGGATGTAGGCTCGAACCTAGCAGAGCAAATGCCGGCTTTCTCAAGAGTGATGAGTCGCTGGAACTCGATTGTGCTCGGTCCGGCCAGCGATGCACCATCCCTCAGTCAAGGCCTGACAGAGCACCAGGTCTCCGCCGAGTTGCGTCGTAAACAGCCTGGTTTTCGGGTGCAATGTCATCAATGCCGTCGCATGTTTCAATATCAGCCGGCGTTGACGACGAAGACAGGCGCGGCGTATTTGTAGCACTGCAGTTGTGTGTCGCGACGACCTACCCAATGATATCCCAGATCGGTTGCCCGCCGTGTGCAATCGACAAAGGACGACCCGTGCGGTCGGGAAGCATCGTATGCGGATCGATCCCGAGTTGTTGGTAGATCGTCGCCACGATGTCCGCTGGCGAAACGGGGTCGGACGCCGGATAAGCAGCGATCGCGTCGGTCGTGCCGTATTCGACCCCGCCCTTGATGCCTCCTCCCATCATCAGGCAGAAACCACACTGAGGCCAATGATCACGACCAGCTTTGGCATTCACTTTCGGAGAACGCCCCATCTCGCCCATGACATAGATCAGGGTTGAATCCAGCAGCCCGCGTTGCTCGAGATCATCGACAAGAGCCGGAAGAATGGTATCCAGCACCGGCAGGTTGTGTTCCTTCAACATTGCAAAATTGTTCTCGTGCATGTCGTAGGTAAACGATCCGCTCGGCAGAAAGTTCTCGGCATGCACGCTGATAAACGGGACTCCTGCTTCGACCAGACGACGAGCCACCAACATGCAGTTCCCGAAGAGCGTTCGCCCATAGGTCTGCCTCAGTGCGGCATCCTCCTGCGACAGATCAAACGCATCACGAACTTTGCTGCCGCAGAGCAGACTGAAGGCCTGATCCTGAAATCGCTCCAGTTGCTGAACAGATTGAGATTTGAAGACCTGCTGAAAATCCTTATCGATGAGTGTCAGCATCGACCGGCGATATTGCAGGCGATCATTCGTCATATCCGGCAACGCATCCGCCGCCGGCATCTTGGGTTCGCCCAGCGCGATGGCAGTTCCATAGTACGGACGATCCGGCTTTCGGTCGAATGTCGGATCACATAAGGCAAACAGCGGATCATATTGGCTGCCCAAATGACCTCCGTATGGCCCCGGTCGACGAAGTCCCGGATACATGCTGCTTTCGCCCCAGCCTGGATAGCACGGCAGACAAACTGCGCCGGGCATATCGTTCGGTCCCAGACCAAGATATTGACACACCGCACCAATGTCCGGTGGATCATTCGGATCGGGCGACAAGGCGGCGGCATTGCCAAGACTCCAGCCGGTCATAATGTTGAGCGGATTGTGGGAGTTGTATCCATGAGTCACCGTGCGAATGAGCGCTGTCTTGTGCATCATCCTGGCGATGTTTGGCATGTGCTCACAGATCTGCAGACCAGGCAGAGATGTCTGGATTGACTTGAACTCACCGCGGACTTCCACCGGAGCCGCCGGCTTCATGTCAAACATATCCAGTTGACTGGGACCACCCAGCAGATTGAACAGAATGACGGACTTTGCCGGCCCGGACGGTTTTGGGATGTTCGATTCTGCAGCCCGGCCCAATCGAGGCAGAGTCAACCCGCTCAGCAGAGAGAGACCACTGACTTTCATCAAATCTCGACGACTCAAGCCATCGCAAAGCATTCTTTCCGGCGTTTTGAATCGGAGCATGATCGTCCTCACAAAAAATCCCTGCGGTCAGGTCTCGCTGACTTTACCCGGATCGCTCTCAAGACGCAAAGGCCAATGGGCGATCTCGGTTCAAGCCGTACAATCGAACTGCGCAAAGTAGCGCTTTTCCGGGAGGTTGTTTGCTGTTAATCTAATGAACTACTGACCATTGATTCAGAAAGGGCCAGGCACAATGTCCCCCGTCAACTCCCGCCGTGAAATGTTGAGCCGAGCCAGCTGTGGCTTCGGGGCGCTCGCTCTACAGGCCATGCTGGCCGACAACAGCCGCTCGACGCTGAAGGCTGCGGAATCGCAGGCCTCTCAGTTCAACAGCACATCGCTTGCTGAACGGACGACGATGTTTACTCCGCGGGCGAAGCGGATCATTTTTGTCTTTATGCAGGGCGGCCCCAGCCACGTTGATTCATTCGATTACAAACCGGATCTGATCGCCAAAGATGGCCAGTCCATCGACTTCACCGGAGTCCGCTTCGGTGACTTCGGACAAGTGACCAAACAAAAGCTGATGAAACCGCTTTGGCGTTTTCAACAGTATGGGCAGACGGGAAAGCACGTCTCTGATTTGTTCCCCGAGATCGGTCAGCATGTGGACGATCTCTGCTTTCTGCATGGCGTTCACACAGAAGGTGTTGCTCACGGTCCGGCGACTCTTTTCCTTCACACCGGTGCGACGACTCAGGTGCGCCCATCGATGGGCTCGTGGATTCTTTATGGGCTGGGCACAGAGAACCAAAGCCTGCCGGGATTTGTGTCGCTGCAACCATCCGATGGCAACGGTGGTCCTCGAAACTATTCCAACGCGTTCCTTCCGGCCGTTTGTCAGGGCACGTCCATTGGACGATCGTTTCAGCCGGCCAGCCAGATGACGATCGATTTCATTCGCAACACGGAGTTGTCAGAAGATCAGATTCGCCGACGCTATTCGCTGACCCAGCAGATGAATCAGCTGCAGTCAGCTCGCAATCAGCACGCCGACGATGAAGTCAACGCCGTGATTCGCAACTACGAGCTTGCCTGGAGAATGCAGGCCCAGGCTCCGGAGATTCTGGATCTGTCCAAAGAGTCGGAAGCGACCACAAAGATGTACGGCATCGGGGAGAAGGAAACCGACGAGTTCGGAAAGCAATGCCTGATGGCGCGACGGCTGTCGGAATCCGGAGTGCGATTTGTGCAGGTGAACTACGCCGACCAGTCAACAAATCCTCGGTGGGACCAGCATTCGAATATGCCACAGCACGCAATTCACGCCAAAGCCACCGACAAGCCTGTCGCCGGACTTTTGCAGGACCTCAAACAACGTGGATTGCTGGAAGACACGATCGTGTGGTGGGGCGGCGAGTTTGGCAGAACCCCGTTTTCTCAGGGCTCCGACGGACGCGACCATAATCCTCGTGGCTTCACGGTCTTTCTCGCGGGCGGAGGCGTGAAGCCTGGCTTTTCGTTCGGCACTACGGACGAAATCGGTCATCTTGCAGTCGACGGCAAGGTTCATATGCATGACCTGCATGCAACATTGCTGCATCTGCTGGGAGTCGATCACGAGCGTCTGACATTCGAACACGCCGGACGCAACTTTCGACCGACCGATGTCTACGGGCGAATCGTGCACGAAATCATCAAGGCCTGACGGGACGAGAAGCGAATGCCGATCAACATCGCTTGTCCTCAATGCCAGCGTCAGTTTGCTGTGCGTGATGAAATTGCCGGAAAGTCCTTTCGCTGCAAAGACTGCCAGGCGATTGTCAGCGTTCCGGCAAGCAAGCCTCCACAACAGAAATCTGCGGAGCCAAAATCGGCAGAGCCCGGGCCTTCAGTGCCAAAGCGTAAGGCCGCGGCGCCGCAGCCTCCTGCCGAAGAAGACTGGGGCTACGACGAGTCGTGGCAGGACGATCAGCAATCCGAACTGCCTGCTCCTGTACGGCGAGCAAAAAAGAAAGCCGCGAAGGAAAGAAGCGCAGAGACCGGTACATCGCCGGTCATTCCCATCGAAGGCATGCTCGCTATCGCCAACATCGCTGTGCTTGGCGTCCTGAATCTGTGGGTGTTAATTTCTCCTGACGACATTCTGTGGAAGCTGATTGCCGCCATTCGAATTGCGGTGGAAGCGCGTGTTGTCTGGGGCATTCGAGAACGAAACGGCCAGACAGGACTCGCCGCCACCATCGCCGCCGTCATGATGACTCTGATCAGTGCGTTTATGCTCTGGAGTCTTAGCTCAGACCCGGAAGTCCGTGCGGACATCAGTCCTCAGGAACTTCGAAACGGACAGATCTTCCTTGCCGTTCAGGCCGTGGCAGAGATCGGCGTGATTGTGGGGCTCAATCTGCCAGGAACCCGACGCTGGATGGCCGGCCCCAAAATCGATCATTCCTAGATGACAACCATTCCATTCGGCCGGGAATAAGTTCGATCGCAGTCGAGGAATGGCTGACAGAAAAAAAACGGGCAGCAACGAGGAAACTAATAATCGCCCTTTTTCTGCCGACTTCTTTCTGACAGTCCAATGCCTACATCCACAGACTCGGCAATTCACCGAAGAAACCTCGCCGCGACATCTGGGAGTGAGCCGCCCATTAGGAAACTCACTTAAACCGACTTGTCTCTTGACGAGGTTGCAATTCGAGCCAAAAACAGACGCCGAATTCATTCTTCATCCGTCGCAGCCCGGTTCGCGTTCAAACAGTCCACACGCCACATGACCACCAAAGCCAAGCGACAACTTGGCCGCTCGCTGCAGGCTGGGTGACACTTCAGATGTGGATCTTAGTCGAAGTTTGCAGTTTGGATCCTGATTTAGCAGGTTGGTCGTGCCGGGGATAATCTGGTCGCGAAGGGCGAGAATGGTGAGGATCGTTTCGACGCTCCCCGCAGCTCCCAGCAGATGCCCCATCGCACCTTTAACGCCGAAGCATGGCGGAGTGTTGTTGCCCAGTGCCAAATCGATTCCTCGCGCTTCCGCCAGATCGTTGGACTCCGTTCCGGTTCCGTGCACGCTGATGATGTCCGGGAGAAAATCACGCTTCCTGAAACTTCGCTGCAGTACTTCGGCGACGATGGAGCCACTTTGATCAATCTGAGTCATCCCGGTTGGATCACTCAGCCACTGTCCCCCCACGACGCGAGCGATCCCGGCAATTCCTCGTGATTCTGCATGGCGGCGAGATTCCAGGATCAACACGCCGGCTCCTTCACCGATCAGGAATCCGTCTCGATCCACATCGAACGGCCGACAGGCGTTTGCAGGATCGGAATGTCTCGAGGTGACTCGCAGGCGGTGAAACGAAGACATCACGGAGGCTCGCAAGCCGGCGTCGCCACTTCCGACAATGCAGACATCGCATTGCCCGCTGCGAATCATGGCCGCACCCTGCAGCACAGAAATCAGTCCCGTCGCGCACGCGGCGACGGGACAATTGACGCCCGCCGTTGCTCCAGAAACTGCAGCAATGGCACGCGTCGCGCTGTCGGAGGCGAAAGCATATGGCCAAAGAAGCTCAAACTCCGTTACGACGGAGGTACTCTGCTGTTCATTGGCAACACCGGATCTCATCAGCTCAGTTAGCCGTTCCGCCGTTCGAAGGCCACCTTTGCTGCTGCCATAGACGACAGCCGTGCGGGTCTTACTGTTCCGTCCCGACGAGGCGAATGCATCAGCCAGCCTGGCCTGAGTAACCGCTTCGATGAAAGCCACCAGTGACATCGCCACGAGCGGTTCGGAAAGCCACACGTTGACCACATTCGGCGGGAAATCTGCCAGCAGCCTTGATTCGATCAGAGACTGCCGGAGGCCTGCCGAATTCACCGGCGCGCCGTGGAGTCGCAGTCCTTCAATGCGGGCGAGTTGTTCGTAGTGATCAATGTCAGACGACGTAAGAACTCGCCCGGCTCTGTCTCTGGCGAGCAGGCGATTCCAGGTGACATCGACAGAATTCCCCAGCGGCGTGACCAGTCCCACGCCCGTCACGAGCACATCATCGGAACTGGATTTAGGTCGGGATGAAATCACAATGCAGCCGCAGAACAGACTTTTTAGGAACAGGCCCGAAATAAGTTCCCTAAATCACAACCCGACACAGAAGTTTTGAAGTTGCGCATTTTCAGGCCCGGCGGGCCGACAAATCCACTGCCGGTGGCGTGAGCCACCTGTCTTCCAACAAAAAAACCTGAGGCCCGGAGGGTCGACACATAGACGGATATGTCGGCCCTTCAGGCCTCAAACGCTGTGTTTTTTCACTCCGGTGGCTTACGCCACCGGCAGAGGATGTGCCGGACTTCCAGCCCTAACGAAACACTCAACTTCAAGAAGCAGAAGCGCGGGCTCGGAGTCTGGACTAAAAATCCCTCACTGACTTTTCGGGTTATGATTTCTCGCCTAAGCAACAACCGGATGTTTATGTCCGGACGGTTCCTCAGGAGGCCTCAAGATTGAAGCAGCGACCCTTCCGTTGGCGGCTGAACACGAAAGCAGCACTGTAGCAAAAGCCACAGTGCTGCATCGAGAATACAATTACGTCGTGAGCCAGATTCAGCAGACTACTTTGCAGCAGCCTGAGCTTCTTTTTCTTTGCGACGTCGTTCCAGAATTTCTGCCTGCAGACCGCGAGGTACCTGGCGGTAAGCAAGGAATTCCATGCTGAACGTGCCCTTACCTTGCGTCATTGAGCGAAGTTCGTTCGCATAGTCGAACATCGCTGACAGAGGCGATTCTGCATTGATCACGCAGACACCGCCGTTCACTTCAGATCCAGTAACAAGACCTCGCTTACTGGAAAGATGCCCGGTAATCTGGCCCTGGAATTCGTCAGGCACTTCGATTTCGAGCTTCATGATTGGTTCCTGCAGCGTCATGTCTGCTTTACGCAGAGTTTCACGCATACAGCCAATACCAGCGATCTTGAACGCCATTTCCGATGAGTCGACGTCGTGGTAGCTTCCATCCTGCAGACGCATACGAACGCCTACAACTTCGTACTCGCCCAGAGGACCCTTTGCCAGGCTGTCCTGGAAACCGGCGTCAACAGGAGCGATGAATTCACGAGGAATTCGACCACCTGTGACTTCGTCGACGAACTCGTAAGCAGTTTCGTAAGTGTCTGGAAGCGGCTCAAGAACACCCACGATGTGTGCGTACTGACCGGAACCACCAGACTGCTTCTTGTGCTTGTAGTTGAACTCAACAGACTTCGTTGGGCATTCGCGGTAAGCCACGCGAGGCTCGCCGACGATACATTCGCACTTGTATTCACGTTTGATACGTTCAACGTAAATTTCAAGGTGAAGCTGGCCCATCCCGGCGATCAAAGTCTGACCAGTTTCTTCGTCCGTCATCACTCGGAAGGTTGGGTCTTCACGACGGAAGCGTTCCAAAGCCTTGCTGAGCTTATCCGCATCGTCTCGCTTCTTTGGCTCGATCGACAGACGAATTACCGCGTTGGCAACGAAGATGTTTTCGAGCGACAGGCTGAGGCCTTCCGACGTGAATGTATCCCCGGACGCACAGTCCACACCCACGATCGCGATGATGTCACCAGCTTCGCCGAAATCAATATCTTCACGGTCGTTTGCGTGCATTCGCACCAGTCGACCGAAACGGACAGATCGACCCGTACGAGCATTCACGTAGGTCTGACCCTTGACGATCTTACCCTGGTAAACGCGGGTGTAAGTCAGCTGACCGAAGCTTTCGACAACAGTCTTGAACGCCATGGCGACAACAGGAGCATCGTTTGAGTCGCTCAGCAGGACCTTTGCAGGCTGACCGTGTTCGTCATGCGGCTTGCTGTTGTCGTTAGCAAACTTCTGACGTTCCGGAGGAGCTGGCAGGTAGCGAACAACGGCGTCAAGTGCTTCCTGAACACCCTTATCTTTGAAGGCTGTTCCCATCAGAACAGGAACGATCTGCTGAGCCAAAGTCGCTCGCTTGATGATCGCGCGAATCTGCTCAATCGAAACTTCGGATTCTTCCAGCAGGGCCGTCATCAGATCGTCGTCATGAAGAGACAATTCTTCCAGCATTTCGCGGCGAGCCGTTTCCGCTGCATCTTTGAACTCTGCAGGAATTGGCTTGCGAACGACGTCGTCACCCTTTTCGCCTTCGAAGTAAACGGCTTCCATGCGGATCAGGTCAACCACACCCTGGAAGGCGGATTCCAAACCCATTGGGATCTGAAGCGGTACAGCGTTGCACTTCAGTTTTTCTTTCATGGCGGCCATAACCTTGGCCGGGTTTGCACCGATACGGTCCATCTTGTTGATGAACGCAATACGAGGCACGCCGTAACGACGCATCTGACGGTCTACTGTCAGAGACTGGCTCTGAACGCCACCGACCGCACACAGAACCAGAATGGCTCCGTCGAGAACTCGCAGAGAACGTTCTACTTCAACGGTGAAGTCCACGTGTCCCGGAGTGTCAATAATGTTAATTGGGTGCAGAGTTCCCAGTTCTTCGTCTTTCCACTCAACGCGAGTCGCAGCGGAAGTAATGGTGATCCCGCGTTCGCGTTCCAGGTCCATATGGTCCATGGTCGCGCCGCCGTCACCGCCCTTTACTTCGCGGATCTTGTGAATTCGACCAGCGTAGTACAGGATGCGTTCGGTCAGAGTCGTCTTCCCTGAGTCGATGTGGGCCGAGATCCCGATGTTGCGAAGCAGGGTAATGTCAGTCATTGCAGAACGATCCTCAGTCTGAAAAAAGGTACGAAATCAGCGGCCTTGCCGCAAAAAACAGGGACAGCCTTCCGAGTAATTCGGTTTGTGGCTGCTTGATAAGAACAAGCATGCCTGTTCTCATCTGGCTACGACGCCGGGTGTCTTGATGCTTAGTGTCCGCATCCCCCGCATCTGCCCGGGATGTCAACCGCAACGGAAGCAGAGACCTGAAACGCCTGACCTGCTTCCGCCAGCAGGACCAGATCTGAAAAGATCCCGTCCACTGCTGACTGGTCAACATTTCGCACTGCCGCAAACCGTCACCGGGTTCCCGGCAGGATACGAACTAAGCTTACATTTCGGCGAAAGGAACACTCAAAGCTCCCGTCGCCAGCGCGCACACCTGTACATCATCTCATTTTTAGAGATCGCGGATGGTATCGACGATTTTTGCGTTTCGAAAGAGGAAGAGGGCCGAATTCAATGAACTCGAACAGCTTTCCCGTGCTGAGAAACCCGATTTCCTTCGCAATTCCCTGCAAATCGCCAAGCGAGGGGAGGAGTTTCATCGACCGCAGGACTCGCCGCTTTGAGACATCTGATGCCAAAACTCTATTCTGCACTGATGCTGGAGTGCTGAATCGTTGTTTACCGCCAATACCGTTCAAAAAAATAGCGGGGAGTGCGAGCTGCCCGGTGTGTGCCAGTGAAAAGACAGGCACTTACCGGACGGCTCGCGCCGTTCCGCTTCATGGAAAACCCTTCACTGAACGGTATTGCGTTTACCGCCCAGCCGGAGGCGCCGGCCAGAGCAGTAGTCGGCGGCTCCGGCTGGACGGTAAACAGGCCGGAAGGATCCTGGTAAATCATCACCTCGTAGACCTGACGGCATGAAAATGAGGCTCCTCGACCCCAACAAATGCTGCGGAATGCGATTACGCTCGGGCCTTGCTACTCCGCCTGGTTCAAGACGGATGAAATCGGTTAAAACGATTCTGCTCGACACGTTCAGCTTCAGCAACAAACCCTGCCAGAAGTCACCGCTGGAAACAACTCACGTCGACGATCTCCGAACTGCGACCTAAGATGCAGGCGTAAACTGCTATGAAACAGATTCGCTACTGAGACGTCCAAAATGGGCATTGAGAACCGAGAATACCTGCGAGACGAATACGACGGTCCCGGACCGATGCGTTTTTCCACGTCCTCGGTACTTGTGAAAATCATTGGCGTCACGATCGCTGTCTTCATTCTGCAAATCGCTTCTTTGCAGGCAGGAGGAAATTCATCCATCACACGATGGCTGATGCTGACTGCAGATGACGTTTTCCTCCGCGGACAGATCTGGCGATTGTTGACCTACGCTTTTTGCCACAGCGAGAAAGACCTGCTGCACATCATCTTTAATATGATGGTGCTGTATTCGGTTGGGAGCATGCTGCTGAACCTCCTGGGAACACGGGAGTTTCTGTGGTTTTATCTTTCCTCAGCGATCTTCGCCGGGATCTGCTCTGTTGCCTTCTATTCTTTGTTCGACATCAACGCAGGTTGCGTCGGTGCGTCTGGTGCCGTCATGGCTGTTTTCTGTGTCGTGGCGATGCATTATCCGCGACAAAGAATGCTGATCATGGGTGTCATCCCTATTGAGATGCGATGGCTTCTTGCGGCCTACGTCGCATTCGACTCGCTGCCGATTCTCACTGGTGCGTGGCGTCAATCAAACACAGGTCATGCCGCACATCTCGGTGGTCTGCTGTTTGGATTTCTGTACGTTCGATGGCACATGCAACTCACACGCTGGTGGGATAACTTCGCCGGCCGTATGGCGATGAAACGTCGCAATAAGGGCAAGCTCAAGATTTTTACTCCGCCCACATCGACTGATTCCAATCTCGATGCACAGATGGATGCGATCCTCGAGAAGATCAGCCGCGAAGGCGAAGCCAGCCTGAGCCAACGCGAACGCAACATCCTCATCCAGGCCAGCAAGAAACTGCGCAAAGATCGCAACTAAGCCTGACTCAACGTCTTCTCCTGGAGCTTCGCCAGGACTATCAAGTCAATCGGTTTCGCCCGAAGACATTCGGCCGAAGAGTCCTGGCGACATTAATCCGATGATTCCCCTGTATTCGAACCTCTCCTGCCGGGGAATCTGAATCGCCCGCTCGCCTCAGAGATTTTGCCCTCGCACGCATTTCTCCCCGATCGCTGCAGTACTCAGCGGCCAGAGGATCCTTCCTGGGCTGCGTGGCAACTTCATTCGGCAACACACCCGAGCTGCCAAGCAAAGAACGGCAATGCCGCCGCGTACTCAGATCAGTTGCAACCGGCCGGCACCATATTTTCTGCCCAAAGTTGAACTACATTCGTAAGACTTGATCAGGCTCACTCACAGTCGCTTCAACTTTTGAGAATCCAGACGCGGCTTACTTGCGATTCTGAGGAAGGCCCTTGGTCGGTCGCGGTAATTTGCGCCAATCAGGCATCTGCGGAAATCCTCGCCGGGCATACAAACGGAAGACTTTTAATGGTCACTTGAAATCACCATTGTCCTCTTTTCCAAAAACGTGAAAACCTCTACAAACTGCCGGTTACGGCTCAGAGAATCCCTGTGCCGACGAAATCAAAAGGATGAACAATGTCCTTCTCCTGGATTCCCGTCAGGCGTTGACTAGTCAGAGTGGTAATGAGCGGAGCAGACCGATATCAGGGATCAGCGACAGAATCTGCTGTCGATAGTGAGCAGGTTCGCCGTCTCCTTGCGGACTCAGGTCCTATGATCCTCCCCGTGGATGCTCCGCCCGGGGTTCCTCAGTTTCAACCGGCTCTCGGGCTGGGAGGAGCACATCGACAGACACTTTGGGGAACGCTCTTTCCGGCCAAAGTGAAGCTAAAAGGGACGACCGAACGCCGCCTGCGAATGAACGACGGCGATCTCGTGGTTATGCATGACAACAGTCCTGCCGGCTGGCAGCGAGGTGATCATACTGTCCTGCTGATGCACGGCCTTTGCGGGTCACACCAAAGCGGTTACATGGTTCGCCTGACCAGTCATCTGATGTCGCAGGGGATTCGTGTATTTCGTCTTGATCATCGAGGCTGTGGTGCGGGAGCCCTGTTGGCGAAGAATCCGTATCATGCCGGGCGAACTGAAGACGTGGCGTCGGCCGTGCAGATGCTTGAACGACTCTGTCCGGGATCACCAGTCTCCATCGCCGGCTTCTCACTCAGCGGCAATCTGCTGTTGAGATATCTCGGTGAGAATCCTGACGATCTGCCACTCTGCCTGTTTCGAGCTGTCGCAGTTTGCCCTCCGATCGATCTGCACCGATGCGCGGCGCGTTTGAGTGCGACATCGATGGGCCAGCGATATGATTGGTATTTCACCCGGCTGCTGATCAGCCAGATTGCCAATAGTCCGCTGTGGAAGGACCACCTGCCTCTGGCAATGGTCCGACAGCTTCCACGTCGACTTTACGATTTTGATGAACTCTACACAGCTCCCGCGTCTGGCTTTGAATCCGCGGATGACTATTACAATCAGGCTTCGTCAGCTCGAGTGATCGACAGGATTAGAGTTCACACGACGATTCTGGCGGCTGAGGATGATCCAGTGGTTTGCTCCAAACCATTTCTCGATCTGAACCTGCCAACTAATGTGACATTGTGCCTGACAAAACATGGCGGTCATCTTGGATTTATCGGCCGCAGTGGTGTTGATCCGGATCGACGCTGGATGGACTGGCGATTGATCGACTGGCTGCTGACGTAAGAGTTATTCCGGTGAAATCTTTTTCCTGAGTCTCAATACGCACGGATGCGATCTCCTTCAGAAAAACTCCTGAATCTGCTGACATCCAGTGGCCTCTGTCATCGTGCCGAACTGGATTCTTGCGAGCCTCTGGTCCGACGCCTGAGTCAGGACCTGCCAGACTTCGATTCCGTGTGGCTGGATGCACTCGTTGAGCGAAATCTGCTGACCCCCTGGCAGGCGGATCAGATTCTGGCTGATGGACTCGATAAGGTTGCCGTCGGTCGTTACTTTTGCAAAGAACCGCTTGGGCGAGCCACCTTTCTGGCCGGCGATTCACGTCATAAGTCGGCCGCTGTGCTGCGATCCCTGAAGTCTCAGGATTCGCGAACAGGGCTTGGTTCAGAGTCACGCACGGCCGATCTGTTGACTTCGATCGATCGCTGTCGAAGTTCGGCTCCCGCTGGCCTGGCACTGCCGACGGAACTGGTTGTTCAGAATCCCCCGGATTCTGCCGATGCCGCTGGTTCCGAATCAGCCAGCGCTGCGTTTCTGGTTTCGCCCTTTATTCGCGGCTGGTCGATGGAGGAGTTGCTCATCCGTGGTGGTCGACTTCCATGGCCTGTTGTGGCCGAGATTGGACGTGAACTTCTGACGGTGCTGGCGTGGCTCGAATCAGTGCGAATGCTGCATGGCGATCTGGTCGCTCGCAACGTTCGAATGGATCCGGCCGGCCGAATTCATCTGGTCGATCCATTTGTCCGGCGATTTCTCCAGCCTCAGTTTGCTCTTTCTGAACGACTGACACTTCGCGACTGCGATGGTGTGGCTCCGGAGCAAATTGGAACGGGCCGACTGGCCGATGCTCGCAGTGAACTGTATGCCCTGGGATGCCTGCTTTGGCACCTGCTGACAAGTCGCCCGGTTGTTCTTTCGGCCGATCCGGTGACGCGGATCATGAAACAGAAAGATCACGACATCGTCGATGTGCGAGGTCCGGTGCCGGATTGTCCGGAATGGATGTCGCGGATCATTATGTCAATGACTCGCCGTTCGCCCGAGCTGCGTCCAGCGGGAGCGGCTGAGGTGCTAAAGGCGTGGCGATCTCATTCTGGCGGCGGCCTGCGTCAGTGCCGCGCGATCGCTCGTTCGATGCCTGATCATTCGCTGCGATCAAAACCTCGTCCTGTTGTGCGTCGTCGAAATCGATCAGGCTCATGGCGCTGGCCGGTTACAGCATCCGCAGTATTGGGTATTCTTGTCTTTCTCGCCGCGCGATCGGGAGTGCTACCGAAGACGCTCCGCCTTGGACTGCGGCCGGAGACCTCCGTCGTTAGCATGAAAACAGTCGAACGGCCTTCAGGGCAGGGTGAAGCCGCGACGCCTGAAGCTGGCCCATTGATGCTGCCCAGGGTTGATGCGGAAGGTGTAATTCGGCTGGAATCGGGAAAGCAGTATCTGGCGGCTCCGTGTCAGTTTCCTGGGTCGCTCCGGATTCTGTGTGAACAGTCGCCCGTGGCTCAGATTATCGTGCCGGAGAATGCTCGCTGGCAGTTGCGAGCTCGCTCGGTCGAACTTCGCGGCGTGAGTGTCAGCCGACAGGCTGAAACCGCAGAGGCTTTGACGTCGCGCCCAGAGCAGAAGAAGTTTCGTCAGCTCATGGAGATTCAATCTGCCTCACTGACAATCGAAAGTTGCGTTATACAATCGCCTGCTCAGTCCGATGACTTTGAAGGCCTTGCCTGGCTGAAATTGGCCGAGGCTGAAGGCGTTGTGCTGGTGAGAAACTCCGTGTTTGCCGGTGGTGGTTATGGACTATCGATGAATCATCCGCCGCGCCGCTTCGAACTGCAGAATGTTTTGCTGGCCAATCGAGGCAGCGGCATTCTGTGTGAGTTCCAGAAGGGTGATCCCACGAATTGGAATGTCACGGCCCGGAATGTCACTCAGCGATTTGGCTTCAGCCTCGTTGATGCGATGATCCATGATGACGGAATTCGCAGTCTTGAGTTGAATCTGGCTTCGTCCGAATCTGTGTACTCACCGCAGATGGCGATCTTGCGCTTACGGATTCCGAATGCGTGGAGCCCTGAAGCGATCCGAGTACAGCTTCAGGCCGGCGAGTCCGGAAACCCGGCTGTCGTTCCGCCGACAGTATCGCCAGTTGTGTATATCGATCCTCGGTTACGTCAGCCGGTCAGTCTTCCAGAGCCACAACTCGCGGATAACAGTGTCTTGCTGGCAGAGTTGATCTTCAATGAGAACAATACGTCGACTGACGATTCGAACATCGACTCTTCCGAATGGTCGTCTTCGGCACTGCTGGATTTCGAAGGTCCCAAGATGACGCTCGTGATGCCCGGGATCGATGTCACGCGGCTGCCTCGACGATAAAAGCGGCACAAGCACGGTCTAGTCCTGCATCGACGGACGCAACAGCCGGGCTCGGACGGCCTCTTCAAAACATCGAGCCTCGGGTCACACTATGGCTCGCTCGTTCGTGTTCCCGATTTTGGCTCAAAGGTCTTTTTGAGTGTAACCGCTTCAGCGAACTGACAGGCGATGTTTTCAGCGAAACCGGGCCAAGTGAAACCGGGCGATCCAGGTTCTCTGACAGAACCTTGCCGACAAAATGAATTGCTGCGAGGCCACGAAGTTTTGCCGAACCCTTGACCTGAAGCGTTTGCCAGGTCAACCTCTCACAAATGCGGCAAGCTCAGGGGCCGCCCCGCCGTAGAATACAGAGCGAAATTGGCACGGACTCCTTCCCATCACGGGAGCAATCCCAAAGCATGCGATGAGTAGTTGACCGTGTCGGTATTGCTTCACGCTCAGATTCATCCCGCCGTACCTCGTCGAGATAAGAAAGCAGAAATCATGGATAAACGGACACAGACCTCAGACGGCACTCGCCGTGACTTCCTTGCCACAACCGCTTTAAGCGCTGCCGCTGTCGCTGCAGTGCCAGCGACCTTGAATGCCGGCGCCTATGCTGGTGGCAGTGACCTCCTGAAGGTGGGACTCGTCGGAGCCGGCGGACGTGGTACTGGTGCCGCCGAGCAGGCTCTGAATGCCGATCCGGGGACGGAATTGGTTGCGTTGGCAGACGTGTTTGAAGATGCGGTGACCCGCGGGCTGCGACAGCTCAGTCGAAAATTCAACAAGGATGGTGAAGCTGCTCGAGTCACCGCGACGGAAGATCAGTGTTACACGGGCTTCGATGCTTACAAGCAAGTGATCGAAAAGTGTGACGTTGTCCTGTTGGCTTCAACGCCTCACTTCCGACCGGAACACATGCGGGCCTCGGTTGAAGCTGGCAAGCATATCTTCTGTGAGAAGCCAATCGCCGTTGACGCTCCGGGCGTACGCTCGGTTCTTGAATCTTCCGTGAAGGCTGCCGAGAAAGGGCTGTCGCTGGTTTCCGGACTTTGCTGGCGATATCACCCGGGCAAGCGAGCTGTCTTCGAACAACTGAAGAGCGGTGCGATCGGCGACATCGTTTCGATGCAATGCAGCTACATGACCGGCGGTGTCTGGGATCCTCGTCGTGAGCGCGATCAGTGCAAGAGCGAAATGGAGTACCAGATTCGCAACTGGTACTACTACACCTGGTTGTCAGGTGATTTCAACGTTGAGCAGCACATCCACAGTCTCGACAAGATGATGTGGGCGATGAACGACGAAGCTCCCGCCACGATCAGCGGTTCCGGTGGCCGACAGGTTCGCACTGACGCTCGCTACGGCAACATCTACGACCACTTCGATATCGTGTACCAGTGGGCGAATGGCGTGAAAGCGTTTGCTCGATGCCGACACTGGCCAAACTGTGAGAATGAAGTTGAAGACTACATCTTCGGCACCAAGGGTATGATCGATGTGATGGCCCATAAGATTTCGGATTACAAGGGCAACGTGATCTGGAAGTATGATGGTCCGGACGGCGACATGTACCAGATCGAACACAACGAACTCTTTGCCAGCATCCGTGAGGGTAAGCCGATCAACAATGGCGACTACATGTGCAAGAGCACAATGCTGGCGATTGCAGGCCGCATGGCGGGCTACACTGGTCAGAAGCTGACCTGGGATGCCGTCATGAATTCCAAAGAAGATCTCAGCCCTGCCAGCTATGACTGGGCCGACAATCCAGTGCCACCAGTTGCCGTTCCAGGAAAGACTCCGTTTGTCTGATCTGCTCGGACATCCCAAACCATTCTTTTCGCTGCTTGAATTGCAGGCCTGCGATGCAGATCAGCACGGCTCGGCGATTGCTCAGCTGCGACAAGGATCGGTGACGGGGATTATTGTCCGCAACGTCTATGACAGCGTATTGATGCGGCGGATCGTGGAACGCCTGGAGCAACACGATCCGCCCTTCCTGAAGACATGGTTTCCGGAGAAATTCAAGTCCTGGTTCTATGGCCAGAATTTGAATCTGATGCAAACCGATCCGGAAACCTATTTTCAGCAAGCTGAAGTGTTCCATCAGCACATGACAGAACTTTTCCCTGCCGGACAGGGAATTGATTCGTGCGTAATGAAACTGCTTTCACGCCTTGATGACAATCGCCCGTACCGCGCGGCGCCGGGGCCGGATCCAGGGCAATCCTATATGCTGACGACCTTTCGAGGTCACGGTGAGGGCGGCTATATCACGGCGCATTGCGACAATGAACAATCGCTGAGACCGGCTTATGAGCACCTGCAGACGCTGGTATCGAGCCACATGTATTCGATGGTTCTGCTGATTGGTAAGCCTGAAGGCGGCGGGGCTCTGGAAGTGTTCGATTATCGAGTCGAGCCGGAAAATGCTCGCCTGCTGAACGACGATTCTGTCACCAGCAAGCCGGATCTGACCCAGTTATCATCGGTCGCATTCTCACTGAATGCCGGCGACCTGATCATTGTCGACTCCGGGCGTTATCTGCATCGAGTGACTCCCGTCGCTGGCCAAACGACTCGCTGGACCGCCTGCAGTTTTATGGCGCATGCGAAGGACCGCAATGCCGTTTATTGCTGGGGTTGATCCAGGGCCAAAATGTTACCTTAACAACAGCCTGATGAAGCATGCGGCCGAAAGGGGCCGATGGTCATCGGCGAGATGGCTTGAGAGCAACGTCGCGTGGACTGGAGCGAGGAATCCGCATGGTGGCGATGAGTCCCGATTTCAGCAGATTCTTGTTGTTAGAGACTTTGGCCCAAACGCGGACCTGTTGACTCACTTCCTGCACTTCCGCGTCCACAAAAACAATTTCGCCACGAAAGATCGTCTCTTCAACCTCCAGCTCAAGGTCTGGAACGTTCACCTGCACCTCCACGGCCTGACCTCTGCGTACTTGCCACGCAGCTTCCAGCGGCAGGAAACCTTCCACTCTCAGCTCGTTGAGATTCGCTAGGTCAGCGATCGGCTCCCCTTCCTTCACCGACTCGCCTACGCACTTCTGCACTCGCAGGATTACACCCTCGAAGGGCGCTTTGACACTGTAACCTTCATGAACAATTCGAGCGGTCTGCAGTTCCAGTTTCGCGATTTCAAGCTGATGAGAAGCCTGTTCAATCTGCAACAGGGCACGTTCTGCGGCAATTTTGAGGTTTCGAACAGCCAACTCCGACTGCGCCCCTGGGATTTCCTTATTGAGCGCAAGAGCTCGGGAGTATTCCAACTGGGAAAGTTCACTCAGTTTCGTTGCATATCTGAGATCAACGTCATTTTCCGCTTTGACCGTCGCGGTGGCGACATCGGCACTCGCAAGGTCATCTCGAATCTGCGCGATCACGAGCCCTTCAGAAACCAGATCCCCGTCCAGCACTTCGATCTTGTCGATGATTCCCGAGCGAGTACTCGCCAGTACCGCCGACTGAAACAGAGTCACTCGGCAATCCTGCACCGTAATCTCTTCCTGCGCGGACTTGCCTTGGGCTGACCTTATCTGACCGTGACAGTAACAGTGGCACGAGGTGACAAGCAGAAAGGCAAAAATGCCCGCCGCATGCAGGGAAAGTGATTCTATTCTCTTCATCGACGCCGCGCCTCCGTGCGAAACAGATGTTCGATGCTACGGTCCGGAGGGGAAATGAGTCAAGCCAGATCTGATCTTGATCAAAATCGGCGGTTTCTGCAGACTTCCCGTTCAAGAAATGAGTCCCAAGGCTGAAACTAAATTGTGGTATTGCAGGGATGTAATGCCAGAGTGAGCCATGAAAACCGCCGTCTCCCTCACCTCAGTCCTTCAAGACTTAACGGAACTTGCAGCCGAGACAAATTCCGCGCCGGAGTTCTTCACTCAACTGCTCAGTCAGACGTCGTCTGCATTTGAGGCCGCTGCTGCCGCCTGCTGGATGTTTGATCAACATCAGTCCGTAGGGCTCCTTGCCGAACATCAGTTTGAGATGCTCAGGTTACAGGACGACCTACAGGCCACTCGAAACAACCAACAAATCCTGCGAGACACGCTGGCGTCTCGAAAAATGCAGGTTGTTCCATTTGCTGTCAGGAACAGCCAGACTATCGAACAGGCACTTTTAGTGCCGGTGCTTCACAAAGATCGTTGCATTGGGACGCTGGAGTATTTCGGCAGCGGCGAAGGCTGGGATCTGAGCTCCAAACTTCAAGCTGATCTGCGATTACTCGTGGAGCTGATTGACAACTACCTGTTACGGCTGGAAGACGTCGTTCGCGACTCCGACGATTCCGATTTCCTGCCGCACTTCGAACGATTCTGCGGGGCCATACACAGCAGCCTTGATCCACGACATGTTGCTGTTACAGCGGTCAATGATATCG
>JBILXT010000092.1:0-20342 GCA_044378235.1 Planctomycetaceae bacterium
GAGTCGGCGACGTATTCTGCCGCGTCTTTACAAAGTCTTGATATCCGCGAACCAACTCTTGACGCCCTTTTGATGCGGCCTGTGCTTCAATTCCTTCGATACGAATTGATGTCGATCACGAACGTGTGATGATCGACAAACTGACAAGGGGTGACACATGGATATCGTCTGGCTTTTGATCGGAGCCGCGTTCTTCGGCGGCTCAATGGTATTCGTTCGGTTCCTCAACAGTCTTCGAGCGGAGGATTAGCGATGGATGGCACAACCTGGTTCGCTCTCGTGCTCACCGTTGGCCTGATGGTTTATCTGACGGCCGCTCTTTTGAAGCCGGAGAACTTTTCATGACCATGAACTCAATTCTTCAGATCAGTTTGTACCTGATCACTCTGCTGGCCTGTGTGAAACCACTGGGCCTTTTTATGGCTCGAGTTTACGACGGACGAACTCCGCCATTCGGCAAACTTCTGGCTCCTGTCGAACGCCTGACGTTTCGCCTCTGCGGCATCAATAAAGATGCGGAGATGACCTGGCAGCAATACACACAGGCTGTGTTATCGTTTAGCGTGATTAGCTTCGTTGCTGTTTATACCTTGCAGCGAATGCAGGCTCTGCTGCCACTGAATCCCGATCAGATGTCGTCCGTGTCCGCGGATTCATCTTTCAATACGGCGATCAGTTTCGTGACCAACACGAACTGGCAAGGCTACGGCGGCGAAACCACCATGAGCTATCTCACGCAGATGGCAGCCTTGACCGTGCAGAACTTTCTGTCTGCAGCGGCCGGCATGGCGGTTCTGGTGGCTTTAATTCGAGGGTTCACTCGCAGCAACACAACGCTCATCGGCAACTTCTGGGTCGATCTCGTTCGAGGCACATTGTACATCCTGCTGCCACTGTCGGTGCTGCTGGCCATTGTGCTGGTGTCACAGGGAGTCGTCCAGACGTTCAGCAAATCTCACGATGTGACGTTGCTGGAACCATCAGTCGATGGCGATGGAACCCCCGTGACGACTCAAAGGATTGCTGTCGGCCCGGCCGCTTCGCAGATTGCGATCAAACAGCTTGGGACTAACGGGGGAGGATTCTTCAACGTCAACTCAGCTCACCCGCTGGAGAATCCGACTCCGCTCTCGAACTTTCTGCAGATGCTGTCCATTCTGCTGATTCCGGCTGCTCTGTGTTACACATTTGGGGAAATGATCGGCGACAGAAGACAAGGCTGGACCATTCTGGCCGCGATGACTTTGATCATTCTGCCGCTGGTGATTCTGGTTGTGATTGCCGAACAGTCCGGAAATCCAGCGCTGACGAAAGTGCAGGTGGATGGTACTCAGATTGATCAGAGCATTTCAGCACAACACTCCGGTGGGAACATGGAAGGCAAGGAGACGCGTTTCGGAATTACAAACTCGGCCCTCTGGGCGGTTGCCACAACAGCCGCATCCAATGGTTCGGTCAACTCGATGCATGACTCGTTCACACCTTTGGGCGGACTCGTGCCGATGTGGCTGATTCAATTGGGCGAAGTGGTCTTTGGCGGAGTAGGCTCAGGGCTGTACGGCATGCTGGTCTTTGCGATCATCGCCGTGTTTATCGCAGGCCTGATGGTCGGACGAACTCCGGAGTACCTCGGAAAAAAAATCGGGGCGTTCGAGATCAAAATGGCGATGCTGGTGATTCTCTTTCCGTGTGCCACCGTTCTGCTGGGCACAGCGGTCGCAGTGAGTTCTCCGGCTGGCCAGACCACCGTCTTCAATCCAGGTCCACATGGTTTCAGCGAAGTGCTTTACGCCTTGTCATCGGCTGGCAACAACAACGGGAGTGCGTTTGCCGGATTGGGGGCCAATACGGTTTTCTACAACAGTCTGCTGGGCATCGCGATGTTGATCGGCCGGTTCTGGGTCATGGTGCCTGTGCTGGCTCTGGCCGGATCATTGGCCGCAAAGAAGTGTGTGCCCGCTGGTGCCGGGACCTTGCCGACTCATACACCCTTGTTCGTTGTGCTACTGGTGTCCGTCGTCATTGTTGTCGGTGCGTTGAGCTTCTTTCCGGCATTGGCTCTGGGACCAATTGTGGAGCAATTGGGCATAACGTCATAGATCCTCGTTTAATGGCGAGCCGCAGGCGGAGGCGAAATCGGGCGACGACGCTCATGGCTTGCCGTCGCGATTAAATCAACACCGGCGGCTAGCGCCGTTCCGCTCACGAGATCGGCGTGTTCGTACTCGCCTTGTTTGAACGATCTGCCTCGGTGGTATCAGTCCTAATCAACATCAACGGAATCAATCTCATGGACAAAACAGCTTCCAAATTGCTGGACCAGAAAATTCTTGGTCAAGCCATCTTGTCGTCAGTTCAAAAATTGGATCCGCGACTGCAGCTCAAGAATCCTGTCATGTTTGCTGTCTACCTTGGCAGCATCTTTACGACGGTGCTGTGGATAAAGTCGCTGAGCACACCCGGCAGCGAATCGTCAACATTCAACCTCAGCATCGCAGTATGGCTCTGGTTCACGGTGCTCTTCGCAAATTTCGCCGAAGCCATCGCCGAGGGACATGGAAAAGCTCAGGCCGCGTCGCTGAAGAAAAGCCGCACGACTGTGACGGCTTATCGAATCACAAGCAAGACCGATCAGAAGCCTCAGGCGGTTGCCGCAACTGAGCTCAAAATCGGCGAACTGGTGATCGTTCGCGCTGGTGAAACCATTCCAGTCGATGGCGAAATCATTGAAGGTGTCGCTTCGGTCGATGAAAGTGCAGTGACGGGAGAAAGTGCTCCTGTGGTTCGTGAGAGCGGCGGTGATCGCAGCTCTGTCACTGGCGGAACGCGAGTCATCTCGGACTGGCTGATTATTGAAGTGAAGACGCTACCAGGCGACAGCTTTCTGGATCGTATGATCGCCATGGTCGAAGGTGCCAAACGCCAGAAGACACCGAACGAAATTGCATTGGCCATTCTGTTGGCCGCGTTGACGCTGATCTTTCTGCTCGTCGTTGCAACATTGCTGCCCTATTCGATCTTCAGTGTCAAGATCTCCGGACAAGGCGCAGCGATCAGCCTGACAGTGTTGGTGGCGTTGTTCGTCTGTCTGGCTCCGACCACGATCGGGGCATTGCTGTCCGCGATCGGGATTGCTGGCATGAATCGGCTGAGTCAGGCTCGAGTCGTCGCGATGTCGGGCCGTGCTGTCGAAGCGGCCGGTGACGTTGACGTGCTGCTGCTCGACAAGACCGGTACGATCACTCTGGGGAATCGTCAGGCCACCAGCTTCATTCCGGCGGAAGGAGTCAAAGACAGCGAACTGGCGGAGGTGGCTCATCTGGCTTCGATGGCGGATGAAACGGCCGAGGGGCGCAGCATCGCGGTATTGGCGAAGAAGCAGTTTGGTTTGCGAGGCCGTGAGCTTGAACAAATGAAGCCGGAATTCGTACCGTTCTCAGCGAGAACTCGCATGAGCGGTGTCAGTCTCGACGGTCATGAGATTCGCAAAGGCGCATCCGAGGCGATTGAGACGCATGTACGAGCACTCGGCGGCTACTTGCCAGATGACGTCCGCGCGGCAGCGCAGCGAGTTGCTAAATCGGGCGGTACGCCGCTGGTTGTCAGCCGTGATGCGAAAGTGCTGGGTGTGATCGAACTGAAAGACATTGTGAAAGGCGGCATCAAGGAACGCTTTGCCGAGCTTCGTCAGATGGGGATTAAGACGGTGATGATCACTGGCGACAATCCTCTGACGGCGGCAGCCATTGCTGCGGAAGCCGGAGTTGATGATTACCTCGCAGAGGCTACTCCGGAAGCGAAGCTGGCGTTGATTCGCGACTATCAAAAGGGCGGACGACTTGTTGCCATGACCGGGGACGGCACCAACGACGCTCCCGCGCTGGCTCAGGCTGACGTTGCCGTGGCGATGAACAGCGGAACGCAGGCGGCCAAGGAAGCTGGCAATATGGTCGACCTCGATTCGAATCCCACAAAGCTGATCGAGATTGTCAACATTGGCAAGCAGCTGTTAATGACACGCGGATCGCTGACAACCTTCAGCATCGCCAACGATGTGGCCAAGTATTTTGCGATCCTGCCGGCTGCCTTCGCTGCCACTTATCCGGCCCTGAAAACGCTCGACCTGATGCACCTGACATCGCCGGCCAGTGCAATTCTTTCAGCCGTCATTTTTAATGCTCTGATCATCATCGCATTGGTGCCTTTGGCGCTAAAGGGAGTCAACTATCGCCCTGTCGGAGCAGGACAGCTGTTGAGAAACAATATGCTGATCTACGGCGTGGGAGGACTCATTGTGCCGTTCGTCGGGATCAAGGTGATTGATGTGATGCTGACGTTGTGTGGTTTGGCGTGAGTAGAAACAACCCAAGTGCCTGCGGCTTGCCGTTCAACGAACAATTCAATTGTTCTCTCGAAGGATAATCAAACATGTTTCAACAATTACGAACAGCAACCCTGATGTTGCTGGCTTTGACAATACTCACTGGCGGCGTCTATCCGTTAGTGGTTACGGCAGTTGCCCAATTAATGTTTCCAGATCAGGCCAATGGCAGCATTGTTCTGAACAAGGAACAAAAGATCGGTTCTTCGCTCATTGGCCAATCGTTTACCAGTCCTATGTATTTTTGGTCTCGATTGTCAGCGACGAGTATTACACCGTACAACGCGGCGGCTTCGAACGGTTCCAATTATGGGCCGATGAATCCTGCGTTGACGGAGACAGCAATCGCCCGAATCACGGCTCTCAAATCGGCTGCGGCTTTCGAAGCGAAGGTGCCTGTGGACCTCGTGACATCGTCGGCCAGTGGGCTGGATCCTCATATCAGTCCAGCAGCGGCTGAGTTGCAGGTTGAGCGAGTCGCGGCGGCTCGACAGATCAGCGTTGACGACGTTCGCAGACTGGTTGCGGAGCACACAGAAGAACGAACATTCGGAGTTCTCGGGGAACCGCGAATCAATGTGTTGCTGCTGAACATGTCACTCGATCAATTGTCCGAGAACAAGTAAGATCATTGCCATGCCCGAACATCGTCCCGATCCCGACGCGTTGCTTGCTCAGGTGAAAGCCGAAGAGGCTGAGTCCCAGCGTGGATCACTCAGGATCTTCTTTGGCTACGCGGCTGGTGTTGGCAAAACCTACACCATGCTGCAGGCCGCGCATCAGGCGAAGGCTCAGGGGCGTAATGTGGTCGTGGGATATGTTGAGCCGCACGCTCGGCCAGCGACACAGGCTTTGGTCGATGGTTTGACGTTGCTGCCGCAGAAGGAGATCTCCTACCGCGGCGTGACTCTGCGTGAATTCGATGTCGATGAAGCGCTGCTGTTGCGGCCAGAGACTCTACTTGTCGATGAACTCGCTCACACGAATGCCTTTGGCTGTCGTCACGAAAAACGCTGGCAGGATATTGAAGAACTGCTGGGAGCAGGCATCAACGTCTGGACGACGCTGAATGTTCAGCATATCGAAAGTCTGAACGACGTCATCGGTCAGATTACCGGGATTACAGTTCGCGAAACAGTTCCGGATCGAGTCTTCGATTCGGCCGTTGATCTTGAACTCGTCGACATTACACCGGAAGAACTACTGGAACGACTTCAGGCCGGTAAGATTTATCTGCCAGAACAGGCTCAACGAGCTATCCTGAGCTTCTTCCAGAAGTCGAATCTGTCAGCCTTGCGGGAGCTTTCGCTGCGCCAGGCCGCTCGCAGAATTCACACCGATGTCGAATCTGCAAGACGTGACAAATCTGCTCCGGAACCGTGGGCGACCAACGAGCGACTGCTTGTCTGCATCGGCCCCAGTCCAACAACGGCACGCGTGATACGAACGGCGAAACGCATGGCTGCGGCTTTGGATGCACCCTGGATGGCGGTGTCGGTGGATCTCACGGGGGAGACGTCACAGGGGCCGGCTGCCCAGCAGATCTCTCAGCACTTTCGACTGGCGGAACGGCTGGGAGCGGAGACCATTACGCTTGCGGGGCAAAGCATCACGGAAACGATTCTGGAATATGCGAGATCACGTAATGTCACGAAGATCTTCATCGGTAAAACAAATCAGCCTCGCTGGAGAAAGCTGCTGTTTGGAACAGCCGTAGATGAACTCCTGGAGCAGAGTCGCGAGATTGATGTCTATGTGATTCACGGGGCGGAGGAATCTGCCGCATCGACTTCACGGCCGGGGGCGACAGTGCCGGTGAATCTTGTTCCCTATTTGTTCTCGAGCGGTCTGATTGTTATCGCTGCCATCGCCGCGTCGGGTTTGCGATTGCTGCATTTCGCCGATGCGGAAGCCAATACGGTGATGCTGTTTCTGGCGGCCGTAGCTCTGGCGGCTTTTCGCTTTGGGCGAGGTCCCGCGATTCTGGCCAGTGTTCTTGCTGTACTGGTTTTCGACTTCTTCTTCGTGCCGCCGTATCTCACGTTTGCCGTCGCCGATGCTCAATACATTGTCACATTTGGCGTGATGATGGCGATCGGTCTTGTGATCAGTACGTTGACGTCGCGACTGCGGGCACAGCTCGTGAGTACTCGCCTGCGCGAACGCCGGACTTCGGCACTTTATGAACTCGGCAGGCAGTTGAGTTCGTTGTATGGCAACGTGTTTCTGGCAGGCGCCGCCGGGGAGAAAATGTCAGAGCTGCTGAACGGCGAAGTTTCAATCTATCTGGAACGAGCGTCCGTTGTTTCGAAGTCGACGACTCTGGAAATCGTTTACGGACAGGAAAACGCGATTGCTCGCCACGCCGTCAGTCTTCCTGCTGCCCAATGGGTTGCCGAACATTCGCAAATCGCTGGTGCAGGGACGAATACTCTTCCAAATGCAACGGCATTGTTTCTTCCATTAACTGGTTCGCAGCGCACTCTGGGAGCGATCGCGATTCGAGTGCCTCAGCCGGAAACATTGCTGGCACCTGATCAGCGAAGGTTTCTGGAAGCCTGCGCGAATCAACTGGCCCTGGCGTTAGAGCGAGATCAACTGGCGATCGAGGCCGCGGATGCTCGCATTGAAGCCGAGGCCGAACAGGTGCGCAGCAGTTTGCTGAGCAGCGTGTCGCATGATCTGAAAACTCCACTCGCATCGATCGCCGGCGCCAGCAGCAGTTTGCTGGAAGCACCCGGGCTTGATGAGACGACTCGCAGGCAGCTGCTGGAGACGGTGGCTGATGAAGCCGCACGTTTGAATCGTCTGCTGGAGAATATTCTGCAGATGTCGAAACTGGATGCTGGTGGTGCGACGGCGAATATGCAGTGGCATGTTCTGGAGGAGATCATTGGTTCTGCCTTGCACAGGACTCGCCGCGAACTTGCCACGCACGAAGTGACCGTGGATTTGCCGACCGACCTTCCTCTGCTTTGGCTTGATGGTCTGCTGATGGAGCAGGTCTTTGTAAATCTGCTGGAGAACGCAGCACGATATACACCGACCGGCACCAAAGTTCGGTTGAGTGCCGCGATCGATGGTCGATTTGTTCGGATCTCTGTCGCGGACAATGGGTCGGGGTTTCCGCAGGGGGCGGAGCATCGAATCTTCGAGAAGTTCTTTCGAGCGACTCCCTCTGCGGATGGGGGCCGCGGCAGTGGACTGGGCCTGGCAATCTGTCGTGCGATCGCGGCCAACCATGGCGGGAGCATCAACGCCATCAATCGTCCGAGCGGAGGAGCCGAGTTTGTCATTCGACTGCCAATTCGAGGAGATTCACCGCAGGTTCGGCTGGATTCAGAAACTCCGCGTTAGCATTTATCGTTGAGGGTGCTCGAATCTAAACCCTCGACAAATCGACAGGAAATCAAGAGCTTGAGATGATCGAATACCGAAGTGCCCCCATTACGTCTCGACTCCGTTTTCATCTTTGGTTATAGAGACGCCCTGATGGACCATCCCTGGGGTGTTGATTCGATCATCAACCGAAAGTTCGGTAAGGGATGCCGTGTGCAGAATACAGCGACGCTGTTTCCGCACAGACGTTTCGGGTTGTGATGTTTCACAAGATCAAGAACCCTGTCTCCAGTCGGTGGAAGTACGCAATGCGGCGGGTTTCGAACCGAATCTTCTGCGGCCTGGTGGCCGTGAACTGGCTGGTTGGCTGTTCGCTTTTGCCGAAGCCGCAAAAACTACCAGTGCTGCCTCCAGGTGAGGCGCCGCTGATTGTTATGAACAAGGTTTCTTCGTCGCCGGTGGTTCTGGTTGGCCATACGGCAGCCTCGCCGACGATCGAAATTGTGGATCATCGCCCGGGCCCGGAACGCTATTACTATCCGGGCTCGCTGGAGTATCGCCGCTGGCAGGACGGCATGTCTCTGGTGCCGATGGAGGCCTTTGATCCGTCGATTGAAGAACAACTGCGAGCCAGTCTGACTCGAAAGTATGCCGGGACCGAGATCCGTTCCATATCGATTGAGCTGACATCATTTCAGTTCGTGTTTGATCAAGGACTTGAGCTGAAGAATGAGGCCAGCGCGAATGTTAACAACTGGGTTTCTCACAAGGAGAAGCAGGAGGAGGAACGCGAAGAGAAACGACGAATTGCGGACGAGCGGGCTGAGGAACACGAGAGACATCAACGTGAAGTCCAACGCAGTCTTGGCATGGAGGTTGACGAACCTACGATCCTGGGATCCCTTGCTTCGGACGCGGCCACAGGTGCCTTTCGCTGGATGTTTTTCGATGGGCCACGACAACTTCGTGAGACGGCATTTCTTCATCGACTTCAAAAGCCGCTTCCTGCGGAGACGCCCCATTTTATTCTGAATGGAAAACGCGAAGGATTCAATTGCCAGCTGATTGCTGTCGTGAACGTCTCTTATGAAGACGGTACGCCCCGTGAACTGATGGCAGAATCAAAGCTTCATGCGAATGTCGACAAGTCACAGGAGATTCAGCTTCAGATCGGCAGTCTGGTGGCGAAGACGATCGAAGACTTTACCGACTCAATTGATGAGCGGGACTGATTCGGCGGCAGGAGGTCGTCTCGTTCACTTGCGATTCTGACGCACTCCGGGAAAGATGCGGGACTCAAATCAGGACCCCGCCTTTATTCCTGGAGCTTATCGCATGCTTGCGAACAGTCCTTCGATCCGCATCAACTTTCGAATACTCGTTCTTGTCGCGTTGGCCGCTTTCGCTTCGCCCGTTGTCTCAACGAGCCCCGTGATAGCTCAGGAAGTGACTGCGGTGCAGGAGCTGAATGCGGGTAACTGGGACGCGTTAGTGCCGCAGGGCAAAGAGGTTGATGCAATCTACGGCGATACGACACTGCAGAATCAGTATCTCAAGGCCGTGATTGCTCAGCCCGTGGCGACTCGAAATGCCAACATGACCGTGCGCAACATTGGCGGCTGCCTGATCGACCTCACCCGCAGGCATTTTGAAAGCGATCAGCTGAGCGCCTTCTATCCGGGACGGCGAGCCTTCGCGTTTTCCGATCTGAAGACCGGTGATGGAAGTGTCACCGTCAGTGCTGAAGGTTCGGAAAGCAAGGCGGCTTATTCGGTAATCTGGAGCCTGCCCAACGATTCAAAACACCTGACAGCGAAGTCTGTGTGGACAAACACGACGAAAGCCGACCTGACGGTGGTGCTGGAAGATGATGTGCGAGCCGATGGCGGTAAGGAAGACATGGAGAAGTCTCCGGCAGGAACTCATGATCTGTTCTGGATTCATGATGTGTTCTGGCGACAGGCTTATGGCATTCACGCTCCGGGGTATCGTATTCGAGTCAACGGGAATGCTCGCGAGTCGGTACTGGTGTATGAACCGATCGATGGCAAGCCGGTGGTGTTAAAGCCGGGCGAGAGCTTTGAACTGGTTCGACACATCTTCGTGAATTGGGATCTTCCAAACGTCATGGCCGATTATGATGAGGCGATTGGCCATAGCGACAATCTCGAAAAAGTCGCTATTGCAGTAACCTCCAATGGTCGGCACGTCTCCTACGCTCGTCTGGCTCTGAGCTCCGGTGAGACAAGTCGCGGAACGACAGTCGCCGGAAGCGATGGTGTGACTCAGGTTCGTCTGCCGCGAGGACAGTACACTGCAAAAGTAAGTGTCGCGGGACGAGAACTAAAGCCACGGACTTTTGAAGTTTCGAAGAAGGGCGTGATTGAGATTAAGCTGGATGATCTCTCACAGGGCAACGCAAGGATTCTGATCACAGATGCTCAGGGACATGATATTCCGGCCAAGCTTCAGTTTAAGGGCAAAGGAGAGTCGCCCACTCCGGACTGGGCTCCGGAGACTGGCGAGCATTTCGTGAAGAATCTGGCCTACACAGCCAATGGTCGCGTTGAGGTTGCACTTGAGGCCGGAGAATATGAACTGACAGTGAGTCGTGGTTCGGAGTATCACGCGGATTATCGCACGCTGAAGATTGAGGATGGCAAGACGACAGAGATATCTGTCACGTTGCCCCGCGTCGTGGATACGACAGGCTGGGTGAGTGCGGATTTTCATAGCCACAGTTCTCCGTCCGGTGATAATACCTCCAGCCAGCTTGGACGCGTGCTGAATCTGATGGCTGAGCACATCGAGTTTGCTCCGTGCACGGAACATAATCGCATCAGCACTTACGATCAGCACCTGGAAACACTTCGTGCAAAGCACTTGATCGCGACCGTATCCGGTATGGAGTTGACCGGGACACCTCTGCCTCTGAATCATCAAAACGTGTTTCCGCTGATTCTAAAGCCTCGAACACAGGACGGCGGCGCGCCGGTGACGGATGCCAGTCCGGAAACTCAGATGGAACGTATCGCTGCGTGGGACAACAACAGCGTGAAACTGATCCAGCAGAATCATCCGGATCTTGGCTGGTTGTTTTATGATCGCGACGGCAACAAAACTCCGGATGAAGGATACTCTCGATCCTTCGGTCTAATGAACGTGATGGAGATTCATCCGATCGATCCGCTTTTGAAGCCCTCGCAATTTGAAGTGCGAGACGGCAAGACGATTGGCAATCAGACGGCGTTGAACTGGCTGCAGCTTTTGAATCAGGGGTTTCGCATCTACGGCGTCGTCAATACGGATTCGCACTACAACTTCCACGGTTCGGGCGGGTTGAAATTATGGATCAAGTCTTCAAACGATAATCCGGCCACGATCAGTTCTGATGAGATGCGAGATGCCTCACGCAACGGTCATCTGATCATGTCCAATGGACCTTATCTTGAAGCGACCTTCAAGGAAGCAGGGTCAGATACGATACCGGTCATCTCCGGCCAGGATCTGGTCGCGAAGTCAAAGAAAGTCAGTGCGAAGATTCGAGTTCAATGTCCGAACTGGCTGGACGTCGACACGGTGATTGTCCTTGTCAACGGGCGTCGCAGTGACAAGCTGACATTCTCTCGAGACACTCATCCGGACATGTTCGGGAAGGATTTCGTGAAGTTTGAACGCACGATCGATGTGGAACTGACTGAAGATGCTCATCTTATTGTTTTGACCGGCCATCGAACTCAGGTGCTGGGAGATATCATGGGCCCAATGTGGGGAACTCAGCACCCGACCGCGTTAAGCAACCCGGTGTTCGTCGATATCGCCGGAGATGGCTTTACCGCGAATAAGGATACTCTGGATATTCCATTGCCGGTGAAGTTCGTGGCTGAAAAATGAAGAACTGCCGGCCGCATCCAGGTAGACGCCGTATGCCGATTTGAGATCTGAAATTTCACATTTGAGATCCATGATTCGGGCGGCGGTAGTGAGATGGATCTCACGCTGCGGTAATGGGGCCAGGGGTGAAAACGTTATCGAACACGAAGATGAGCCTACTCCGTCGGCAGGGCAGGGTTCATCCTAAGTGAGGCAGAAAAGTCGGCACAACTGCACCACCTTGTTGAAAACAGGCAACATAGGCTGACATTGCGAGGCAAGAAAGCAACACCAGTCAACGATCACGGGAACGCGACCACCGCCCCTTAGCGGTTTGTCATTCAACATTTCTCTGACGCGTGAAAGAGCGCGAAGCGAAAGGTAGACGCCCGTGGAAATGCTCGACGATATCGTCAAAGAGTTTCTGGTAGAGAGTTACGAGAATCTTGATCAGTTGGACAAGGACCTGATGGCGCTGGAGGATGCTCCGGATGATCGCAGTCGGCTGTCCAGCATTTTCCGAACGATTCACACGATCAAGGGCACGTCGGGATTTCTGGCCTTCCCGAAGCTTGAGCATATTACGCACGTCGGCGAAAACCTGCTGGTACTGTTGCGAGACGGTGCGCTGCGGTTGAACGCTGAGATCACATCCGGTCTGCTGTCCATGGTGGATGCTGTTCGCAGCATTCTGGGACAGATCGACACGACCGGCACCGAAGGCGAAGAAGCCTATGAGGCTCTCGTCGCGACTCTGGGACGGCTGAAGAATGGCGAGTCAGCCGCAGCGCCGGCGGCTCCTGCTGCATCTTCCGAGCAGACAGAAATCGAAGTCGAGCAGGTCATTCGAGAACTCAGCAGCGACGTTGCCGCTGCGGTGTCCGAATCAACAACAAAAAGCAAGAAACCAAGAAGCAGCAAAGCGAAGAGCAAGGCTGTGTCTGCGGAAGCAGCCCCTGCTGCTCCGGCTGTGGCAGCTCCAAAGCCAGCTCCAGCGGCTCCAGCAGATCATGACCACGACCATCCAGCCCCTGTTCAGGCAGCGGCCGCAGCACCGGCTGTGAAAAAGGAAGCTCGTACTGTCGACAACGGCGAAGGCGGTGGTTCCGCAGCCGATTCTTCGGTACGTATCGATGTGCATCTGCTCGACAAACTGATGAATCTGGTTGGCGAGCTGGTGTTGGCTCGAAATCAGATCATGCAGTTCAGTCAGGGGATCGAAGACGCAGCTCTGGCCGCGGCTTCTCAACGAATCAATCTGATCACCACGGAACTGCAGGAAGGAGTCATGAAGACTCGTATGCAGCCAATCCGCAATGCATGGAGCAAACTGCCACGCGTCGTCCGCGATCTGTCGATCAGCTGCGGCAAGCAGGTTCAGGTCAAGATGGAAGGTGCGGAAACAGAACTGGATAAAACCATTCTGGAAGCCATCAAGGATCCGTTGACCCATATCGTCCGCAACTCGGTCGACCATGGGATTGAGACTTCCGAAGTTCGCAAGGCCAACGGCAAGCCGGGTGAAGGCACACTGTGGCTGCGAGCGTATCACGAAGGTGGTCAGGTCAACATCGAAATTGCCGACGATGGTGCAGGGATCAACGTAGATCGGGTCCGTCAGAAGGCGATCGAAAAGGGCATGATTACTCCGGAGCAGGCTGCGGCCATGCCGGATCGCGATGCCATCCAGCTGATTTTGCTGCCAGGCTTTTCAACAGCGGCCAAAGTCACCAACGTGTCAGGTCGTGGCGTGGGAATGGACGTCGTGAAGACGAACGTCGAAAAGATCGGCGGGATGCTCGACATTCACAGCACGATGGGCCACGGCACGACTCTGCGAATCAAGATTCCGCTCACTCTGGCCATCGTTCCGGCCCTGATTGTTACGTGCGACGAAGATCGTTACTGCATTCCTCAGGTCAGCCTGCTGGAACTGGTTCGTCTGGAAGGCGAGCGGGCTCGCAAAGACATCGAACTCATGCATTCCGTTCCTGTGTATCGACTGCGAGGTCAGTTGTTGCCTCTGGTCTTCCTTGATGAAGAGCTTAAGCTGCGACCACGCCGATCAGACGAAGAACGTCGATCCTGCGACGTCGTCAACATCGTGGTCCTGCAGGCAGAAGATCGTCAGTTCGGACTGGTTGTGGATCACATCAACGACACTCAGGAAATCGTCGTAAAGCCGCTGGGACAGCACCTGAAAGGGCTGGCCACTTACGCGGGTTCGACCATCATGGGAGACGGAACGGTGTCGCTCATTCTGGACGTGCTGGGGATTGCTCAGCAGTCGCATGTCCTGAGTGCTCACGGAACTCGTTCACTCATCGACAACTCAGGCGATCGAGGCGACCAGAACATGGCGGGCATTTCCTGGCTGATCGTTGACCCTCAGGACGGAACTCGAGCCGCGATTCCGCTATCCAGCGTTTCGCGACTGGAAGAGATTCGATCCGACGCGATCGAAAAAACCGGTCGACAGCAGGTCGTGCAGTATCGCGGCGAAATCATGCCGCTGGTATCGCTCAACGATTACGGCCAGGTGGAACCCGACGAGCACGGAGCGATTTCGCTGGTTGTCTACAACGATGGTCGACGCAACATTGGCGTTGTCGTTGGACGGATTGTGGACATTGTCAACGAAGCCGATCAGGCGTTCTCCGATGAGTCCTGTGAAACTCGAATCATCGCTGGCCGAGTCACCCGCGTGGTGCATCTCGAACAGCTGGCGATGAATGCGTAGTCCATGGATGCGGAACGCGTGTCTCTGGTCCGCAGAGCGATTTCAAACAGCTGATTTCAAAACTCAGATCTCAAATTTCGAATTTGAAATCCCAAACATCAACAGTACGAATCCACGAAAGTGTAGCGATCATGGTGGCATCAAACTCATATTGCACATTCCGAGTTGGCACGATGTATCTCGGAGTCGAGGTTCATCGCGTTCAGGAAGTGATTCGCGCTCAGCGAATGACACGCATTCCGGGAGCACCGGATGTGGTTCGCGGCCTGATGAATCTTCGCGGTCAGATTGTGACTGCACTCGACATGCGTCGTCGGCTGGGGATGGCCGAGGCAGAGACGAAAGAGCCACAAATGAATGTGGTGGTTCGAACTTCGGATGGCCCCGTCAGTCTGCTCGTGAACGAAATTGGCGACGTCATTGTTGTTGATCAGGAGCAGTTTGAAGCACCTCCGGAAACTCTGCAGGGCTTCCACCGTGAACTCATCACGGGGTCTTACAAACTGCAGGGCCGGCTGATGCTGGTTCTTAATCTGGATGCCGCCGTGCGACTCGCCGCCTGAACCGTATCGGTGATTTCTTGTTAGCGGCAAAGTGAAGCGAGCCGAAGCAAGTCCTCGGTGTTCGAATAGCAGGAAAATTCTTCCACACTCTCGTTGTGATGATCTTCATGAACCTTGCAAGTCTTATTCCGGAAAATCTGCGATCACTGGCTCTTGTTATGGTCGCCCCGATTGCATTCGGCGTAGCCATGCTCGCGATCGAGGCGAAAACTGGCGGCATGATCGAGTCTTCTCAGGCAGTCAGTCCGGTGGCGAGTGATGTCGCCGATGCTTCTGTTTCAGCGGAAACCTCAATCGTTGAAGGCAGCGGTCCTGCTGACCGTCAACAACTAATCTTTGCCGCGTCAGCCTGGCTGATTGCCGCGATGGCTTCGACAGCGGTCACGTTGAGCATTATGTCGCTGATGAAGAAGCAGTATTCACAGACTGCGGCGAAATCAAAAGATTATGCGGATCGAGTCCGGCACTACTCTTCTGAAATGGCAGCCGTCGCTCAGCAGACATCTGGCAGTATTGATGAGATCGCCCGCAGTTCACAGATCGCCGTCAACGCGCTGCAGCAGGCTCTTTCTCAATGTGTGCGATCTTCCGATGTCGTCAAATCATTGGGCAGTCATACAGACTCTGTCACGGAGTTAATTGGCGAAATCACGGCGATCTCTGAACAGACCAATCTGCTGGCTCTGAATGCCACCATTGAGTCCGCTCGAGCCGGCGAAGCGGGCAAGGGGTTCTCGGTTGTCGCGAATGAAGTCAAGCAGCTGGCCAACGATACGCGAGTCACGTCCGAACGAGTTATCGAACGCGTTCGATGCATCCAGAAGTCCAGCGGTGAAACGATCACCACAACGGATGAAGTGCTGGCCCTGATGAAACAATGCTCCGAGTCGCAGTCGACAATCGCTGCCGCAGTTGAAGAGCAGCGGAACATCGCTTCACAACTGGCACGACAGGCCCATGAACTGGTCACGGAAGCCGGAAGCGACAATTCGTCCTCGTTGGGACACTCAACACAAGACACCGGTTACATGTCACGAATCAACAGTTACTCATCAGCCGACAGCGTCAAATCAAACCGACGCCGTCAGCTGCAGAGTGTTTCCCATCTCTAAACACCACGATCACGCAGCATTGACAGGTTAAGCTTTTTCGGATGAGTCCGAGCGGAGACTTTCATGTTCAGTTTAGTACAAAAAATTCCACAGAAATACCGGATTCCACTCGTTGCAGCCGTGCTGCCAACGCTGGTCATTCTGGCGTTGACGTGGTCGCAGGTTGGCGACATTCGTCAGCGTGCCATTGATGCGTGCGTCAGTAAGGCTCGTGCTGTTTGCCTGTCGGCTGAATCCGTGCGGATGCATGCCGAACATCAGTGGCAGCAAGACATCTTCCAACAGACGAAACTGAAAGAGTGGGCCAACGCGGGACACACAGACCACGTCATGTCCACCGTTCCGATTATCTCAGCGATGACATCAATTCAAAGCAGTGCCAAAGAATCCGGTTTCGATTTCAAAGTGCCCACGCTCACACCGAGAAACCCGGCCAACATGGCCGACATTTTCGAGCGGGATGCACTGGCGAAGCTCAACGATGGCAATCTTGAAGAGCTGATTGCCTTTGATGAAGCCCATAACACGGTGCATTACTTCCGCCCGGTTCGAATGAGCGAGAGCTGTCTGAAATGTCATGGCAACCCGACAACCTCGAAAGAACTCTGGGGCAACGATAAGGGATTGGATGGCACCGGCTTTGAAATGGAGAATGCCTCCGTCGGTGACCTGAAGGGAGCCTTTGAGATCGTCTCATCGCTTGATCAGGCGGACGCCGATGCCTCAGCAGCGATGACCAAAGCCACAAACTTCGCCGTCATGAGTCTGATTGTGTGCGGCTTACTGTCACTCGTGATTCTCAAGTCTGTCCAGCTGGACGTGCGCCAGAATGCCTGTGAGATCGGCAATGAGGTCGCTCAGGATGTCTCTGACGGAACGGCCGGAATCGCCAGTGCGATCGAACAACTCTCAGCAAACATCCGCGATATCGCCGACGGGGCCTCATCCACGTCGGGCTTTGTACGAGAAGTCGTGCAGAAGGTCGAATCCACCAACGAACGCGGAAATCTGCTGAGCAAGTGCAGCAGCGAGATTGGCAACATCGTTCAGTTGATTGATGCCATCGCTGAGCAGACCAATCTGCTGGCCCTGAATGCCACGATCGAAGCGGCTCGAGCCGGGGACACCGGAAAAGGCTTCGCGGTCGTTGCGGGCGAAGTGAAAGAACTGGCTCGTGAGACATCCAAAGCCACATCGGCGATTACTCAGAAAATCTCTGCCATTCAATCGGCCTCAACTGAACTGCTGGGAGATCTTGGCACTGTTCAGGAAGTCGTGCGACGAATTGACTGTTCACAAACCGCAATCGCCAGTGCCGTTCACCAGCAGAAATCGGCAACGGATGAAATCGGCCGAGCTGTCCATGGAGTTCTGCACTCCAGCCGCCAGCTGACCAATCGACTCACCGGCTCTGCTCTTTGATCCTTACATCCACAACGCGACTCCGAGATGAGTCGCAGAATCAGACCACCTGTTCCACAAGCTAACGAACAACTTCGGAGTGCACTACATGTCGTTTCGTAACATCTCAGTACCGGTCAAACTCTATATTCTGACGGGCGTTTTCTCGCTTGGTCTGATCGGTTACGGCTTGTGGTCCAATCACACGCTTTCCATGAGCAAAGTGAATGGGCCGTACTACAAACAGATCGTAGAAATGAAGGATGTCCTCGCCGATATCCTGCCTCCACCCGAATACATTCTTGAAGCCTACCTGGCGTCATTGACACTGGCGGAAATGGCTCACGATGGCGAAGCATCTCCGGCCGAGATGGCCGCTGCTGCAGAAGAGATTCGCACTCTTCAAAAGCAGTATGAGGATCGCCATGACTTCTGGAACAATACGATGTCAGAAAGCGACATCAAATCGAAACTGATGAAGGATACTCACGAACCTGCCGTTGAGTTCTTTGAG
Source organism: Planctomycetaceae bacterium (assembly GCA_044378235.1). GTDB lineage: Bacteria > Planctomycetota > Planctomycetia > Planctomycetales > Planctomycetaceae > SXXK01. The sequence goes on from JBILXT010000092.1 coordinate 17,924, forward strand.
CTGGCAAATGAAAAGCTGATTCCAACGGCTCTCGCAGGCAAAGGGGAAGAAGCTCAAACCATCTTTGAGACGGAACTTGTTCCGACCTTCCGCAAGCATAAATCTGCAATCCATGAACTCGCCGACCTGACGCAAAAGAAGTCACTTCAGGTTGAACAGGAATCCGGCGACTATGTTGAGACCAGCGTCAAATGGAACGTGGGAACGGCAGCCGGGGTTGTGATCTGCTGCGGTCTGTTCGGCTGGTACACAGCAAGAGAAATGTCTAACAGCCTGCGAAAGTCTGCAGAAGCTCTTCGACACGTCGCTCGATCAGAACTGGTTTCTGTCGGCCAGCAGATGCGATCAAATGCTCAGGAGACTACTCATCAGGCCACTCTGGCCAGCGGTGCAGCAGAACAGGTCAGCACGAATGCTCAGGCTCTGGCCAAGGCTGTTGATGAATTCAACACCAGCATCCGCGAAATTTCCGGCAACACATCCAATGCCGCAACTGTCGCAGGTCATGCCGTGGAAGCCGCCAATCGCACAAACGCCACAGTGACCAAGCTGGGCGAAAGCAGTGCTGAAATCGGCAACGTAATCAAAGTGATTAACTCGATTGCCGAGCAGACCAATCTGCTGGCTCTGAATGCAACGATCGAAGCCGCTCGAGCTGGCGAAGCTGGCAAGGGTTTCGCGGTCGTGGCCAACGAAGTCAAAGAACTGGCCAAGCAGACCAGCGAAGCCACCGAAGATATCATTCGCAAGATCGCCATGATTCAGGACGACACCGCTCAGGCTGTTCAGGCCATTGGCCAGGTCACCGGAATTATTCGCCAGATCAACGAAACTCAGAACGCGATCGCCAGTGCGGTTGAAGAACAGTCGGCAATGACCGGCGAGATTAGTCGAAACATCGCCGAAGTCGCTGCCGGCAGCGGTGAGATTGCTCGCAACATTACTCTCGTGGCAAACGCTGCGGATTCAACATCTCGTGGCACAGATGAAACTCTTCAGGCCGCCGCCGATATCGAACAGATGGCGGAAGACCTTCTGTTGCTGGTCGGAGCTGTTCAGGAAGCGGTTTCGCCTGTGAATGAACGAAAGCGAGCCGCCGCCGCAAAAGGACAGCGACGCGAATCTTCAAGCCGCGAGTTTGATCCAAATCATGTCAAGATGACATAGGCACTGGTTGTACGTTGGACATTCTTGTCCGACTCGAGACCCCTCGCCATTCGACGGGCTGGAATGCCCATCCTGGAACTTTATTCAATATCCAACCTTCAGGCCGTGCAGAGACTTCAGGGCAACACCATGCGACTTAACAACATGACAATTCCAGTCCGGCTCTATCTCCTGATTGGCGTTTTTTCTGCCGGTCTGATTGGATATGGGATCTGGTCAAATCGGACGCTCGCGATTACGAAAGTGAATGGCCCATTCTATGGGCAAATCGTGGAAATGAAGGATGTACTGGCCGACATTCTTCCTCCGCCGGAGTTCATCATCGAGAGCTATCTCGTGTCCTACAAGCTTGCAGAAGCTGTGGAGACGAAGCAACCCTCCGCAACGATCAATGAACTGGTGGAGAATCTCCGGAGCCTGGAGAGCGTCTATCATCAGCGACATGCTTACTGGAACGAGAAACTGGCAGAAGGCAAGATCCGTGCGTCGCTCATGGAATCGACCCACGAGCCTGCGATGGAATTCTTTCGAGTCAGCAATGAACAGTTCATCCCGGCGTGTCTCGCCAATGATGGCCCGAAAGCCGAAACACTGCTGCGGGGTGTGCTGACGTCTCTGTATGAATCTCACAAGACCGAGATCGTCAAGCTGTCGACTCTGTCTGTTGAGACGGCCACTGAGATCGAAAAGGAAGCGGCAGAAGTTGTCGCCTCCAGCATTACTTTGAACGCAACATGTGCCGTTGCCGTCGTTATTGGCTGTGGAATCTTCGGGTGGTTTACAGCCCGCAGGGTTTCCAGTGTTCTGCGAAGCTCTGCCGAGGCTCTGCGGTCAGTGGCTCGCGAAGAGTTGGCTGTTGTCGGCCAGCAGATGCGATCCAATGCTCAGGAGACGACTCATCAGGCCACTCTCGCCAGCGGAGCGGCCGACCAGGTCAGTGCCAATGCCTCTGCGTTGTCACAGGCGGTTGATGAATTCAACACGAGCATTCGCGAAATCTCCGGCAACACGGCGAACGCCGCTACTGTCGCAGGACATGCCGTGGAAGCCGCCAATAAAACAACAGCGACTGTGACCAAGCTTGGCCAGAGCAGTGCTGAAATCGGCAATGTGATTAAAGTGATCAACTCGATCGCTTCTCAGACCAACCTCCTGGCACTCAACGCCACCATCGAGGCGGCTCGAGCGGGCGAAGCGGGCAAAGGCTTTGCCGTGGTCGCCAACGAAGTCAAGGAACTGGCGAAGCAGACCG
>JBILXT010000443.1:0-5665 GCA_044378235.1 Planctomycetaceae bacterium
GCCGGACTCTTACGAATCCGGCTTCCTTTCAACTTAGGTGTCGCATGGAACTAAACTGTCCAGTTAGCAGAACGGCGCGAGCCGTCCGGTGCCGCAAAAACCGGAGGGCTCGCGCCCTTCCGCTACCTGTCAATTGATCACTTTAATGTCGTGCGTTGCCTTAAGCTGACCGATTTCTCCCTGACACGTTGCAAACGTTGGTCGTATGGCGAGGACTACTTCGACGCGTCTTTGAAGTCACCAGCCTGAATGATGAACAATCGTTTGGGATCGATATGCTTCTTCAGGGCCGCGTTTACTTCTTCGACCGTCAGCTTGCTGATCTTGTCTTCGAAATCAGCCACAAACTTCATATCGCGGCCGATAAACGCGTACGCTTCCAGCATCTGCACGATGGCTCGATCTTCCGTTCGCTGAACCTGCTGTTCCTGGAGATACCCGGCCTTGGCGGCTTCAAGTTCCTCCGCTGTGATTCCCTTCTCGAGCAGTTTCGCCAGTTCCTCCTGAATCGCGACATGGACTTTCGGTGCATTGTCCGGATTGGAGATCGCAAACAGGAAGAACGTCGTTCGTTCATCGACGGCTGAAGGCTGAAGGCTGGACTGGACTGAGTAAGACAGCCCTTCCTTCTGACGCAGACGATCTCCCAGTCGTGAAGAAAGACCACTGCTGCCCAAAACGAAGTTTCCGATCGACAGGGCCGCGTAGTCCGGATGATCATCTCGCATCGGAATTGTCATCGCTGCGATGTAGGCCGCATTGGGCTTGTCCGGAGTCACAATCTGCTCGCGATCGCCCTTTTCGTTGTTCATGGAAACGCGTCCCAGACGTTCAAACTTCACGTCGGACGACCAGCCCTGAGTAAACTCATCAACGGCTGGCAGCAATTGCTCGGGATCGAAGTCGCCCACGATCGTGAGTTCGCCGACAGCAGAAGACAACATGCGAGAATAGACGTCCTTGATCTGATCAACGGTCACCGCTTTGACTCGTTCCGCTTCCTCTTCCATCGTGGGGACATAGCGAGGATCATCAGACGGATACGGAGCCATTTTGCGGCTGACACTTGTCATCGCCAGTGATATCGGATCGGACATCTGCTGATTGATCTGAGCAATCTGTTCTTCGCGGATAATCTCCAGTTCCTCTTTTGGGAAGAGAGGATGTTTCAAGATCTCTTTCACAATATCCAGAACCTTGCCCACATTCTCACGGCTGGTCTGCACGGAGACTGACAAGCCGCCGGGTGTGCCGGATACACGCAACTGAGCTCGGTAATTGTTCAGCTCATCAGTGATCTGCTGGCGAGTCATATTCTCGGAACCACGATTCAGCATCTGGGGCATCAATTCCGCTGCGACAGCCAGGCCCTTCAGAGCTTCCGCATTGCCGTAGCGGAAGTTCAGACGCAGGTTGACGATGGATCCGCGAGTTTTCTTCGGGAGCAAAGTGACCTTCATCCCGGAGGGCAGAGCCGATCGAGCCAACCGTTTTTCAATCGCCAGCGGATCAACATCGAACTCTTCGCCCTGAGCCACATCCGATCGGCCCTTGTAGTCGCCAATCATCTCGGCCAGATCCGGTGTTGCTGGAATGGTGGCTCGCTGAGCTTCCTTCGTCGGCTCAAAGACGCCGGCAGTTCTGTTGTTGCGAATCAAATAAGTCGCGGCGACGCGAGCCACGTCTTCAGCCGTCACCTTTTCCAGGCGATCCCGATTCAGAAAGAACAAACGCCAGTCGCCCTGAGCCGCCCAGTCACTGAGTTCGATCGCCACGCGTTGAGAATCCGCCACTGTGAGTTCTCGCTGCTTCAGAAGTTCCGAGCGGGCTCGTTCGACTTCTTCCGGCGTGAAGGGCTTCTCCGCGGTGCCTTCGCTCGACTCGATTAAACTCTGAACCAGAGCTGTCCCATCAGTTCCCTCAGTTGCTTCAGCCATAAACATCAGTATGCCTGGATCATGCAGGGCGAACGTCATGCCGTACACACTGGCGGCAACTCGGCGCTTGACCAGAGATTCATACAATCGTCCGGCCGGCTCACTGGTCATAATTGTGGACAGCACATCCACGGCTGCAAAGTCCGGATGGCCGCCTGACGGAATGTGATACAGAGTTGCCGCCAGAGCGACATCGCCGACGCGACGCAGAGTCACCATGCGTTCGCCGTCCTGAGCGGGCTCTTCGGTGTATGTCGGTTCCAGTTTGCGTTCCGGGCGAGGAATCACGCCGAAGTAGTTCTTCACAAACTCCAGAGACTTCTTTTCATCGAACTTGCCCGCAATCACCAGCATCACGTTGTCGGGCTGATAATACTTCTGGTAGAAGCGCCGCAGGTTGTCGGCCGGAACCTTCTCGATATCTGCGCGATTGCCAATAGTTGTCTGGCCATAGTTGTGCCATTCGAATGCCGCCGCTGTGACTCGCTGCATGAGAACTCGCTGAGGACTATTTTCCCCACGTTCGAATTCGCTGCGAACCACAGAGAATTCCTTAGCCAGGTCTTCTGCGCTGATAAAGCTGTTGACGAGCCGATCGGCTTCCAGTTTCAACGCGAATTCAAGATTCTCATCACTGGCCGGCAGTGTTTCGTAGTAGTTCGTTCGATCCAGCCACGTCGTCCCGTTGAACTCCGCGCCGCGATCCTGCAGTGACTTGGGAATGTTCTGATGCGTCGGCGTACCTTTGAACACCATGTGTTCCAGCAGGTGAGCCATCCCGGCTTCGCCATAACCTTCATGGCGAGATCCGACGAACACGGTCAGATTAACCGTCACTTTAGGGCTTGACTTATCCGGAAACAGCAGCACCTTCATGCCGTTCTCCAGATGGTATTCGGAAATCCCTTCCACCGAGCGAATCAGCGCGGGCTCACCTTCTGCAGCAATCCCCTGCGCGAAGGTCGAGAGAACAAACACTGCAGCGGCAATTCGCAGAACAATTGGATCCAAAGTCATATCAACAGTCCTTGAAAGATGAAGACAACCTGCCGGATTGTAGCGGGCACAAAACTTTTGACAGGTCGAGATCCGGGACATCTCCACAACTGGTACGAAAGTCGCCCTGATCGACAAGGCGAACACCAGACGGGGGCGATACACCTTCGATTCTTGACAACCCTGTGGAAATCGCGAGCGGTCGTCAGCCTGTCGACTGCCGCGACTTCCTGGCTCGGCCATCTGGCACTACTTTTTGCGTTCCAGACGCCAGACATCGGGTTCCATATTGTTCCCCGCGATCATCCACAGGACGCCATCGTGGACCACCAGACTTGCGGCATGACGAGGCTTCCAGGGCGTATTCTTCAACTCTTTCCATTCCGCGCCGTCCTCGGAATACCAAACATCGTTGCGATTTCCGCCGTTGACGTGATACCCCTCCATCACCCACAACTTGCCGTCCCAGGCGGCAACATCGTGATACTGTCGCGGATGCCATGGGGCCTCCCTGGTATGCTCAGTCCAGTGAACTCCGTCAGCCGAGCTCCAGACGTCATTATGAAATAGTCGCCCCACGCGAGGCGTGTCATAGCGGCCGCCTCCCAGCATCCAAATTCGCCCATTCATCACAGCCGCTCCGCCGATCATTCCTCGCGGTGACCAGCACGGCTCCTCCAGTTTGACTTCAGTCCAATTCACACCATCTGTTGATGTCCACGCATCTCGGTAGAAGAAGTCTTCATCGCCACCACCGAACTGCGGCAGATTCTGGCCTCCGATCACCCACATCTTGTCATCATGCACGACAGTATAGTGCAGAACTCGAGGTGCCCAGGGAACATCCTTACCCTTGTTGACATAGTTCCAGGTCTTGCCGTCTGAGGAATTCCAGACATCATTCTGGTAGTGCCGTTGATTCGCATCGCCCCCGATGATCCACATCTTGTCTTTGTACACAACGTAACCGGCCGTGTGTCGACCTTCCCAATCGGACGCGCGATCGAATGATGCGTCTTTAAATGTGTTCGGTTTGATCAAAGTCCACTCACCGCCGTCCTTGGATGACCAGACGTCGTTGTTGCAGATCATGGGGAAGACCGCACGGTTGCCGGGGTTCCATCCGCCCAGCAGAAAGAGTTCACCCTTGAAACTCAGAATTCCGGCCCCATCACGCCCCATCCACGGAGCCTTCATCGTCACCAGTTTCCATTCGTACTCGGCGTCGTCAGCAGCCTGAGTGACTCCTGCCATTGCGATCACATGGACAGCCAGCAGAGTGAATACGATCAACCGGAAAATTGAATGCTTGCGTTTGTTCGTCATCGAATTGCCTCACTAAAGAATTCCGTCACGACAATCAGGGGAACAGGCTGTGGCAGGGCCTCGAATCAGAGGAAGGGCTCAGGTGCAGGATGATGGAGTGTATCAGCAGACCAATGACCTGAAGAGTTCTTGAGTGATGAAAAAGCGGATTTGAACATCTCCCTAACAACCAGATCCGATCTCGAAATTTTTTCCGATCTTGGGGACACAGCAGTTTGTTGGGGGGGCGATCTCGGGGACACAGCAGTTTGTTGAGCTCGCGACGGAACTCAGCATCGGCCGAGGACGGCTGCGGGGGCATGGTTGACGGCCAACGCGAACGTGCTGCGTTGCTGGCGAGAACAAACCGACCTGCCGGAGCGAGGTCGCCCAGCGACAGGGCCTGACGCAAACTCCTCGGGATGATTGGCGGGGGCGTCCATCCATCGGAAAGGAGAGCGGCCGCAGTAGCAGGGCGTGCCAGCCCTCTCACGACGACTCACGAATGAAGACGCCGCCCCGAGACCACGCCCGAGTCACAGCGATCGTACGACAATCGAACGGCGTGCTTAAGCCGTGGCGAGAAGATCTCGAGCGACCACGCGCGTTCTGTAGCGGTGCGAACCCGATCGAGAACTATGGCTGTCGACAGTCGAAGGTTTACCGGCAACGACGCTGAACAGTCGACCAAAATTGCGAACCAGTTCGTTCCATGCCTCCGCCGAAATCCCGAGTCGCTCAAAAAGCCGTCCGAACTGCTTCGGCGTGCTGCCTGGTTTATCCGAACGCTGCTGACGAGCCGTCCAGTCCAGCAATGACAGATACTCGGCCGTCGACAATGGCAGAAACCCCTTGTTGCTGCAGCGTGCTCCCTGACGATTTGCGTCAGGCCCTGGCCGACCATTTCGCTCGTTCAGTTCCACAGGTGCCAGATGCCGGGCACTGCAGCCGGATCTGCCCACAGGTCGGGAGTTCTCACGGCTTGTTCCGTTCCCTCGAACATCAGCCGCTGGGATGGCCCCCGTGCTTGCCTCACGAGCAGCATCCCCAACATGTTCCGCACTCTGAACACTGCGAGTTGAGGGCTCGCGGCGAAGGCTGGCCGCCCTTTTCTGTGCCGATGTAAAGTCACTTGTCTCAATCGTCTGAGCCATCGCCGCACGGATCGGATTCAGATCCACATATGCCGCACATGCCAGAATCGCCGTCTCATCCAGAAGCCGCACCGCCCGATATCGCGCCTGCCAGAACTTGCCGACCTCACTATCTTCACGGTTCGCTCGCTGAGCAATGTTCTGACTCAGGAGTCGCATCCACCATGAAATATCACTCAGCCGACTGCGAACGGTCGCCAGCTTTTCTTTATTGTTCACGATGCTGTTAATTTCGAATTCTGTGGGCTCCAGCGGACGACGTTTCTCATCCCG
>JBILXT010000093.1:0-20223 GCA_044378235.1 Planctomycetaceae bacterium
CATAGCCAGCAACACCAATCGCCTTGTACAATTCTCGTGTGGTCATCTCGGTCCTCGTGGTGAAACAGCGTTAGACACTGCTCATCTCATCAGACCGAGTTGACCACTCTTCGTAAACCCTTGCCAACAAATCAACTTAACTTCGCGCACTTCATTTCGCGCAGAACCATAAATACTGACGAACAGATTTCTCTGACGAGGCATAGTCGCTTTGGCGGAACAAGGGATCATTTTCGCTGGCATCGACCAGCCCACAGAACGTGTCGAACACGTGGAATTCCGCGTTGCCTTTTGCTTCGCAGATGAGCTTCGCTGAGGCGCCCTGATAGGTTCCCACTTCTGCCATTGCTCCCTCCATTGTGGACTGAGCACGAGCGACGGAATAAACCATGTAGCCTTCGTTTGAGAGGATCTGGCAATCTACTTCCGCACGAACCTGATGGATCAATCCGGTAACTTCAGACCCCTTGTAGAAGTTTAAAATCTTCTGCTGGAACCGATGAATAACGGCTCGTGAAAATCGGCGAGTAAATCGGTATTTCGTGGGAATGCGACCTTCAAGGCGGACAAGACTCTGCAGCATTTTCGGGATCTCAAGAAAGGTTCTGAACGGAATGAATGGTCGACTATTTCCCATAGAAGCCTGCTGTGGACAGAAACATGGACAGAATTCCTCGCTGGAGAGCAAACCCTCGACAAGGATCAAACTCTTTCTGAGGCGTCGCGAATTCTCAACGATGGATGTTGCAAAAACCGCTCAACGTGTCGCGACCAACGCTTCAATCCGCAGTGATCAATGCAAAAAGTGCGATGGAATATGCAGTAAGGTACAATTTTTCTGATCGCAGAGATCCAGTGCCCCGCCGATGCGATTCCTCCCCGAGCGTCAACGAGTTGCAGCGGACGAAACAAACCCAGAATCAAATACTCACAGAACCCACCAGAATTGATTCGTGAGCTTCGATCTGAGACGCTTCTGAGATGGAGAGTGCTTTTCGCTTCAAACGATTCGTGATTCACCAGGATCGCTGTGCGATGAAGATCGGCACGGATGGCATTCTGTTGGGAGCATGGGTGCAGGCTAAACAGCCGCAACGAATCCTCGACATCGGCACTGGTACCGGGCTCATCGCCCTGATGATGGCTCAGCGGTTTCCGAATGCTGTTATCGACGCCGTGGAGATCGAGCCGAATGCAGCGGAACAGGCAGCGAGAAACTTCTCGGCAAGCCCATGGCCGGAGCGACTAAACCTGCGTCATCAATCGGTCCAGAGCTTTGCTTCCAGCGGTCTGCCTGACAAAGCGTACACGCTAATCGTTTCTAATCCTCCCTGGTTTGTTGACTCATTGAAATCAGATGAGACCAGTCGCAATTTGGCTCGCCATACGGATTCCTTGAGTCACGATGAATTGCTGAATTCTGTAAGACTGCTGCTGCATAGTTCCGGCCGCTTTGCCGTAGTGCTGCCGTTTAGTGATTCAGCGTCTTTTATTCACGTGGCCCATGAGCGGAGTCTCTACTGTCGCCGCCAATGTCATGTCCGCTCGAAACCCGGCCTGTCGCCTCACAGAGTGCTATTGGAGTTCGAAACTGTGCATGCGGAATCTCCTGTGATTCCGCATGAGCTGATTATCGAAAACGAACAACACCACGACTACACGGAATCATTTCGCGAGCTCACACGTAACTTCTATCTGCGATTCTGAAGACTATGCACCGGATGCTTTCCGTGATAACTTTTCAGCATCGGCGTTCCGAGGCATTTCCTTTTATTCAACACCGTAGGCAGCACCATGATTCTTACGAACACAGAAACGGTTACCGGTTACGAAATCACTGAGATGAAAGGCCTTGTGCAGGGAAACACGGTCCGTACAAAACACGCGGGACGTGACATTGCCGCAGGGCTTAAGAATCTGGTGGGAGGCGAGTTGAAAGGTTACACGGAGCTGTTGACGGAATCTCGACGAGAAGCCGTACAGCGAATGATGGCACAAGCTCAGCAATTGGGAGCTGATGCTGTCATCAACGTGCGGTTCACCACCAGCGCTGTGACGGCGGGAGCTGCAGAACTGTATGCCTATGGAACAGCAGTCATGCTGCGGAAGATCGGCTAAACATTTCTCTTGAGCTGGAGTCCACTTCATGGAACTCATTTTTTCTCTGCTATTCTTTGCGGTTCCATTGGTTGTCTGCGGAATGATTATTGGCCGCTCGGTCGAAAAGAATCATTTTGCGGAGCTGGATCAGAAGGAAGCCGCCAATCGTGATTTCCTCGTGACGAACCTCAAGACGTTTCCGATGGCCGCCTCGGGCGTGCAGGATCCAACTATCGTGATGTCGGAGGTCGTGATCGGCAGCGACTATCTGAAGAGCTGGCTTGCCGGCTGGCGAGGCTTTTTTGGCGGAGAAATCAAATCTCTGCAAACACTGCAAGTCCGCGCCAAACGGGAAGCGATCGTGCGCCTTATCGATCAGGCTCGGCAACAGGGATTTAACGCGATCTGTAACCTGCGCGTCAACTCAGCCAACATTACCGGCGTTGCCAAGTCCAAAAACAGCCTGCCGATGGCCGTCGTGATTGCCACAGCGACCGCCTATGTTGCTCGCCCGAACAAATGAAGTAAAGTCGAGATTGCAAGCTTTGCGGGAACAGGGTTGCGGTGACTCAAACTGGACGGCATGTGCAGCAAGTTTTTGTTGGTGAAGCCTGGTTATAATATGCCGGAACAAACACGTCCCAAAGATGATGAATCCCCATTCAAGCCCCCCGACATCCCGGTGGCGAACCAGTCGAACAGTACGGACCCATCGGTGTTCGCCGAGCCATGGATGAGATCTGTTATTCATCTCGGCGATGTCAACGATAGCCCCGTAGTTGACACAAACTCATTTATTCGGCCCGAGGTTGATCATTCCGTCTGGGACGAACCCGGACTCTCACGATCCCTTTCTGGAGAAGCACCAGACCATGCGGTGACGTGGTTCGGTTACTATCTGCAAATAAGGGAATCGACGTCAGCGAGAACGTCGTGGCTGGTCACCATTCTGACAGCGATCATTGGTGGTCCCCTGGCAATTCTGGGAACACTGATCGAGGGGGTAACTCAGTCGGGACTCCTGACAGTCATCGCAATTGGCCCGACGATCGAAGAGATCATGAAGGTTGCTTTGCCACTTTGGATCGTCGAAAAACGCCCCTGGCTGTTTCGATCCACGACTCAGATTCTGATTTGCTGTTTCGCTTCCGGTCTGGCCTTTGCAGCAGTGGAGAACGTTATCTACCTGCGGTTCTATATTCCAAACCCATCTGTCAGCATCGCCCAATGGCGATGGACGATTTGCGTGCTTCTGCATTCGTTCTGCTCATTGCTGGCCGGAGTTGGAGTCATGCGGATGTGGAAATCATTTCAGACGGAGAAAACAACTCCTCAGATTTCTTACGCGGGGACAGCCTTGTTGTCTGCGATCATTCTGCATGGAAGCTACAACGCGTTCGCGACGCTTCTCGAAACAATTGGCTTCGCGTTCTGAATCATACTTTCGAGTCCACAGCCAATATGATTAGCTCAGGATTATCGAACAACTTGAAATGCCCGTATGGACCATCGAGACAAGACAGCGGGATAACGCGGACCAAGCTTCGGACTAGACAAAGAGTACACCCAGGTCGTTACAATCCGTGAGTTCATGTCATAAGGCTAATGATTCACAGGATGCGAGGAAGGCGATGAAGCGATTCGTGTGTTGCACCAGTTTGATTTTGTCTGTTCTACTGATCTGCCACGACGTTGAGGCACAATCCGGAAGTCGTTCAAGTCGCAGCAAGAAGTCGGCAACGACCGCGAAACCAATGGCCCTCGCAGCAGGTGACTGGAATCAGTTCCGTGGTCCCCAACGTGACAATCTCAGTCCGGAATCAGGTCTTGCAGACAAGTGGCCGGAAGGTGGCCCGGAGCTTCTGCAGACGATTTCAGGGATCGGCGAAGGCTACGCCTCGGTGTCTCTGGTCGGCGAGCTGATGTATACGATGGGCAATGTCGACGGAGGCGAGCAGGTCATTGCCCTGAATCGCAAGACGGGAGAAATCGTCTGGAAAACTCGTAACGGCGACGAATATCAAGAAGGTCAGGGCAATGGTCCTCGCGGAACGCCGACGGTTATTGACGGCATGGTCTACTCCCTGGGAGGCAACGGCGATTTGAGCTGCATCAAAGCCGACAACGGCGAAATGGTCTGGCAGGTCAACATCCTGAAAGCCTTCGGCGGCGGCAATATTACCTGGGGAATCAGTGAGTCCGTTCTGATCGATGATGGGAAGGTCATTTGTTCTCCCGGTGGAAGCGATGCGACGGTTGTTGCACTGGATGCAAAATCAGGCAAAGTCATTTGGAAAAGCAAAGTCCCAGAACAACCAGCGGCTTCCTATGCATCACCAGTCGCGATGACGATTGGTAAGATCAAGCAGTATGTCATCTTCACATCGAAGGGCATCTGCGGTGTGCGTGCCGACGACGGTGAACCATTGTGGGGCCAAAACGCGTCGTCAAACGGGACAGCAAATTGCGCGACACCGCTGGTTGTCGATAACTACGTGTTCAGTTCCTCCGATTATGGCACCGGTGCTGAACTGGTGCAATTGATCCCGTCGGGAAAATCCGTTCAGGCGAAGCAGGTGTACTTCACCAAGGACATGAAGAACCACCACGGCGGAATGGTGCTGCTGGACGGCCACGTCTTTGGCTCAAATGGAGACATGTTGTCCTGCGTGGAACTCAAAACCGGAAAGCCAACATGGCGAGAACGCAGCATGAAAGGCTCCGTTGTCTATGCGGATAAGAAGATCGTGTTCCGTAACGAGAACGGGCCGGTCGTGCTTTTGGCGGCTGACACACAGAAATACACAGAACTTGGCCGCTTTGATCAGCCAGAACGCAGCAATCGGCCTGCGTGGGCACATCCAGTGATTGCAGACGGCAAACTGTATCTGCGTGACATGGATAAGCTGTTGGTTTACAACCTGAAATAACATCCATCTTGTTAAACCAAGATGGGCTTGCATCGAGGTGTATTCACAACTTTGGGGCTGCGACGACTTCAAGTCACGCAGCCCCGTTCTGTTTCAGCATGTTGAATCAAGCTGCTGCAGTACTCCGTCCCACAGCTGGATTCGCAGTTCAATAGCTCGACGAGCCGCTGCAATCGCGGCTGTCGTTTTCTCGTCGGTATCGCAAAGAGAATTCACAAGCCTCAGAGCCAACGGACCGTGCTGATCGCCGTCAAGTTCAATATGACGACGCACGTAGTAAGCAAAGCGAGGCGCACTGATTGCGGACGGCTCAAATCCCCGCAAGAGACGCTCAAACATCTCGGGAATAATGTCTTCGCGACCAAAGCAAAACACTGAGGCAACTTCTGCCGTCAGTCCCTTCGATGCGATGTCGAAAGTAAACTCCACGAATTCTCGAACGGTCCCAGAGGGCGCGAGTTCAGCTAGCACATCAGCCACAACGGCTCTGTCCCGAAGTCGATCGACAAACGACAGCAAAGGATTCACATCTGAGCCGACGTCGCGCATCGCCCTCAGGTAGAGTTCAAAGTGGCTGGCGAAAGAGCCGTCACCATCTTCATCGCTCTCTTCGGCCAGCACGATCTCGTTGATGAATCGAGAAAGCTCCGGATTCGTGGCTGGCAACCAGGGCACTTCAACACAACAGAGTTCACGCTGCAATCGCTTCAGCAGCCACATGAAATCCAACACAGCAAATCCATGATGCTGCATGAAAACCTGAAGCTGGGGCTGGGTTTCGATCCGAGTGTAGATCGGATGAATTAATAGCCTGTGTCTCAGGTCAGCGATGCTGGACTGGATCAGTTCGCAGGGCGTTGGCTCTGGTAAGGTCAAAGGTGGTGACGTCGGAGATAACGTGGACATAGCATCTCAACTCTGAAAATCGTTTAAGCATCGAGCCAGCACGAGTAATTCGCGCTCAATGCATATCAGGATTCGCTTTTCTGTCTTAGGTGGAATACACGAGAATTCAAAGAGCCTGCTCACACCGCCCCCTCGGTTTCTCGAACAAGACAGCAATTCGGCTCTACCAGTTGCCCGTTTGCGACAATGATCAACCCCTTGCGGGCGAAAACGGGGCCTTTTCAGGCCATGAGTCTGCAAAACGGCGCCGTACAGGAGTTCCGAAGATTCCGGTTCCAGGGATTAAGCCGAACTACGGATTTCCTTCATGGTGGAGTTTGCCGATTCCGGTGAGCTTGACACGGCACGTCGAAACTTGAATCCTAATGTTGAATGTCATGTTGCATTTCGGCAACAACGGCATCCCGCCGCGTTTTCCACAAGAGGACTCTCCATGCCTCGTTTATCCTTCCGACATCTGATCATCACGACCCTCGTTGGGTTTTCACTCTGTCTTCCGAGCACGGTTTCCACCGTCAATGCTCAGGAAACCTCGCTCACCGGGGCTGCAAAAGTCCGTCAGGACATTGAGCAACAACGACTGAAGAAGCAGGAAACAGAAAAGCAATACACGCTGAAGCAGGGTGCCGCCACCGTTGCCTCACAACGTGTGGAGGAGATCCAGAAGCAACTGCAGGAAGCTCAGGCCCGCGCGACTGCCGAAGCAACGGAAGCAAAATCGCTACAGGACCAGACGGCAGTGATCGAAAAACAGATCGCAGACATGACCGCCGCCCTGCCACAACATGAGGCTGCAGATGTTCTTGTCGCAAATGCGGACAAAGTCACATCACGGCTGACAGCTCTTCAGAATGCTCAGAAGCAGCTACAGGCTCAGCTTGCCACGCTTCGAAAATCGTCTGTCGAATGGCGAAGCAAGGCGACTGACGCCGAACAGCAAATCGCCGCAATTGCCGCTCAGCGCCCGGAACTGGACAAGAAAATCGTAGAAACAAAGACTGCTGCCGACGCTGCAAATACGACTGTCGCGACTGCCCAGACAGCTTTGACTGCCGCTCAGACAACCGTTGACACCGTCTCAACAACACTGGCTCAGGAAGAGGAGCGACTCAAGGCAGCAACAGCATCGGTTGGTACACTTGCCAATTCCGTTGCGTCACTGGAGAAATCTCTGGCGACTCTGCGAGAAGCCGCAAAGCTCACCGGCATTGATTCAACGGCCGCAATTCAGGGGCTGGAGAAAGCTATCGCTGACTTCGCGCCACTGAAGGCCAACACGGATGCTCTTGTGGCCCAGGTCACGGCTCGTCGCGATGAGCAGGGCAAGTTGCTGGTGGCTGCCAAAGCTGAAATGGAAAAGAAAACAGCCGAGCATAAGGCGGCCGTCGCTGCTGCCGAACCGCTAAACACCGCAGCCAAAGCCGCAGCGGATGCATTGGCGGCTTCGAATTCCCGTGAAGCGGCCATAAAGACTCAGAAGACCGAAGGTGACGCATGGCAACAGGCCTTGCAGGCTCAATTGACCGGCCTCGAGCCTTCGCTTCAGAAACTGAACGCAGAACTCCAGATCGTTAACAACGAATCATTGGTTGCCCGGAGGCAGGCAGAAATCGCTCTTGAGCCACTGGGACGATTCGTTTCATTTTCTCGGCACGTGGCCCCAATCTTCGCCGAGCGTTGTATTGCCTGCCATAACACTCGCAGCCCAGGTGGTCGATTGAACCTTGATTCATTCGCGGCACTGAGCAAGGGCGGAGAAGCAGGACCAGCCCTCACTGCACATAAGAGTGCAGAGTCATTGTTGCTGACGATGATTCAGGATGGCTCAATGCCGAAAGATGCCGATCCTCTCAAACCCGAAGAGATCGCGGTCGTGAAGCATTGGATTGATGTTGGTGCTCCTTTGGACGCAGGCGTTCCAGTCACGGCCGATTTGTTCGACGTCATGCCTGAACGATCTCAGCCTCTACCACCGAACGAATATCGAGTCGCGATTCCAGTCACGGCAGTGGCGTTTAATGCAGATGGTTCTCAACTCGCCTCCTCGGGTTACCACGAAGTGCTGGTCTGGAATACAGCCGACGGGACTCTGGTTCGCCGCATTTCAAATGTCGCCGAACGAATTTACGACGTTGAGTTCAGTGCCGATGGGACAACTCTGGCGGTCGCTGCAGGTACTCCGGGGCAGTTAGGTGAAGTCAAATTGTTCTCCGCGGCTGATGGAACTCTGGTTCGCACACTGGTACGTTCACGCGACGCCGTTTTTGCTCTCAGCTTCAGCCCCAACGGCCAGCAGATTGCCTGTGCTGGTGCAGATCGATCAATCTACGTGGTCAACGCAGCGACAGGAGAACAGACGACTCATATTGAAGACCATGCCGACTGGGTAATGGACATCAACTGGTCTCCGAATGGACAACGCCTGGTCAGCAGCAGCCGTGACAAAACCTGTAAAGTCTTTGATGCAGCGACCGGCAACCCGGTCATTACTTTCCCAGGACACGGCGAACCTGTCTACACCGCATCATTCCTTGCCGATGGAACGACAGTTGTCAGTGGGGGTGGCGATAAGCGACTGCGAGTCTGGAACTCGGCCGATGCGAAAGAGGTTCGGGCCATTGGTGGATTTGGTGGCGATGTTTTCCGCGTTCAGATTCTTCCCGGCGACATCATTCTTTCAGCCAGCGGAGACCGCGCCGTTCATGAGAATAAAGCTGCGGACGGAGCAGAGATCCGAAAGTTTGCCGGGCACAATGATTGGGTTTACACCCTAAGTGCCAGCGTTGGCAAAAAGATGATTGCTTCGGGAAGCTACGACGGAGAGATCCGTTTGTGGAATTCCGAAGATGGCAAGATGACAACCTCATTCATCGCGATTCCTAAGGGACAGCAGGCGGTCGCAGCCACTGCAGCCCAATAAGGGATTGCCTGAAGCCGAGCAGGTTTCTCTAAGAGCAGAGCGAAAGTGGAACATCAAGTTTCACTTTCGCTTTTTTGTTGACCAATCTCCAACTCCCATTCTCGGCCGTCCGGATTGCGTCCTCCAACACGGCATTCGAACCTCGAAATACTCGGTTCTGCCGCACGAGAAGGTGTCTTCTGTTTCCCGGCGTGTGTTTGTCGTGTTATGCTCTCCGCCGGGTTTTGAAAATGTATTTCTGCTCTTCAACCAGGCATCAATCCACGTGACAGTCGACTTCGAAACGATTTGGCAGGACCGAGTACAGATTCAGGAGATGCAGTCACGGCGACTTGTAGAACTGTTGCAGACAATCGTGCCGCGTAACCGCTTCTGGACCAGTAAGTTCAAAGCCGCTGACGTCGACGTCGCTTCGATCAAAACACTCGATGATCTCCAGAAACTCCCACTAACCAATAAGCAGGAGATCGTCGAAAGCCAGACGGAACAACCTCCGTATGGCGCGAACCTGACATTTCCTTCAACGCGATATCGTCGATTGCACCAAACGTCTGGTACGACAGGTCGCCCTATTCGCTGGATGGATACTCAGGAAAGCTGGGACTGGTTCATGGAATGCTGGCGTCAGATTTACACGCTGGCAGGACTGCAGTCGTGGGATCGTCTGTTTTTTCCGTTCTCTTTCGGTCCGTTCATCGGCTTCTGGGCCGCCTTTGAAGGGGCAGGGCGATTCGGGAATTTCTGCATCGCTGGCGGTGGGATGTCTACATCGGTTCGCCTGCAATGCATGATTGAAAACGAAGCAACCGTCGTATGTTGCACGCCAACCTACGCGATGCGTATGGCGGAAGTGGCTGCTCAGGAAGGAATCGACCTGAAAGAAACATCCGTCCGCATGCTTGTCGTCGCAGGCGAACCTGGCGGCGCAATTCCCGCGACCCGAGCCCGCATTGAGGAAGCATGGGAAGCCAGAGTAATCGACCACTGGGGAATGACGGAAATCGGGTCACTGGGAGTCGAGAGCGAAGACCGGCCCGGTGGTCTTTACTTGCTGGAAACAGAATGTATCGCCGAGATCCTGAATCCAGAAACTCTGACCCCCGTCGCGTCTGGTGAAGTCGGCGAACTTGTCATCACGAATCTTGGCCGAGTCGGCAGTCCTCTGATTCGTTATCGAACCCGTGATCTGGTCAAAGCATCGACTACACCAGATCCCTTTGGTCGGCAACTCACATGGCTCGAAGGCGGAATTATAGGGCGGTCCGACGACATGGTGATTGTGCGTGGCAATAACGTTTTCCCTTCGAGTATAGAGGCGGTCATCCGAGAGATCCCGGAAGTCGCGGAATTTCGAATCGAACTGAAAACCGTCCGCGCCATGCAGGAACTGTGCGTCGCTGTTGAGCCTTGCGCAGAAGTCGCCGAGCAAAGTGTGCAACTGATCGAAACCGTCAAAGCTGCGCTGCGTCAGCGGCTTGGGTTTGCAATTGATGTCCGCGGTGTTGCTCCCGGAGAGTTGCCTCGATTCGAGCTGAAGAGCCGTAGGATCGTTCGCGAGTAACCTAAGACAGCATTTTCCACAGCGTGCGTCTCCCTCATAGAACGCTGCTTTTGTGCCACCTTTCACCGTCTCACTTCTGAATCGCCGCTGTGACAGGATTGTGCCCATAGGACGCGCATATGTGCGGATCGTGACGCCTTCGGCGGACCAGTCCGTGCGCGAGTGTGCAGGTGATGCTCCGGAATGATCCGGCACATGAATTGCCTGTCGAAAAGTATTCCCGATCAACACACTTTTGGAATACTGTTCATGACTCAGATTGCTCCACAGTCGTTCCGGCGAATTCTGCATCCCACCGATTTTACTCATGGCAGCGAGATTGCATTCGTGCATGCGCTGCGATTGGCCTGTGCGATCAAAGGGGCTCTGACGATTCTGCATGTTGATCGAGCAGGCAAACACCCGGACTGGGATCAATACCCATCAGTGCGTGATACTCTGGCTCGATGGAATCTGCTTCCTCCGGACGCTGCACGAACGGATGTGGAGAAGCTCGGGGTAAATATTGGAAAGTTATCTATTCCGGATTCCAGCCCCGCGCATGGAGTTCTTTCGTATCTTGAGAAACATTCAGCAGACTTGATCGTTCTCGCGACCCACCAGCGGCATGGTCTGGACCGATGGATCCACACGAATGTCGCGGGCACCATCAACAGCGGAACGGAGGGAGCGACGTTATTCATTCCCTTTGGAAAGAGCGGCTTTGTTGATGAACTCACGGGCGAAAGCCGGCTCCGAAAGATCCTGATTCCTGTCGACCACGAGCCACATCCGTCCGTTGCCGCTCGCGCGGCTGCCGATCTTGTCCGTGCAATTACACCAGACTCGTGCGAAATCCAGCTTCTGTACGTGGGGGACGAAGCATCCGCTCCGGCCGTGCACCTTATCAATGAGCCCAAAGCGAGCTGGAGCTGGACGTACCAGTCAGGTTCCCCTGTCAATGCGATTCTTGAGACCGCTGAAATCGAAAAACCGGATCTGATCGTCATGGCAACCTCGGGAAGGCACGGGTTCCTTGATGCACTCCGTGGGTCAACAACCGAACAAATAGTCGAACGTTCACCATGTCCAGTTCTCGCAATTCATCCTCGTTCAACGTGAAATTGCGCGACGGAAGACCGATGGAAAGTCTTTTGCTAGAATCCGGGGCATCAAATACCCAAGCGTCGCCCGAAGTCCTCCCACCACTTCGGCGTAAGGATTCAGCAACAGGCTGCCGCGAGTGACCCCGACGAATTCAAACCTGCAGACGATCAACAACCGGCTTCAGCAACGGCGAGCTGCTTTGGCTGAAATGCGGGCTGGCGTCAAATCCCGACGAGAAGCCGGCGAATCAGGCATTGCCTGCTGCCACTGGTTGTCAGACCAGGTCGACGAATTCATTCGTGGCATCGTGACTCAGCAGACCGAAGTCTTTGGTGTCACCCCTGACGGGTACGCCGTTGTTGCCGTTGGTGGAAACGGGAGGCGACGTCCAGCGCCGTTCTCCGACGTCGATCTGCTGTTCGTCATGGATGCAAAGAAACAGGATGCCGTGAAGCCCTGCCTGGCAGCCATCGTGCGTGACTGCTGGGATGCCGGCGTCCAACTGGGCTCAAGCATCCGAGTGCCCAGTGATGTGGTGCGGTTCGCGGGGGAAGATGTCCAGTTCGCAACTTCGCTGATCGAAACTCGTCTGCTTGCCGGCAATGAAAAGCTTCTTGAGACAACGTTGCAGCAGGTCCGATCAAAGGTCTTCAATCACAATCCGGAACGATTGATCCTGAGTCTGGTGGCATCACGCAAGGAAGAATGGACCGCCCGAGGTAATTCAGTCAATCAACTCGAACCCGACATTAAGCGATCCCCGGGCGGCTTGCGTGATCTGCATCTGCTGCGCTGGGTCGCGTTTATTCGCCATGGAGATCCCAATCCGGAATCGCTTCGCAAATCGGGTGAGATTAACGACGACGAGTTGAGCGAACTCCATACGTCGGACGAATACCTGACCACACTTCGTATGGATGTGCATGGCCTGACGAATCTGAAACAGGATGTACTGACTCGCGAGTTACAGCTTCAGCTGGCGGCCAATAGATCAGTACAGCCTACCGATCTGTCAAAGCCAGTCGAAGTATTCATGACGGAATACTTCGGACATACATCACGAGTTGCCGCAGTCGCAAGACGTGTCGCGGAAGTTCCCCGGAAACCATCTCTGCTGATGCGACTGAAGAACCGCCTGATGCCGCAAAAATCAGCGCAGGGTTTTTTGATTTTTGACGGCATGTTGCAGGTACCGGAACAGGATCTGCCTCGTCTTCAGGATCCCCTTGAGATTCTGAATGTGTTTGTTGCTATGGCGGAGAGCCGTTGCCAACTGTCGCCGGAATTGCGTCAGGAAATCGGACGTCTGTCGGCCGGACTGCCCGAAGAACCGAGCCACGAAGTCACAAACCGGTTTCGCGACGTGCTGCGATTTGCGGATGGCTTGCCCGACACACTTCGGGCGATGTACGAGACCGGTGTTTTGGAGTGGCTCATTCCTCCTTTTGCCGGGGTTCGCAACCTCCTGCAGTTTAATCAATATCACAGCTTTACGGTTGATGAGCACACGCTGAAAGCGATGGATGAAATGACATCCTTTGCTCATGACGAATCACCGGTCGGCTCGGCCTACATGGGTGTTCGACACCGCGCCACTTTGCATCTGGCGATGTTGATGCATGATGTCGGCAAGGGCAGGGGAGGTGACCATAGCATCGTTGGTGAGGCACTGGCCGAGGACGTTGCTGTTCGCCTGCAGATGGCTGCAAACAAAAAATCGATGCTGATGTTTCTCGTTCGCTATCACCTGATCATGCCGGACCTGGCCTTCCGCCGAGATATCACCGACGCCACAGTACTGGTCGATTTTGCTCGACTCGTCGGAGCGCCGGAACTGTTGCGAATGTTGTATGTGCTCACGGTCGCCGATATTCGCGCGGTCGGTCCGGATGTCTGGTCTGACTGGAAAGGTGAACTGCTCGCGGATCTCTATAACCGCGCTATTCAGATCCTGAGCGGACGTCCTTACAATCATCTGGAACGAGAACGTCTGCAGATGGTACGGACGGCCGTTCGAGGATCGATCGTTCCCATCGGAAGCAAATCAGACCCGGAATCCTGGGGCAAATGGGCCGATGAACAGCTGGATGCATTGCCTCCGTTCTACCTGATGACGGAACAGCCGGACCGCATTGCCCGTGACCTCGATATGATTCAGCAACTCAGCGACGCGGAGGTCAAAATCGAAGGCGAGTTTGATCCGGAAACGGAAACCGTCAGTTATCGAGTCTTCGCACCGGGTCGATTTGGCCACGGGAGCTTTCATTGCATCGCCGGAATTCTTTCCGGCCTGCGAATGAACATTCACGCGGCTCAGGTCTGCACGACTTCAAATGGTGTTGTTATCGCCTATTTTCGAGTCACGGATAACGACTTCACCGGACGAGTTCCTCAGTCACGAATCGAAGATGTGGCCGTCGCAATCGGCGATGTTTTGACTGCAAAGAAATCTGTCGAAAGTGTTTTCCGCCGCAGCGGTCTTTATCGACTCAATCGCAAGAACCCAGTTATCGTTCGACAAGAACCTAAGGTCGGCATCGACAACGACTGCTCGGAGCGATTTACTGTGGTCGACGTTTTCGCAACCGACACCCAAGGTCTTCTTTACACGCTGGCTCACACCTTATTCAACCATGGCCTGACGGTCCATCTTGCACGTATCGCGACCAACATCGACCAGGTGGTCGACGTGTTCTACGTGATGGATGAACATCAGCGCAAACTGGAAGATCCGGAACGAATCGATAAGCTGAAATCTTCACTTCTGGAAGAGATCAAACTGATCAGCGGCTCCTGACCGCTCTACGGAACTGGATCAAATCGATAAATCCCCTGGCCGTTGATCGTCTCCAGCATGTAGTACACTTCTCCAGCCTCGTCTTCACCAAATGCCAGAACAGGAAACCCGGTGCTGGCAATGCCCATGTTGCGAGTCACCTTCTTCAGGCTCTCGTCATACTTCAGAGCCCAGATCCGGCCGCTGATAAAATCTGCATACACATACATGCCATCAAGTTCAGGCAACCGAGTCCCGCGGTAGACAAATCCTCCGGTGATTGACTTGCCGATCTGGTGATCGTACTCCCAAACAGGTGGCTCAAGCGGATCCGCAAGCTCGACAGTTTTGTTGTTGAACGGGTAAGAGGCTTCGCGAATACTCCAGCCATAATTCCCACCGCGTTTGACGATGTTTACCTCTTCCCAGAAATCCTGTCCCACGTCTGCAGCCCAGATCTCTCCGGTCTTTCGATCGATGCTCATTCTCCAGATGTTGCGAAATCCATACGCGTAGATTTCTGGTTGAGCTCCCTCGCGGTCCAGAAACGGGTTATCAGCCGGAATTGCATAATGCTTTCCATCCTGCTCGCGATCGACGTCAATTCGCAGCATAGACCCCATCCAGGTTTTCAGATTCTGGCCATGTCCCAGTGGATCGTTTCGACCGCCGCCATCGCCAAGAGCAATATAAAGATAACCATCATGACCAAAGGCAATTGAACCACCGTTATGGTTTGCGAATGGCTGAGGAATCTTCATCACGATTTGTTCGCTTGAAACATCCGCACGGTTCGGGTCCGTTGCAGAGACCTTGAACCGAGAGACGATCGACATGCGAGGTTCGGTCGATGAACTGTAGTAGACGTAGAACTGCCCGTTGTTTTTGTAATCCGGGTGAAACGCAAATCCCATCAGACCTTCTTCATTGTCTTTGCGCCAATCCTGAACTCGGTCGCTCAGATCCGCAAATAGAGTTGCCAACTGAGCTTTTGGGTCATTGGAAAACACATAAATGGTGCCTCGCTGCGTCGCAACAAAGTTGCGATTGCTGCCATCAGCAGCGTGAGTCAACACCATCGGCCGAAGGGTTGTGATTCGACCGTCTTCGTCGGCCCCTTCAAAGCCCTCCCATTTTAGTTCAGGGAATGCAACAACACCCTTTAACGGCAGATGGCCGTCGACCGGATCGGTCACACTTCCGTCTGCAGACAGAACTCGCAACTTGATGTTACGGAATGCGACCTGATCACCGTGATCCTGCAGACATATGTGCCCTTTACTGGCTTTGCCGAACTGAGGAAATGCGGCAAACTTGCTCGCGGCGACTCGCTTGTTCCATTCCTCATCGCCTTTATGAAAGTAGAAGTAGCTGACGCCGTTGACTGCGACCTCACACTGTTTAGGAGAGAGTCGAAGATAGACATGATTCCATTCTCCGGCAGGACGAGTCGCATCATCCAGATCTGTCCCTTTGAAGCCCACTTGATTCTCGAACATCGTTGCCCACTCAGGCTTAACTGGTTTGTAAAGCTGATACAACCAACCGGCCTTCTGGGGATCTCGTCCATCAACGTTGTCCTGAATCTGGACCTCAGGTCCGCTATGCCACGGCTGCGTCTGATCTTCCGTCACATGAAACATGATGCCACTATTGCCGCCTTTTGAAATGCGGTATTCCAGCGACAATTCAAAGTTTTCATATTGTTCTTCGCTCACGATATCGCCAGCACCATTGCCGACACGCTCCAGCAAACCGTCTTTAACAATCCAGCCGTCGCTGATCTTGTCCGACTTGTAGTTGCGCCACCCTTCGGTCGATTTTCCATCGAACAGCATTTGCCAACCGCCACGCTTCTCTGATTCCGACAGACCAATCTGAGCCTCATCGGCAAGACCGCTCCTAGCCTGACTGACTGCAATAACGACCAAAGAAACGCTCAGCAGGATTCGTGTGGGAAGACTCATCGTGTCATCTTTTCTGACAGAGGCTGTTAAAGAATGCCGACAATCAGGATGGGCAGGGAAAGGATTGTAGTGCGACTGGCGCGAAGTGTCCCCTCAATCGCGTACCCGCAGCACAATTCAGCATCGCAGGCAAAACTTTGCGGGAGCTAGGATGACTTACAACTGGCTGTACCAATCAGTTGTCTCAAACACAGCTTGAGTAACTGTTTGCAGAACTTCCGGCTCAGCGAGCACCTCCTGACTGCTGCCAGTTTCCGGTTCCACGTCGCGAGCCCCTCGAAAATCAACGGGGCTCGGGATTCTACGGACGTCGCTTGCAGACTGAACCACTATGACATCCTCAGAAGCGGCACAAGAATCTCGAGTCATTTCGGGGCCAAGCTCAGGAATCAGGAGATCAGCGGGCAGGAAGCTCGCAAGATTCCGGCTTTGATTACGATCATCATCGGCTTGCACAACGGTGATGTCGATCGATTTGCTCCAGCCTGTGACTTGTCCACTGACGCTGACCGCTTTGACCCAAACCCGGTAACCCCCCGGCTTCAAGGAGATGGGCACCGTATAAGCCGCTGCTGTCAGGGACTCCTGTCGTATGTAGTATGACTGTGGCACATCAATCCGGTCGACTCGCAGAAAATATCGAACCGCGCCTTCCACTCGAGACCATTCGATGCGTAGATTTCGACCCACTGGTGATGCAATTGGAGTCAGCGTTGGCGAACCGCCAATCGTAAACTCCTGCAAAGCAGACCATGACCCCACAACATCGTACATCCCTCGCGCGCGAACCCACCAGCGGTATGCTCCGCTGACCAAATCGCCTGATGGCACAAAGGTCGTACCTGGCAGACCGTTCACTTCGGTGATCTGCCCAGTAGAAGTCTTCTGATACTTCAGATCGTACGCGATAGCTCCGTCAACCGATCGCCACGAAAACTTCGGCCTGGCGTTAAAGGTCGCAGTGGGTGGGCTCAGTGGTGTGGGAGCGGTGACCACAAAGAAGGAAGCAAGCACTGACCATTTAGAAGGAACACCACCTGCATCGATCGCGCGGATCTTCACTTCGTACAAACCAAGGCGAAGATTTGCTGGAGCGACAAATGATGTGCCTGTGAGAGTTGTCCTTCGAATAATCTGTGGCCGAATATCCAAAACACTGTCAACCTGCAGGTCATAGTAAACCGCGCCAGCCAAAGAACTCCACTTGAATGTAGGTTTTGGAGAATTTACGTAGAGCGGCATCGGAGACATCGTCGGAGCGGTATCGACGCGGAAGTTCCGTTCCGAACTCCAGGCACTGGTCCGCCCACTGATCCCAATCGCCTGCACGCGAACCGCGAATGCTCCGATTCCAAGGTCCGTTGAAACCGGAAGCTTGCTGGATGCAACAACCGTGTCGACGATTACCGATCCGCCAGTTGTGCGATTCACCACGATCACGCGATATGAGGCTGCTCCCGCAACAGGGTTCCATATGACCGTCGGTCGCTGGCTGCTGATCAGAGATGCCGGGGCAACAATTGACGGCACGGCAAGCTCGTCATCCGAAGTCTTCACCAGGACGTTCGTCGTGATTCCCTGAAACTGCAACTGCGACAAAGAATCGACACTGATTCGCAAGGCAGAAGTCTGAATGCCATCCACAAGTGAATCGTCAACCCCAACGACCGTCACAGTCTGGAGTACGTTCCAATTCATGGGCGTAAAGGTCAGCTTCATCGGCGAAACCGTGAACTCCGTTGTATCAAGCGATTGAATCGTCAGGATCACGTTCTGAACCGGCCTTGCTGTCAGCCGCACGGTAACCGTATCACTGCTGCCAGCTTCACTGACCAGCGTAGAACCACCGCTTTCGACAATCACCAGCCCCGCGATTTCATTGTCGCTTGTCGTCACAGCAACAGACCTCGGCAAGACCGAAGCGTACGCGCCGGGGCTGGCCGCTGCGAAGGCAAACCGAAGCTGCGAGAGAACAGGCCCGTCCACGATCGCGTCATCCTGGCCAGTAAGTGAGACCGACTGTGGAACGTTCCAGTTAGCTGCTGTAATGGTCAGTGACGACACCGAAACCCCAACCTCTGAAGCATCATTAACAGAGACCAGAACCGTCACCGTACTTGCAGGAATCGCGGACAGCCTCACTTGTACAACATCGGTCGTACCGGATTCCGACACGATCGTTGTCCCGTTGGTTTCCTGTACTATCAGCGTCGCCAGTTCGTTGTCGAACGTGGTGGTGCCCACATCAACAAACGGTGCATGATCGTAACCCCCGGAACTGAACGCCGGGTTAACCGCCAGTCGAATTGAGGCCAATTGATTGCCGTCGGCAAACACATCATCCACTGCGGCAACTGTCACCGTCTGGAGTGTATTCCAGTTTTCCGGAGTAAACCGCAACGTCGATGGTGATACCGTAACAGCCGTAAGATCGCGAGATGTCACCGTTAACTCGATTGGACCATTCGGGCGAGAACTCAATCGCACGCCAAACGAGTCTGTCGCACCCGATTCTGCGACCTCCGTTGAACCATCGGTTTCGACCACTTCAATCGCAGCGACTTCATTGTCAACCGTCTGCAGTCCAACCGAAAAATCGGGCTGGCGAAGGTACGGAGCGGAGAGATTCGGTCCCCAAACAAAGCGAACGTATTCATATCGATCTCCGTCGGCTATTTCTTCGTCGACGGCGATGATCGCCACAGTCTGCGGCTGGTTCCAGTTGGTTGCGTCGAACTGGAGCACTCCGTCCTGCACGTTCAGTTCATCGGGCTTAACCGCAAGAACCTTCAACTGCACAGGCCCCACAGGAGCCACCGACAATCGCACGCTCATGCTGGCAGCCTGCCCGCCCTCAAATGCGATGACGGGATCATTCAAATTGCTAAACACCGGATAAGCAGACTCATCGTCCAGAATCCGGACGTTCGTCCGAACAGCAGCAGCCGCCTGATATGGGCCTGATCGAGAATCCGCTCGCAGCTCCAGAATGGTTGACGTCGCAAGAGACTCATCAAACGCGGACAAGGTGATGGTTTGCGACACGTTCCAGTTGGCCGGAGTGAAACGCAGCTCAAAACTCGAAACCCGTACGGTCGGATTGATCAGCGAAACGACCGTCACATAAACATCGTTCGCAGGCTGAACGGCTAGTCGAACATTGAGCGAATCCGTGAGCCCATCTTCGGACACCACGGTTTCGCCATCCGTCATGGTCACTTGTATTGATGGCACATCGTTGTCGTTAATCTGAACAGAGATCAGCTGGTCCGGGAGTCCTCGGAAAACAGTATCCGCAGAGCCAGACACCGACAAACGCACGTTCCCGTTGATGGTCCCGTCCACTATGGCTTCGTTCGTTGCCGACAGAGTGAGGATTTGCGGAACGTTCCAGTTTGATGGCGTAAACACCATACTCGACACATTAGACGCCCATTGCTGCGGATTGGAGTTATTCACAGCAATCGTCACATTATTCAGCGGTGCATGTGACAGCGATACCGAGATCGTTTCCGCGGCACCGCCTTCCGTCAGCACGACTCCCGTAACACCCGCCGTGAGAATTCTCGGGACGTCATCGTTCACATTAAAAACCGGGATCACAATATCGGGCAGGGCATCAAACTCGTTCGTCGTTGTCGCGGCGTCGTTGACGGACAAAGTCATCACGACGGATTCGGCTCCGTCGATGAGGTCATCATTAATCGCCTTCAGCGTTACTGCTTGAGGAACATTCCAGTTCGCTGTCGTAAACGCCAACGTGGTCTTGTCGATCTGTACCACTCCATTCACAGACAACGCCAAATCCAGCGTCACATCTCCCGGCTTATCCAATACTATTTGCACAGCTCGAAGCGTGCTCTCAGAAATCACCAACCGTGAATCGGTCGTTCCGGTAACCGTGATGCCGGGCAGGATCTTGCCTTGTGGCAGAACAGCGTCCGTGATTGGATCCTGAATGATCTCGCCACCCGCCG
>JBILXT010000094.1:0-20182 GCA_044378235.1 Planctomycetaceae bacterium
GAGAACGCCAACGCGTTGCGATTTGTCGAGCGTTGTTGCTGTCGCCAGGGCTGGTCCTGGCCGATGAACCGACCGGGAATCTTGATCCGATGAATTCCGAGCGTATCGTCAAACTCTTGCTCGAGGAATCATCGCGGGCCGGGGCAACTCTGATTATGGTGACTCATGATCATTCGTTGTTGCAGTACTTCGAAAGAGTTGTCCCGTTCGAACCGTTTCTGCAACGCATGCGTGAATGATTCTGTCAGCAACGTCTTGGATTCATGGCGTAGCAGTCGCGACGGTGTTCTAACGCAGGGCGGGGAGCGATGAAGACTTCGATCGCCCGGCGAGCCCTTTCCGATCATTATTTGCTGAGAAGAAAGCAACAGAGGAAACAGAGAAGTCGTGCATCAGGATGTCGGTCTTTATCTCTGTTTCCTCTGTATTGGTCTCGAGCCCGGCGAACGGCACTGAGCTACGGGAACGCGGGTCGTCAGTATCCGCTTTTGAACCATCCGGCTTCAGGATTTGCGAAACGTCGAGGACGGCAAAGTCGGTATCTCGAATGAGAACAGCAGCTGATGATCAGTGGTCTGACTTCAATACAACCGACCAGCCAGTATTCGATCGAGAGGACTGGGCTGTACAATGAGCAAGGTGGACACTCGAAGCGCCGCTCTGCGTCTTGTCTAAAAAACGAGTGCCTGGGACCTCGCTGATTCGGAAGCACAGATCGTGCTCCGATCAGGGTTGTCCCAGGCACCCGGAAATAAGGAAAGGCGTTCGCTGTAGAGGAAGCTCACGGGGCGAGAGCTGCAGCGTCCGTCTGTTCCTTGTTTAGGATTGCTACCGCGACAGCCATGTCACGAAAGCAAAAACACCGCACCAGAAGAGGGATGTTCCCAGCACGATGGACGCCCATGCAGCCGTGACCAGGGGGCTTGGTCTTGAATCCTGGAGAATTTGTTCCGGGGAGAACATTGAAAACTCGTTATCGGCTGTCACTCTTCGTCGAGACACGGGAAGTTCCTGAGGGCGAAGAAAAAATGGGACGTATCAGGATCAGGGCTGGCACAAAAAAGTTCCGGGAGGAACGGAACTTTGCATTCATCTGGATGCGATCAGCTCTGGCTCTGAAAGATCTCGAAAGACTCTGCGGGGATCAGTTCTTTCATGTTTTTAGAACTGCCGTGTGTTAAGTATTGTTGACACGGGACGCTGAAACTTCCTTCCGGGAGCCCAAATTGAAACGGAACGAGAGAATGTGTTGGCATTGGGCAACAATCGATGATGCCAATTGACAACAGGAAGGTAGTGCTTTGTCAGGCTTCAATTTTGGGGTAGTGGACCTTGCTAAAGGTCCTGCTGTGTTGGGATCTTTAGCAAGATCCACTACCTCTACCCCCGTTCTTTATCCTGACAGAGCAGTAGACGTATGATGTGGAAGCGCGTAGCAGTTCGACAGCGAATCGTTCGAAACTGGATGAGGCGGTCGGCTATCTGAACGAAAACCGACCAGAGCAGGCTCGAGAAATTCTGGCAGACATGGCCAGGCCACCCGAGGCAACTCAGCCGAAGTAAGTGACGGCGTTGCGGAAGATTCGGATCCCGTCGCCTTCGCCGCGGAGACCTCGTCGAGTCCACTGCGGGTGCTGAGTCGCGAACAGAAAGCGTTCCGGATGAGGCATCAGGCCAAGAACTCGGCCGGTCGTGTCACAGAGTCCTGCGATGTTAGCGAGCGATCCGTTTGGATTCTCAGGCTCCGGCAGCAACGCGATCCGAGTTGGATCGCCGGATGCTTTGGCCATTTCGACGGCAGCCGGAGACCAGTAACAGGCGGCGATCTGAGAATTGTCGCGGAGTTGATCGAGCAGTTCGGGATGCTTCAGGGCAATTCGGCCTTCAGCATGAGCCATCGGTACGTCGAACTCATCAATCCCTTTCAGGAACACGCTGTTGCAGGACGTGACTTTCAGCCGGACCCAGCGATCGGTGTAGCGACCATTGGCATTCCAGGTCAGTGTCACCTGATCTTCCAGAGATTTCTCGGCGGAATTTTCGATACCGCGACGCATCAGCAAGCCAGCCTTCAGGATCGTCTGAAACCCGTTGCAGATGCCCAGAACCAGTTTGTCGGACTGCAGGAATTCTCGCATGGATTCGTTGAGCTGTCCGCGAAGCTGGCGAGAAAAGATCACGCCCGCGCCGAGGTCATCCCCGTAGCTGAAACCGCCGGGCACGCACAGGATCTGGAACTGGCTGAGTCGAGAAGGATCTTCGAGCAGGCGAAACAGGTGAATTCGTTCGGCAGAGGCCCCGGCCAGCTCGAAGGCATGAGCGGTTTCAACGTCGCAGTTGGTCCCTGGGGCACGAAGAACGCAGACTCGAGGCACAGCCATGATGTTCAGCTCTGAAAACGGCAGATTTACTTGGAGAGGAAAGAAGCGTGTGTCGGGAGTTTTATCAGCCAACAAGCGAGTTTTCATCCGGGACCGTGTCGCAACGCCCGATTTCTCTCGGCCTGAGCAAAAACGCCAATTTTGAACACTCTTGCTGTCCAGGCATCGAGAGTCGAAGAATGGAAGTAAGCCCCGGCTTGAAAGAGTGGCGTCGTTGGCACAGAATGCACGTCTCCATGACGGGAAACTTCGTCGATCGCAACAACGCAGGAATGTCTAACCGTGTCGACCATTGAAAAAGCTGAGCGGCTCAAGAAAGAACTGACGGACAAGTGGGTTGTGGTAGCCAACGCTCCAGAACTCAAGCGATTTGCGAATTTGACTGGCAAAGTAAAGACAGTCAACATGAACTGTCGAGCGCTTGTCGAGTTCGATGGGCCCGTTGACATTGGCTGGTACGATATCGACACGACCTACCTGACTGTGGTTGACGGGCCAAAGCCGAAGAAGGCAGAAGCTCACGGCGAAGCCAAACCGGCCGCCAAAGCCGCACCGGCTGTTGCGAAGCCAGCCGCCGCTGGGGGTTCACCTCTGGACAAGATTCGAGCCGCAGGCGGAAAGCCAGCAGAAGCGACTACGGCTGCCCCGGCTGCAGGTGGATCGCCACTGGACAAGATTCGTGCGGCGGGTTCGAAGCCAGCCGCCGCGGCTCCGGCTGCTGGCGGTTCACCGCTGGATAAAATTCGTGCTGCGGGTGCCAAGCCAGCCGCTGCAGCGTCTCCGACTCCGGCCGCCGAAGCTCCTGCACCTGCAGAGGAGCCTGCCAAGCCCGCAGAACCAGTGGCTCCAAAAGCCGCTGCTCCGATGACGGGTTCCCCTCTGGATCGCATTCGCGCGATGGGCGCGATGAAGAAAGACTAGTGCTCTGTCAAGATAAAGCACGGGGTTGGAGGTAGTGGATCTTGCTAAAGATCCCAACACAGGAGGACCTGTAGCAAGGTCCACTACCCCAGAGTTAAGGCGTGACAAAACACTGGTTTGCATCGGTCGCCAAGGCATCACGCTGTTTACCAGGGCCAATTTTTTGCGGCCCATGACTGCCGCTGCTTTCTGTCGCAGAATCTATTCAGTGGATCCGTTGAAGCGGCCGGTAGGTTCTCTACGCACGAGTATTCGGGTCGGGAAAACCTGGTGGTCTGGAATGACGAATACAACGACTGCACATTGATCCAGGGGGCTAACTCCGGCCTTGGTTCTTCAACCGAGGGTTTTCCTGAAGTCCGAGCGGATTTGTCGTCGAATCGGGTTCTGAGAGAGGGATCGTGCGCAACGCGGAAGAAAACATGTTCGGCTTAGCCTGATTACGCAGACTATGACAGAGTTTCGGAATGCGACACGGGATTGCAAATTCTGAAAAAGTGATGTTCAGGCCGTACAACCTTCCTAACTCGTTGACTGTTCTCAACAAAGAACTTGCATCAACAACGGGCGGTTTTAGAATTTGACTGTTTGGTCAAACTGCGCAGGATATTGTAGTCAGGTCAGGAAGACCGTGGAGATGAGCGGTCTGGTACTGTTGTTTCGGAACTGTGTTGGTCGAGTTCCGAAGTCGATCCTGAGACAATCCCCCACCGGGAAAGATGCGAGAAATGGCGAAGAAATACCTGAGTCTAGAAGAAGCAGCCAGCCAGCTCGGAATTAGCGTGGATCAGCTGAAGCGATTCCGCGAACAGGGCGACATCCGCGGATTTGCGGATCGTGGCAGCTGGAAGTTTCGCGAGCAGGACATTGAAGAGTTCCTGCGGAGTCGTCAGACCGATTCAGCCCCGGACTTTCCGATCATCACTGCTGAATCGTCGTCCTCCGTTCTGGAGGAGCCGGAGAGGGAAGACTTTTCGTCGTCGGACAGTGATGTTCGTCTATTTTTCGACGAGTCGATGTTTGAAGATGATAGTGATGCGAAAAAGCTTGCTGATTCCGGTAGCGATGTGCAACTGACGGGCGATTCCGGGCCGAACCTGGAGTCTGCCGATAACGAGGCGCTTGA
This sequence comes from Planctomycetaceae bacterium, assembly GCA_044378235.1. Lineage (GTDB taxonomy): Bacteria > Planctomycetota > Planctomycetia > Planctomycetales > Planctomycetaceae > SXXK01. The sequence continues at coordinate 4,429 of JBILXT010000094.1, forward strand.
TTTCAGTGGCTGGGACAGCGATCCCAAGATTTCGGATTCCGACAGTGACGTGAAACTGGTCGGAGCGGGCACAGAAGCAGAAATTGACCTCGCCAGCACATCTGAACTGCGTGGTTCTGACGACGATGTTGTGTCAGAGGATGAACCCGAGCTGAACTTCTCGGACTCTGACAGTGACGTGCGTTTGTCTGAAGAAGTCGTGGACAACACTTCTGAGATGACGTTTATCGGGTCCGACTCCGACAGCGATGTGAAGTTAATGGGGGGCGATGATTTTCTCGCCGAAGATAGTGACAGCGATGTGAAGCTGTCGTCTGGTTTGGATCGCACTGACAGTGATATTCGATTGGCGGATTCACCCAGCAGCGCCAACAACAGAACGGTTATGCTGCCTCCAATTCCTGATGACAGCGACCTGAAGCTGATCCCGAGCGGATCGGGTATTCGTACTCAGGGACTCGACAGCGGCATCAGTCTTGATGTTCGGGGCAGCGGCATTGGTCTGGACGCTGACGAAAGCGGCATCTCTCTTGAGATGGACAGCGGCATCAGTCTCGAAGCCGATGACAGCGGCATTAGTCTTGAGAGCTTTGACAGCGGTGCCAGCCTCAACGACGACAGCGGGATTTCACTGGACGCTGGTGATAGTGGCATCAGCCTTGAGTTTGATGATGACAGCGGTATCTCGATGCAGCCCGAGGATATGGGGCGGACGATGCCGATGCAGGCGATTCCGGGGGCAAAGAAAGCTCTTAGTGATTCGAGTGCTATGGCCACACAGTTCGACATGCCCGCCCAGAACTACGGGAAAGACAGCGAGTTCGAACTGGCGGGACTGGATGATGACGATGACGATGTCGGAACGAACACCAGTGTTCTGACTTTTGAAGACGATGAAGATGATGCGGCGAAGACTGTCGCCGTGCCAACGCCGGCCGCAAAGACGGCTCCTCCTGTGAAATCTGGTGCAACAGCGAAGCCTGCTGCGAAGAAGAGTGCTCCGGTTGAGGATGATGTCGAAGACGAACTTGAAGACAGCTTTGACGATGACGGTGGGCTGGATGATGACTTCGGCGACGATGACGACGAAGGGGTCCACGACGCGGAAGACTTTGACGATGACGACTTCGAAGAAGGTCAGAGTCAGGTCGGTGGATTCCAGGCTCCTGCTCGCGGTGCCGCACGGTCCGATGTGGATTGGGGTGTCGGTCTTAAATCTCTGATCGGCTTTACAACTTTGTTGTCTTTGTTCTGTGCGGTTATCGGAATTGAACTGATAAGAACAATGTGGCTGTGGACTCAGCCTGGATCCGAGTCAACTCCATCCGTGGTGCTGCAGACAATTGGCGGCCTGTTCTAAGGCTGAACCTGGCTGACGAAATCTTTCTGAATCCTGTGAAACGGGTGCCCTTGTGGCACCCGTTTTCGTTTGGCTTCTGGAATAGAACTGGATTTCCGACTTGTGCTCTGTCAAGACAAAGCACGGGGGTAGAGGTAGTGGATCTTGCTAAAGATCCCAACACAGGAGGACCTTTAGCAAGGTCCACTACCCCAAAACTGAAGCTTGACAAAGCACTAGAAATGAAGCAGAAAGAACGGTCTTCTTTTCTCTGCCCCTTTCTTTCTGTCAGCCGCGTCGCTGTTCTGTCAGTGAGGTTGGGTGACGGGATAATCCCTATAACCGCACACAATTTCCGCTCGGGAGCATTCCGGACATTCGCGAGTGACAACGCGGCCCGTTTTTCGGCGGGCTCTCGGGCTCGACTTAGCAAAGTCCTCCGGGTTTTTTGTTGTGAAGAGAGGCAAATCAGCGATAAACTGCCTGACGCCCGCCTGACTTTCTCGTTTTACGTCGGGAATGTGGTGGTCGATGACCGTCGGTTCGGTTGTTGGTGACTTGAATCCGCCGCAGAGTATTGGAGTTTTCCTATGATTTTTCGCCGATCCATTGTTCTTCAGGGCCTAATTGCCACGGGAATTCTTGGCCTCTTCCTGACCGTATCGGCGGAAAGCTTCGCCGGATCGAAACGCACGGAAACTCGCAGAACGATCCTGGCTAATCCAAAATTTGACCCAACTGCAGAACGCGTGGGGCTGTTTGAAGGAATGGAAGATGGTCGAGTTGAGACCAAAGTCGTGGCAAAAGATGCCACCGGCGGTTTCTTGATTATTTCCAACACTTCTGATCAGCCTCTGACGGTTGAACTTCCGGATTCTTTCGTCGCTGTTCAGACGCTTAAGCAGCTTGGCGGACTTGGCGGTATGGGTGGAGGAATGGGTGGTGGTGGTCTCGGCGGCGGCGGAATGGGCGGCCAGCAGGGTGGCGGACAAAACCAAAATCAAGGCGGCGGAATGGGCGGCCAACAGGGCGGCATGGGCGGTGGTGGTATGGGTGGTGGTGGCATGGGCGGTGGAGGCGGTGGCTTCTTTTCAGTGCCTCCGGAAAAGTCAGTGAAAGTGCCTTACGTCGGTGTCTGCCTGAATCATGGCAAAGCCGATCCAAATCCTCGCGTCGAATACAAGATTGTCCGAGTCTCCGAATACACACAGGATCCGGTTCTGGCTGAACTGATTCGTATGGTGGGATCAGGTCGTGTTGATCAGCATTCTGGTCAGGCTGCTGTCTGGACTCGCACCGACAACATGACCTGGCAGGATCTGGCCAACGAGAGCGCTCGTTCAATCGGAGGTGGTCGCGACTACATGTTCAGTCCAAAAAACATCGCGATGGCTCAGAACATTTTCGTGTCGGCTGAAGCAAAAGTTCGTGAAGCCGCAGAAAAAGGCGAGACCACAGAGCCAAAGGAAACATTGGTTCCACGAGTTCGCTGATTTGGTGTTGAAGAACATCCATGACATTTGAGAAAAGGGTGTACTGTTCAATCAGTGCACCCTTTTTTCGTTAATGCGGCTCCGCCCTTTGGCTCGACGCCGGGTGTTGGTGGACGGGTTGGCTTATGGTGGTCATGGCCATGAAGTCGCGAGAGTATTCGGCTGATTGCAAAAGAATTGATCATTCGACAAACTGAAGCGGTGATGAGTCTTCCTGCCTGACTGAGCCGCGACTCAAAACCCACCGGTTCGTTTGCCGGATTGCAAAGTATTGTTTAGCGACGTAGCCATCCTCCGATTTCTCCTGCCTGAGGTTCTCGATTCATGAAACTAGCGATGACACTTGTGGGGTTGATGTTCTTTGGCGATTGGCCTCAGTTTCGAGGGCCAAATTCTGACGCCCATGTGTCTGGGCCTGAGACGCCTCTGAAATGGTCCGATTCAGAGAATGTCGCCTGGAAGGTTGCTGTGCCCGGTTTGGGATGGTCATCACCGTCCGTTGCTGGCGGCCGTGTCTTTCTGACGACCGCAGTTCAGGAAGGCGATCAGCTCTTGTTGCGAGCTCTTGCGCTGGACGCAAAGACCGGGGCGACAATCTGGGACCGTGAGGTTCGCAGAATTGAATCAGTTCCCTCAATTCACACGAAGAATAGTCACGCCAGTCCGACTCCGATTGTTCATGAAGGCAGCGTTTTTGTGCATTTTGGCACGCTCGGAATGGCACGGCTGGCCGCGAAGGATGGAAGCGTTGAATGGTTGAATACAGATCTCATGTACAACCCACTGCATGGCAGTGGTGGCTCACCTGTTCTGATGAATGGCAAACTTGTCGTTGCGTGTGACGGGACTGCGGATCCCTTCGTGGCCGCTGTTGACGCAAAGACTGGGCAAATTGCCTGGAGAACGCCTCGTTCAGTCGCCGCTCGTATAAGCCATTCGTTTGTGACAGCGACGGTGGCGATGGTCGACGGCAAAGCTCAGGTTTTCGCGCCGGGACCCGATCATCTGGCGGTTTACGATCTGGAGACTGGTTCAGAAATCTGTAAGGTTCGGGCTCCGGGCTGGTCCGTTGTGCCTCAACCCGCGATCGGGCATGGAATGGTGTTTTACAATCACGATTACGACAATCCGGAACTGATGGCTGTGCGTTTGGGAGGTACTGGAGATATCACCGATACGCATGTTGCATGGCGGATCAATCGAGGAGCCCCCAGTACTCCGTCGCCTTTGCTCGTGGGTGACGAACTTTACTTCGTTGCCGACAATGGGATTGCTTCCTGCGTTGATGCGAAAACCGGTGAGCGTCATTGGATGGAACGACTGGGTGGAAACTTTTCCGCATCTCCAGTGCTTGCCAATGGACGAGTACTGTTTCTGAACGAAGCTGGCGGCGCGACCTGGGTCAAAACCGGTGTGAAGTTCGAAGCCCTGGGCCAGAATGAAGTCCCTGGGCGCACCTTTGCGACCCCGGCGTTTGCTGATGGGGCGATGTATCTGCGGACAGATACGACTCTCTATAAGATCTCAAAGTAGTTCCGTTAGTGACAGTCCTTTAGCCAACCGCCTGGTCATTGATTTGCGTGATGGCGGCCACGCCGATTTGGGGCGACTATAAAAAAAGACCGCAGGAGAGATCAGGCTCCTGCGGTCTTTTGTTGTTGCTATAAAAGATTGATCCTCTGATTAACAGAGGATCAGATATCCAGCTCTTTCACGTCGAGAGCGTGCTTCTCGATGAATTCGCGGCGTGGTTCCACGGCGTCGCCCATAAGCACGCGGAAGATTTCGTCAGCGGCCGCAGCGTCTTCCATGCGAACCTGCAGCAGAGTACGCTTTTCGGGATCCATACTGGTGTCCCAAAGTTCTTCCGAGTTCATTTCGCCGAGACCTTTGAAGCGTGTCAGCGTCAGGCCTTTTTCACCCAGTCGGCGGAGCTCAGCCAGAAGATCGCGAAGACTGGTGAGCTTCACCAGATCGTCATCGCGTTCCAGAGTGAACGGATAGATCGGCTCGGCATTGCGAACACCGGCCGGAGTAAAGTCCGCGACGAAGAATCCGTAGTCCTTCAGCTGGGCGAACACATCATTCAGCGTCTTGATTTCATGCAGATCAATCAACTGAGCCAGCTTCTCGCGAGGAATGACAGGTTCGCCGGTTGTGACCGCAGGGGCTGTTGCAGGAGCGTCTGTCGCATCGGCGGGAGGAACCACCGGGAGAATCGACTTAAGAAACGCTTCCGCTTCATCACGTTCCAGGAACCATTTTTCGGTGTCGCCGGAGAGAACTCGATAACGCGGCAACCGGGACTTGTCGCCGGCGTTGTACTTAAGCAGGTGACGAATATCGATCCCGCGGCGTTCCAGCAGCTCCAGAGGATGCTCCATCTGAGTCACGAGGTCACACAACTTCTGCAGGTTCTCGCCTGTGAACGTCGTGCCGTCGCCCTTAACAGTCACTCGCGCGCCGTTCATGCCGAGGCTGATCAGTTCGGTCATCATGGCCTGATGCGTCTGGACGTAACGAACTTGTTTTCGCTGGATAACGCGATAGAGCGGCGGCTGAGCGATATAGATGTGTCCGCCTGCGACCAACTCTCGCATATGCCGAAACAGGAACGTCAGCAGCAGGGTGCGAATGTGACTGCCGTCGACGTCGGCGTCGGTCATCACGATGATCTTGCCGTAACGCCGCTTGGAAATATCCATCTCGTCTTCGCCACCAGCGGGCGACAAACCAATAGCGCGGAAGAGATTGGTGATTTCGGCGTTGTCGAGGACTTTGACGAGCTGAGCTTTTTCGACGTTCAGGATCTTACCACGCAGCGGAAGAATCGCCTGAATACTGGAGTCGCGTCCGGTGTCGGCCGATCCACCGGCCGAGTCACCTTCGACGAGGTACAGTTCGGTTGATTCCAGATCTCGACTACGACAATCGCGAAGCTTCTCCGGCAGACCGCCGGTGGTGAGAGCTCCCTTACGTCGCACCATGTCACGGGATTTGCGAGCGGCCTCGCGAGCTTCCGCGGCCATCACAGCTTTAGCGACGAGCTTCTTAGCGATCGAAGGATTCTCTTCGAGATACTTGTTAAAGCCTTCGCTTACAACCGACTGAACAGCGCTTTCAACTTCACCATTCGTCAGCTTGACTTTATTCTGCGAAGTGAATTTTGGGTCCGGAACGCGTACGGAAACGATCGCCGTCAGGCCTTCACGGAAGTCTTCACCAACCGGCACAATGTCTTTGAACAGATTGCCGGCCTTGGCATAGTTGTTCATCGTGCGGGTCAGAGCAGCTCGGAAACCGCTCAGGTGAGTTCCCCCGTCCGGGTTGAAAATGTTGTTCGCATAGGTCAACACATTTTCTGTGTAACCATCGTTGTACTGCATGGCCACTTCGACCACGACGTTCTCTGCTTCCGCCTCCGCCATGACTCGAAACACGTCCGACGTCAGCGGTGTCTGAGTTCGATTCAGGTATCTTACGAACTCCACGAGGCCATCTTCAAAGTGGAACTCTTCAGTGCGATCCGCTCGCTCATCTCGCAGAGTAATACGAATGCCGGGAGTCAGAAACGCCAGCTCTCGCATACGCCGTGTCAATGTATCGAGCGAAAACTTCGTCTCGGAAAAGATCGTCGGGTCAGGAAGAAACGTCAGCCGAGTTCCCGTCGAGTCCGCTCCACCCAGTTGTCGCAGTTCTGACGTACGGCGACCTTTCTCGAAATCCATGACCCAAGTCGAACCACCTCGACGCACTTCAGCCGTCAGCCATGAGCTAAGAGCATTCACGGCGGTAATACCGACGCCGTGCAGACCGCCGGTGCCGACTTTGTAACCGCTCTCACGATTGAATTTCCCCCCGGCGTGGATTTCTGTCAGAACCACTTCCAGAGCCGGACGACCATCGCCTTTGACAACATCGACCGGGATGCCTCGACCGTTATCGACGATGGAGATGCTTTCATCGAGATTGATCTGAACGTGAATCTCCGAAGCGTAACCGTTCACCGCTTCATCGATACTGTTGTCGACCACTTCGTAAACGAGATGATGCAGGCCCGGAGCACCGGTGTCACCGATGTACATCGCCGGACGAGTTCGAATCCCTTCAATCCCCTTTAGATGCTGAATGTCAGAAGCATCGTAGGTGTCACCCGCGCCTTTTGAGGAAGGCGTGTTATCGTCGTTGGCAGCGTTCGCTACAGACACGTTTTCACTTTCTTCTGTTCAACCGAAAAGCCTCCGGCAATTTGAAATCTCAAATTTTAAATTTGAAATCTCAAAAACCGGCCCGTCCACTTACTTACTCAAATTCGTTTCAAAAACGGGACTGGCTCCCGCCTTCATCAAGAACCCTCTGCGAATTCGAAATCAACGAGGGTGCCTGTCCCGTTTTTGAAGCCACCACTACTCTACCGAGCCCGCACGTACCGAATGGATCGAATATTGGACTGAGGCAGACTGGTTTTCATCTGCTCCAGAACAGTCTCGTGCATAAAGCCCCGCAACTCCTCCAAAGTTGCACTGTTGGTCACAACAACCTCCACAATGCCGTCACGAACCTTGCGAGCTGTGCTGCGGCGTCCCAGTTCCGGGCCCACGATTCGCTTCCATTCCGCATCGAGGCTTTCCGCCGCCGAACGGTTCACCACGCCCGTGCTGCGAATGAAACGCATCAAAGCGTTCTTCAGCGTCGACGGCGGTGAAAGCATTTCATCAGACACGCAGGGAAATCCTTTTCAGACAAGTTATCAGCGTTCAGTTTTCAGTGTTCAGTACTGTGTTTTGTGTTGAACTGAACACTGAAAACTGAACACTGAAAACTCTGTTCCTATCGATCCTGTGACAATGGCATGATGACGTAGGTGTAGGAATCTTCGACGCGGAAGACCGCGGCGGTATCAGAATCCGTCAGCTGCAGATCCACCAGCGTTTCTGGAGTCAATACTTTCAGGAAATCCGCAACGTACTTCGGATCGAAAGTAATTTTGACTTCTTCGTGATCGTACTCAATCGGCAGTTCAATCTTGGATTCACCGATCGTACTGGCCTGGCTACTGAGTGTCAGCATGGAGGGGCCAAACACGAAATCCACGCCTCGGCTTTCTTCGTCGGTAATAATCTGCGACTGACGAACAGCCGCAAAGAACGGAGCCACCGGCAGCGGAACATTCACATTGCCGCTGCGAGGAATCACGTCGCGATAGCGAGGAAACCGGCCTTCCACGAGTCGACTGTAAACGGTACACGCCCCGGATCGCATCATCACGTCGTTGTCGTGCACAGCGATGTCCACGAATTCGGCCTGAGGATCAATCGAACGTTCCAGTAACGACATCGCCTTTGTTGGCACGACGGTCGTCTTTGTTGGAGCCACAGGCTTGCCTTCCTTCTCACAAGCGGCCGTGGCCACAGCGAGACGTCGGCTATCGGTGGCCGCCAGGGTTACGGTGCCTTCCCCGAATTCCAGCAACAGGCCACCAAGAGCATACCGAGTACTCTCTGTGTCCGTTGCAAACGACGTCCGGCGAATCATCTGCCGAAACACCGGCGCGGGAATTCGGAAATAATTCTGTTCACTGAACGTTGGAACCGGAGGAAACTCCCGAGGATCCTCGGAGGACAAACGAAACTTGGCTGAGGCAGCTTTCAGCGTAATGTTCTTTTCGTCGATCGTCAGGTCGAGCTGCTCGTCCTGCAACTCGCGAAGGATGGAGGAAATTCGCTGAGTCGGCAGTAGAGCGTCTCCGGCGGAACTGGTTGTGACACCGCCAACCTTGAAACGAATCGCCATTTCCTGATCGGTCCCCACCAGTTCAACGCCGGAACTGCTGACCGCCATAAACACGTTTCGCAGAATGTCTTTCGGCGTACGTGAAGGCACTGCCGAGGCCGCAATGGAAAAAGCCGACGAAAACATGGCGCGATTACAAGACAACTGCATGGGGAAGGCTGCTCCGCAATTCAAAATAGTCAACGGCCCGACTCAATTCCTTGAGCCGACGTCCCGCTCCGGGTGTTCATTTTCGGAAGGTCTGAGTTTATCAGATTTCTCCGGAATACGGTATGCTCACGGGCCGTTGATTGCCACCTTCTGCAAAGGTTTGGAGGCTCTGTCGCCCCCTGTCAAAATCCGCATCTTTCAACGGCTTTTCAGGGGCAGAATTCCTGTTGCCGAGGCAGCTTCAAGGTCGGATTTGTGGCGAATCGAAGAAGGCTTTAGAATTCCGCACCCAGAGACCCGCTGCGGTGTCAAATTGCGGTGGAATTTCTGGCGAAATGGGATCTGAATGATCCCCAAACAAGCGAACCCCGGTTCGCCACCGGGTTTACCCCGGCGGTTTACGGGCCTTTGCACTACGCACCTCAGCATCTTAAAATTGGATCGAAGTAGTGCAGAAGCCTTTCCCCATCGGGGTAAACCCGGCGGCGTAAGTTGCTTGAGGTCTGACGTCATCTCATCTGGCATTGCTCCGTTCGTGTAGTTCCAACAATCTTTTCGGCTCATGATGGTTACGCGGCTCGTTTCTCGACTAAGATCGCCGCTAAATCTCTGCTTCTCCTGTCTCAAACTGTCTCAATGAAAGCTGCATCCGCGATGACTCGTCGCATCTGGAATTTCTCCGCTGGTCCTGCTGTACTGCCTGAAACTGTTCTTGAGGAAGCTCGTGAAAACCTGCTTTCGCTCGGAAACACAGGCGTGGGTATTTGCGAACATTCGCACCGAGGCAAGCCGTTCATGGCTGTTGCGGCCGAAGCGGAAGCTCTGTGCCGCGAACTGGCCGGCATTCCTGACGACTACGCGGTACTCTTCCTGCAGGGCGGTGCGTCGCTGCAGTTTTCGATGGTGCCGATGAATCTGTTGCCAGCTGATCGCACAGCCGATTATCTGATCACAGGCATGTGGGCCGAGAAAGCTCTGAAGGAAGCCAAGTCCGTCGGGAAGACTCACGTTGCCTGCACCAGCAAGGACGCCAACTTCAATTACATTCCGGAATCCTGCTCTTACAGCGACAATCCGGCTTACGTTCATTTCACATCGAACAACACGATCTTCGGAACTCAGTTCCAGTCGGAGCCTGTAGGAATCCCCAGCTCCGCGTTTCTGGTGTGCGATGCCAGCAGCGACATCTTCAGCCGCCCGATCGACATTCGCAAGTACGGTCTGATCTACGCCGGTGCTCAGAAGAATCTGGGGCCCAGCGGAGTCACGCTGGTGATCATGCGAAAAGACCTCGTCGAAGCTGGCAACAAGAATCTCGCCACGATGCTGCAGTACCGAACTCATGCCGAAAATGAGTCGATGTACAACACGCCTCCTACATTCGGCATCTACCTGATGATGCTGGTTTTCCGCTGGATCAAGGCTCAGGGGGGTCTGGCCGCAATGGAAACGCGCAACAAAGCCAAGGCCGCCGTTCTTTATGACTACCTGAAGACCAGCAGCCTGTTCAAATCAACAGCCAAGCCAGGCAGCGGATCACAGATGAACGTCACGTTCGTCACAGGCAACGAAGACAAGGACAATGCCTTCGTCAAAGCAGCGGAAGCGAAGGGCTTCAGTGGCTTGAAGGGACATCGCAGCGTCGGCGGGATGCGAGCGAGCATCTATAACGCGTTTCCTCCGGAAGGCGTCCAGGCTCTCGTGCAGTTCATGAAGGACTTTGAGGCATCAGCGTGAGCAGCCCCGGAAACGATTCGCCCGCCAACAAGAAACCCACGTCAGCAGAACCGGTTCCCGACCGTTCCACTGCCGACGTGGGAATTGTGTGTACTCACAAGGGCGAATTGAAAGCGTTTTTGAAGCGAGTTGACCGGCAGCGAAGTTACACGGAAAAGAAGATCACCGTTCGAGGTGGCTTTCTCGGTGAAACGATTCGTTTGGCGATTGCCGAAGCAGGCGAAGGCTACGCATCTCATCGAGCTGCCACCGAACTGCTGATCAACGAACATCATCCGGCATGGATTCTGGCAATCGGGTTCAGTTCGTCGCTGACGGCTGAAATCAAACCGGGCGACATTGTGCTATCAAACGAAATCAGCGACACACACGTCAACAGCCTGCCGGTGAAGTGTACTCTGGCTCCTCGCAAGCGAATCCATGTGGGCAAGCTGATCGTAGCCGATCATCATCCGATAACTCCCACTGAAAAATCCGCGTTGGCGGAGAAATTCCCCGGCCTTGCCGTCGACACCAGCAGCCTCGCGGTAGCTCAGGTTTGCCAGGAACGCAGCGTTCGATTCATGGCCATTCGAGGCATCGTGGATACTCTGGAAGAAGAAATTCCCGAACAAGCCGCGTCGATGATTTTTCATCCCACCAGTCGCGCCCTGGGCTCGGCGATCGGCACGATGTTCAAAGGACTTCGCAAGATGTCCGAAATGAACTCCTGGCGAGAACGAGCGAACACGGTGTCGGCTAATCTCGATCAATTTGCGTCCGGAATCATCGAACAGATCGCGGAAGCCATTGAACGCAAGCGATAGCGTTCATATCGTACCCATTCCTGTCGCCATCATTATGAGCCTGAGGCGCTAGCCGATTCGGCACGTCTGGGCAAAGATTCTCGGCTAGCGCCTCGGGCTCAAAGGAACGCCTTTCTTTATTCAACGGACGGTTCGCGGTCGCGCCGTTACGCTTCAAGTCGCGGTTCGGTTTCCCACAATGCGAACCTTGCCAGAAGCCAGCAGTCTGATGGCATCCGGATACGCGATTTTTTCCTGCTCAAAGACCAGCGACGCTAACTCATCGGCGTTGCAAAGATCAGGGACAGCGACCGTGCGTTGCAGGACGATCGGGCCCTGGTCGTATTCGTTGTTGGCAAAGTGAACGGTGCAGCCGCTGACTTTCACGCCGCGCTCAATCGCTGCTTCGTGAACATGATGGCCGAAGAATCCATGACCACAAAAGGCCGGGATCAGCGACGGATGAATGTTGAGCACTCGCCAGCGAAAATCATCAGGCACATGCAGCAGACTCAGGAAACCCGCCAGCGTGACCAGATCCACGTTCGCACTTCGCAGTTCCGCAAAGACGGCGCGACTAAAATCACCGACACCGGAAAAATCGCGAGGACGAATCACCTGGCAATTTAATCCGGCCGCTAGAGAACGCTCCACGCCTTTGCAGGTTCGTTGACTGGCAATTACCAGCGGAACTTCCGCATTCAACTGACCGCTGCGAATCTGATCCAGAAAATTCAGCAGCGTGGTTCCGCCACCGCTGATCAAAACTCCCAAACGAATGGGACGATCAGTAATCGCTTCCAGCGGCTGAATGGCAGAATTGTCTATTTGAAGATTGGAGGCGTTAGCCGAAGTGGTCATCCGCGAGTAGGCTCAATTCTGGGATCAGCAAACGGACCGGAAAAACGATCCTGCGAAGTTTGATGGAAATCAGGGCGTTCGTCCACCAGACTCAACAGCCGTCTGCGTTCTCGACGATCTCGCTGCACTCGCCCCCACACAGTCATTGTGACCAGCAAAGTCAGAAAGCCCAAAAACAGGATCAGCGTGTCACTGATCGGACGAGTTTCCGTTTTGGCCTGAGCCAGCAGCGGCGAGTTGGCTCGAATATGTCCATCCTTCGCCAAAGTCAGAATATGTTTAGCCGAAGGATTCCAGCTGACGTGCCCGGCCAGCACCAATGGAGCCAGTCGATTCTCATGCTGGGAACGATACACGTACATTTTGAAGAAGCAGCCGGTCACCGTCACGGAATCAACCAACTCACTGCCGACCGGAAACTCCTTTGGCAATGAAGGCGTGACGATTACGGCCGGATTGTTCTGTGAATCTTCGGTGAACAGCCACAGCTCATGCAAAGGCTGCCCGTTGAACAGCGTCGAATCGCCGTTATATGTGATGACGCGGCGAACGTGACCTCGCAAGGTAATCAGTCGTCCCTGCCAGTGATCAGGGTTCTGAAACACATCCACGAAGAGCGGAAACGTGTCCGGGTTCTTCTGATGCTCAAGGTACTTGTTCTTTCGAAACGCCATCTGCCGCTCCAGCCTGCGGAGCTTCGTTTCGTAGCCTTCTTTACCCGGTGAATCCGTTTTCAACAGCGAGCCACCTCGAAGCTGATTATCCAGGACAAGTTTGTCCGCGCCGGCTTTCTCAACCATGTTCACGAGCAGCTTCTGTACGCGGATCTGTTGTTCTTCCGCAGCGATTGAGGCCTGGACTTTGCTGCTGGTTAATTGCAACTGTCGCAGGGTCTCGTGATACAACCAACTTTCGTCGTCGTTGACCTTGCGTCGCGAACGCACGTGGTCGCGGACATACTCGTCATAAGGTCGCGGCGTGAGAACTCGCACGACATCCGAAAACACCAGCGGCTGTCTCTGCCAAAGTTTGACAAACCAGCCTTTGACCATCACCGGCATCGCGACGCGTTTATCAATCGGCCATGCCGATGACGGCTGATTCTGTGATTGCGGATCGACATAACTGATCGCATCGACCATCGCGATCATTTCCTGAGTCACAAAGTTCCGCAGGATGCCTCGTTGCAAAGTAATGATGCGCTCTTCGCCTTCGAGAGTGCGGCGAGCCTGCAATTTCTTGGGTCCCAGCGGCGTGAACATGCCGTAAAGTACAACCGGTCGCCCAACGAAATCACGTGCATTCGACTGCATGTCGAGCTGCAGCGAATAATTCCTGATCTGCGGGAGGTCGCTGGAATGATCGGTCGTCGAGATAATTCGGCGTGTCGCTTTGTCGTTGGGATCAGACAATTCCGGCAGAGATGCGGACAGCTGAACCTTGCCGTTCTCCCATGCTTGCCGGCGAACTTCGGCATACCGATAGAACGCAGTCTCCCAGGCACTGGTGACGTTTGCGTTCTCGGGCAGCTGACTGGGGGCCAGTGTTCGTCTGGCCAGGGCAGCTCGGATGAGTTCGACGTAATCGTCTTCTTCGGTCTCTTCCAGGTTCGGTTTGCCATGGGAGAAATTCCAGTCCTTACCGATTTCAATGTCGGCCACAGAGACCGGCTGAAGCGACCAGTTGAAAGCACCGTCTGTTGTCAGTTCGTCCGCATTGGTTCCCGGAAGCACGCTGCGTTCAGCATCGGCATCAATACCGGTTGATGGTCGTGTTGAACCCGAAGGCCGGCGTGGACTGAACGGCGCGTCTTCATCGAGAGACGGCAATCGAATTCCGCCATCCGGATCCATTTCTTCATCGAGCGGATCAATGGGCGCCGGAAAGCGTGGTGTGGATGAGTCGCGAAATCCCGGACTTGTTCCGGGACGGGGATTCGTTCGCGGAGTAATTCGTGGCTCCGTATCGGCCGGGCGAACTCGCGGAGGATCATCCCCGGACAACGAAGGAAGATCGGGCATAGCCGGAAACAATTCATCGCCACCGGAAATCGTCGCGGAACCTCGCGACGGTCTGCGTTCATCGGCCAGTAGAGAAGACGAGGCCCAGAACGATTCGCCGGTGATCGCAGTCAGAGTCCCCAGCAAACTGAGAGCGAAGAACAGCATCCTGTGCTGTGACTGTCGGCCAGAAGATTTCTGGGCGGCTGATTCCATAGGAGTTAACGTGATCATGGCTAAGGTTTTCCATTCCGCAAAATGCCAGTTCTGCGAAGTTTAGGAGTTCTGCGTGGTGATTTACCAGTGCGGAATGGATGAATCTGGACTACTGATCACATCCGGGCGGCACAATCGCGATTGTTCTCGTAGCGATGGCTTCTGCCGGCGAGCAGTAGTGCTTCAGCCAGCGAGCCCGTGTCCTTGCTTAGAACCGGACTGTCGATTTCATCAGCCGGAACGAGTTAGTGTCCGGTTTCTTGCCGCTTAATCATCACAACCCGAAACGTCAGTGAGGGATCAATGCTGCTGCTTTTCCAACAACGATCCCTCGCTGACGCATTTTGGAGTTGCGCATTCTCAGGCCCGAAGGGTCGACAAATCCAATGCCGGTGGCGTGAGCCACCGGTCTGCGAACAGAAGGAATCTGAGGCCCGGAGGGCCGACACAAAGGCTGATGTGTCGGCCCTCCCGGGCCTGAGTCGCGGTGTTTTTTAGTCCGGTGGCTCACGCCACCGGCAGACGATTTGCCGGGCTACCAGCCCTAACCAAAATACGCAAAGTCAAGACTGACACTTCGGGTTGGTATTAGACCAGCAAGCCACAACTTGGGCTGAAGCCCACGCTACGATCGCATTCCGCGACTGGATTTGCCGACCGTGCGGTCGCAAAACATTCTCCTTTTCCTCCATTCTAGCGGGCATCCCCAAGCGGTCTGTGACGTTGTTTCCGCTACAGATCCGACAACCACGAATCGCCAGGAATCTTAAGGGGCACATCGGTGTGCACGACGATATTGATAAAGCCAAGGAATTCTTTGGCCAATCACTTCGAAAGTTAACCGTTACCCAACGGTTTCCAGCTGTCGCCGTCATCGTTCAACCCCCTCTGAACGGTGACGGCGATCTTCGTTTCTGAGCTAAAGTTTACCCCCCAGCCGGAGGCGCCGGCTTATGTGCAGGCCGGCGCCTCCGGCTGGGCGGTAAACGAAAAAAATTACACACTTGTTACTCGAGGTCCAGATGACCCGCCGCAAGCGACCTCCGGAAGGGCGAACCTTCGCGGTCTCAACATTTCGCGATCCCGCTTCGTGGCAGAATAGCTTCCTGAGCTATCTCGATGCTGAATGTGGCATGGCGAAAAACACGATCGACGCGTACCGCCGAGACCTCGACCGCTTCTTCGGCTGGAATCGAGATCATGCCAAGGTGGGAGTTCACGATATTGGTGTCCCGACGATCACGTCGTTCCTTGAGTTTTTGCAAACTCTCAATCTGGCTGCCAGCAGCATCGGGCGTAATCTCGTCGCTATCCGTATGTTCTTCCGCTACCTGATGCTGGAAGGAATCGTCGCCGAAAGTACCGTGGACCTGGTGAGTT
>JBILXT010000095.1:0-20166 GCA_044378235.1 Planctomycetaceae bacterium
CTGGACGCCGTCAATATAGACCTGAGTTCCAGTGGCCTTATCAACGACCAGAGTATAGGTGTGCCACTGGCCGTCGCCGATCAGTGAAGCAATATTCGTATTGAGTGCACTGGTACTGTAGGTGTCATTCGAGTCACCAAAGTAGGTCTTGAGTACGTTCGCATCTGAGCCCGTTCCCGTTTCTCCCAGCAGAACCTGCAGTGAGTTCGTCGTGTTCCACGCTCCGTGACTGTAAAGATATTGCCACACGGAGCCAGTGTTGTTGTCAATCTTGAAATCAAACGAGACTGTAAACGACGGTGTGTACGCAAAGTCCGGTATGCGAACGTAGTCGGACGTCTTATTGAATTGTAAGCCCGTTCCGAAGCTGCCAGCGACAGTCGTAGTGCCGTTCAGCACTCCGTCAGCACTTCCAACAGAATCAACCGCGTTTCCCCCAAGGCTCCAGTAATGAGATGTCCCGTCTTTGCCATCAGAGATCAGATAGGTCAGCGAATCGTCCCCGGCATAGGCTGTGTTCGGCGTATAAGAGATTGTCCCGTCTGTCGAAACGGCGGCTGTTCCGTTCGCCGGATCTGACACATCGAGGAGAATTGCAACTCCGTCAGCGGAGCGAGAGTCGTTATCAAGCGGATCAATGCTGATACTCGTGTTCGTGGCCGTCGTCACATAATCGTTCTGGGCCCGCAGAATCTGCGCTACACCCGTTCCGTATTGGCGAACCGAGATCCCGGATGTGTCGGTGGCCGATGCTCCCGACCAGACCACAACAAAGTTGTCCGGATCAATCATTGTCAACGACGACTGATTCTGATTCCCGGTCGTGTATTGATTCACCTGGAACGTGGCTCCATTTGCGGAGCCGTTGGCGAGGTATTTCCTGGCGTAAATCCCTGTTCCGTCTCCATCCCCGGTATTTTGCCAGCTCAGAATAAACTGGCCGTCGGCGGCCATCGCCATGGATGGACTCGTGGCAGATCCACTGGCGGCCTGAAACCAGGTATACTTCGTTGTTCCGTTTGCATTGAACCCTCTCACCCAGATACCCGGCAGAATGGTCTGCTCGCGATAGGCGACTGTGAAGTTTCCTGCAGCATCCATGGCCAGAGCGGGCACATCACTGGTAGACAGTGTACTGTCAATCTGAACCCTGGCATTGCTCCACGTTCCGGACGTGCTGTTAATATCACTTTCGCTCGTCAGGATTCTCTGAAAATAGAGCTTAGCGGTGTCCTGCCAGAGCACCACAATGTTACCGGTCCCGTCGATCGCAACTCCAGGATTGATCTGCGTGCCGATCGATGAAGCGTTTGCTCTCTTGTCAGTCGTATCGATGGCTGTTCCATTCGCAGCATAGCGACGGAAGAAAACTCCGGAGCTGTCACCGGGGCCTTCGCCTTGCCACGCAACAACAAACTGTCCGGAGGAATTCATCGAGATCGTTGAATTCTTCTGAATGCCGGTGGCTGTGGTGTTGACCAGAAACTCACTACCCAGAGCAAGTCCCGCCGCAGAATAGCGACGCGCGTAAATGCTCTGGCCAGTGCCATCCTGATTCGTACTGGTCCACGTTACGACAAAGTTGCCATTGTTATCAGCTGCCACACTGGCCCATTGTTGATTGTCTGACGTCACGCTGTTGATGCGAAACTCACCGGTCAGCGGCTGACCATTCGCATCAAATCGGCGAGCGTAAACACCCCACCCGGAACCGTCCTGCGAGTTGCTGCTCCAGACAACGACGTAGTTTCCGGCATGATCACGTGCGATCGCATTCTGACTGCCTCGCGTTTCCGCCGAAGTCATCTGATCCGCACTCGTCGTGGAATTCGCGCTGAATTGACTGGTTGTCAGAAAGGCCCGATCAAACTCATAGGCTCCGATGTCGGCTGCCCGATCGCGAGCAAAACCTCGCTGATCCACTGCTGGGGCAGCGGCTGTTGATCCTGCATCAAGGGCAACGCTGTTGAACGAAAGAGCATGGGTCTGAGTGAAACCGCCATTGTTCGAGAGGGGCTGCAGAAGCGGATCCACTCCGGAAAGATCCGACGATTGATTCAGAGCTGCCGTGCCATCGCTGTCCAGATTGTTTCCCAGTGAGGAAACTGTGCCAGAGACGTTGGCCGCTGTTCCATTGGTTAATTCATTGCCCGACAGCAGGGTATTGCGAACCGTGAATGTGCCCACAGAAGCATGAACATAGATCCCAGCTCCATTCGATGCGGCTTCATTGTTCGCAATCGTCACGTTCAGCAATGACGCCTCTCGCCCCGCATAGAGGCCACCGCCCTGAGTCGTCGCTGTATTGCCGCTGACTGTCACGCTTGTCATCTCAAGCGTGCTGCCCGCACCATCATGGTGCAGACCGCCTCCGCGATTTGCCGTGTTAGCCGCAATTGTTACTTTCGTCAGGTCAAGGGCTCCTGAATTGTTGATGCCCCCGCCGTCCGAACCCGAGTTGTTTCCAAAGATCGACACATCGGTCAGAGTCGCGGTGCCGTCATTAAAGAGTCCTCCGGCCTTTCTTGTTGTCGAGTTTCCTGACACAACCGCCTGGCTCAGTGTCAGCGCGGCATTCTTCGAGACACGCAGCCCTCCACCGTCTTCCGTTGTGTTGCCGCCGGTAATCGTCACACCGATCACCGTTGCGTCCGCACTACCGCGGAGATCAAAGACTCGATCGATTGAACCACCATTGATGATCGTCGTGCCTGAGCCCGCGCCGCGAATGGTCACGCCTTCTGCGATATCAAAGTCGCCTGCGAGTCCCAAGTCATCTCTGCCTGTGATCTGAATGCGATATTCACCAGCCGCGAGAATGATCTCATCCACATCAGCGTTGGCATTCGCTGCAAGGATGGCTTCGCGCAGCGAAATTCTGCCGTCTGCGCCCTTATTCTCGATCAATGCCGCAATCGAGGTGACCGTGCCATCCAATACGTCGTTGGTAGTTGTGACTGTGACTGTTCCACCAACAGCCAGACTGTGTTGCCAATTGTCCATTACTGTGGCAGAGAAAATCCCCGGCTGATCAATCCGGCCGATATTGTATTCAAGAATCCAGTCCGCGGATTCATTCGAGCCTCCGGTTGCATCTGTACTCGCCGCGAGATCCGCGCCCGTCAATGCACTGAGCGAATCCAGAAAGTCCTGGCCTTCTACCGATTCCGCAACATCGCAGCCATAAATCAGCAGATCCGCATTGGACGTCAGAGAATGCTGCCAGGCCAGTAGTTCCGGCGCATGCTGCGCCAGAGTTGTGGAGTTCAAACGTGTCGAACCAAGAAGGATTTCTCCGTCCCGCCCGTGAGTCAACAAGTGGATGGCCGAAACATCTCCAATCTGCTCCAGTTCATCGGTGATTTGACTGAGCCCGTCAGAGTCCGCGTCCAGCCGCAGCAGCCGAACATCGCGGGCATCTCGCAACAGACTCTCTAACAGCGTATCCGCATCCTGAACGCGATAGTCGATCACTATCAGCTCGGGGCCAGAGGCCTCGTTGGAATCGAGATCCCCGGTTTCTGACTTCGGATCGAGCAGATTCCCCGCGTCCGACGAAATCGCATTGTAGCCTGCTTCATTGATGCCCTCGGACGCAACGTCTTCGTCAACAATCGCATCGAAGACCACGTCGGATCCAGTCGAGGAATCAACGCCTGTTTCCATGACAGCAACACTGGCTTCAACCGCCTGAACCGCGCCTTCCGCAACGATGGCCATCGGCGACGCACTCATTAGAACTCGTTCTTCCAGCCGCGCAGCCTGAAGCACAGAGACGGCTTGTTGCTGAAATCCGGACTGTGTTTCCTTCTGCAACATGTGCAGAACTTCATCCACGACAGTCTGGACTCGATCAGTCAATTTGCGGCGACGGAAGACCATGGAGACAATCCGAAATCGATGACACTTTCAGGTTGCCGGCGAGAAGCGAACTTTCCGCTGGACGCGCAGCATCGGCCTCAACCGGCGCAATCCGGCATTCTCAAACCTAGGTCACAGACAGCAGAGTCCACCGTACTCCTTCATGATTCCCAAAATGAACCTCCCGACATGATTGGCACAATCATTCTGCTGGTTACAACCAATGCAGAACGCGGGAATGCCGATTCGGTGCGACAAGACAAATCGGCAGAATCCACCGGAGGAAAACCTTTCCCGTTCAACGGGGCAAGACAGGCAGGATTGTCGGCTCGTGTCGAATAGTCCTCGGAATCCGAGTGGACGGATTCGCATTTGGCTGGATGGGTTTTAACACCTCTGACGATTCCTTCAGAAGCCGACATTGTGCGGGCACGCTCACGAGTGCCCGTAATTCCAGGTCGATCATCTGATTCGGATCTGAAACCGTCCATGTCTCACGCATCTCCGGAAAACCGCAACCCTGAAGTCGCTCCTCGGCGCTCGACACTGGCGACGTGGCTTCGCAATTGCCTCGCAGAGCACAGAACGGCAACGATTCTTGCCTCGGCCGCCATCGCCGCAATGACGACAACAACTTTGTTGCCAGCCCGCATGGGGTTGTCCGCTGCTCAAGTCTTGCCAGACAATTCTGTGGCCTCATCGACGATCGATGTTCACGCCGCGAATTCCGGCGTGGATGACTTCGTTCCATCCAGTGCAGAACAAATCACGAATCCCGATGCCGGTTCAGGGATCGAGATCAGCCCACGCGGAAAAGATGCTGCTCTTCAGACGGTTCCCTTCCGCCCCATGGCTTCACCACCAGTGCGACGAAGTCCTTCTGCCAGTTCATTGGCATCGGCGAACTCCGCCACATCTGGTCAGCGCGGAGTTCTTCAGTCACCAGTCTTCGGCGCCAATGCCACGGGAGTCCCCGCGAACAACACTGCAAACGCTGCTGAGGCTCAGGTTCACTCTGGCAGCCATGGTCCAACCATGCCCACACTGCGGGCTGGTCATTCAGGACTTGCTGGCTCAAACTCAAGCAACCGTCAGGGACAAGGCTACAACTACGTTGGCGCGTCAGGTGTCGCAACTCTGCCTCATGCCGGAAGTGCAGAACGGGGAGCTGTGAGTGCCGCGATGCCGCGGACGTCAGGAAATGCCACTGGTCGATCAACACGATTGACTGGAATGCAGGATGGTTCAAATCCCCTGGATAACTCGGCGCCGCCGCTGACGATTCCTGACTCGTCAGGAGCTGGTCACAGGCCTTCTACGCCTGTACCGTCCGCCCCATCGAATCAGGCTGCGGGAACGACTGTTGAATCTTCACCCGACTCAATCACAGCGCCAGTTCAAACTCCTGCCCATTCCACTTCCCCACCTGAGCCGCGGAGTACTGCCCGCGGTCCCGCTCCGGGTACGTCGGGGTTTCGTGCAACTGTTGAATCGGATGCCCCGGGCTGGATCGGCCCGTACATGGGTCGCACCGGGATGTTGCCCGCCGGCGTTGAACAATCGCCAACTCCAGCGCCGTCAGTTGTCGTTCCGGAAAACTTCAGTGCATGGTGGGACGGGCTGGTTCAACAGCGAGCCGGCATCGCCCCGCGTTCGATTTCTGTGGATGTGACAACGCTGGTTCAGCAGGCCTTGATCTATTCGTCACAGGTGCAGGTCCTGCAGGCTGATCCCGAAGTTCAGCATCGAATCGTTAAGCAGGAAGAGGCCACCTTTGACTGGCGAACATTCCTGAACACAAAGTATGACGACCTGAACGATCCGATCGGGAACACCCTGACGACCGGAAACAATGATACTCGCTTCAAAGATCACCACGCCGTTTCATCTGGCGGTCTGAAACGACGAACAACGTCAGGCGGCGAAGTGAAATTGTCGCAGCAGTTCGGGTACCAGGACAACAACTCGAGCTTCCTGCTTCCCAATGCTCAGTCGACGTCACGACTTGAATTGAGTTTTCGGCAGCCACTGATGAGTCAGTCGGGCGTGGCCTACAATCAGAGCCAGATTGTTCTGGCCCGTATCAATGCCAGTTCATCGGGTGATGAAACGCTGGAAGAATTGCAGCGACATTTGTACGGCGTTGCCGAAGCTTATTGGAAACTCTATCGAGCCCGCGCCGAATTCTTTCAGCGCCAGAAACTCCTCGCCTCATCGCAGAAAGTCCTGCAGACACTCGAGGGACGTCACGGGGTCGATACGATTCCGCGCCAGATCCTGCGTGCACGTGCTGCCGTTGCTCGTGCTGAATCCAGAATGCAGCGAGCTGTCACGGATATTCGCAATGCGGAATCTCAGCTGAGACTGCTGGTGAATGATCCCGAAATGCTGAACGGCGGCGCTGTCGAGTTTACTCCGATGGAATCGCCCAGCATGGCCCCAATGCCAGTTGGCCTGCGTGAATCGTTGCAGGAAGCTCTGGTCAATCGACCCGATATTTCTCATGCGATCCGCCAGATGCGAGCATCCGGTGTTCGCATGGGAGTCAGCAAAAGCGAAATGCTTCCTAAGCTGGACTTCATTGTCAGCTCCTACGTGGCCGGGCTGGAGAATAAAGCTCAGTTTGTCGACTCGTTCAACAACCAATTTACGCAGGGCCGTCCGGGTTACACCGTTGGTTTAGAATTTGAAGTTCCCCTCGGCAACCGCGCAGCGAAGGCCAAGGTTGAACAGCGTCAGTGGGAACTGAAACGAGCGATCAACAGCTTCAAGGCGACAGTAGAGACATCCTTGACCGAAGTGGAAATCTCCAGTCGAGAAGTCGATACGGCCTGGCGCGAGTTGTTGGGTAAGTATCAGGCAATGGTAGCGGCTCAGAACGAAGTCAGCTATCTCCAGGATCGATTCAACGTTCTTCCAAACGTTGAAGAATCCTCCATCCTGTTGCTGGAAGACCTGCTGGATGGCTACGAACGTCTGGCTGATGAAGAAGCTGCGTTTGCTCAGGCCCAGACGACATATGCTCTGTCGATTATTCAGCTGAGACGCTCAACCGGTACCATGTTGAGATCTCGCTACGATGCTCCGGAACTGGAGAACAGTGAATCCGAATGGATGTCGTCCAGAGCTGAACAAACTGCCAATGAAGTTGATGCCCGTACGATGCGAGTTGCAACCTTGCCCGCAGCAGAGGAACTGGCTTTGCCAACAGAAGCGGCCAGCAATCAGCTTCCGGTTTCATGGTCTCAGCCAGTGGCTGATGGGCCAACCCAGAAGAAACCAGCAAAACCAGCTCCGCAGAAGCCAAACAACCGTGTAGGCGGACATTCCTTCGGAAACGGATTCTGAGTTATGTTCAGGCGATCTGCGAAGGCAGCTGAATCGTCCGGGAACGCACTCTCTGAAAGTCGTGTTGCCAGATCATTGGCGAACGCCGCTTCCGGTGAATTGATTCCTCACATCCGCGCTCTGGCGAAAACGCTGGAGGCGGCTTCCGAATCGCAGTTGATCGGCGAGGTCGGAGAAGTCCGTCGTGAACTCGCGCGAGGCCATCGTTCTTCTGAGCCCCACTTGCTGGTCGCAGGGCTGGCTCTGGCCTGCGAAGCTCTGCGGCGTACCAAAGGCATTCAGCTTTACGATGTGCAGCTGATTGCGGCTATGGCGATGTCTCGCCGCTGCATCGCCCAGATGCAAACCGGTGAAGGCAAGACGTTTGTTGCTTTGACCGCTGCCATGCATCTGGCCATGGCCGGACGAGGCGTGCACGTGATTACGCCTAACACGTATCTGGCGGAACGCGATGAGAAGCTGGCTGCGTCCGTGGCGGCGCCACTGGGATTGTCGGTGGCTCTGCTTTCTGAACGAGTTGATGCAGCGAAAAAGACGCCGGCTTACGATGCCGATATCACGTACGGGACCGGCCATGAGTTCGGTTTCGACTATTTGCGCGATCAGCTAACACTGCGGCAACAGGCACAAGAACGGCCGGGAGAACGCCTCCTGCGACAATTGGATCCAGCGTCGTCTTCGCAACGATTAACGATGCAACGAGGTTTGATTTATGCCGTGGTGGATGAAGCGGACAGCGTGCTCATTGACGACGCGAGTTCTCCGCTGGTTCTCAGCTTCGGATCCAATGACCGCGCGCCGGATGCTGATGCTCATCTCACTGCCAAAGCTCTAGCCGAACAACTCAAAAAGGGCGATGAATTTCTGCTGGAGGCATCCACCGGGCGTATCGCTCTGACCGAAGCGGGTGTGCGACGATGTTATGCGGACGACGTCGCAATTCCGGTTCTGCAACTGGTGCGGCCGTGGACCGAGTATGTGCAGCAGGCTCTGCGAGCACGCTACTTATTCAAACGCGATGTACATTATGTCGTACAGAACGGCGAAGCTCGCATCGTCGATGAAACCACCGGACGCATCTTTGAAGATCGATCCTGGCAGGACGGTTTGCATCAGGCCATTGAGGCGTCTCAGGACCTGAAGATCGTGGCTGAAAAGTACTCGGTCGCGCAGGTGACTCGTCAACGATTCTTCCGGCTCTACGAAAATCTGTCTGGTATGACGGGAACGGCGGTGGGCTGCGAACGAGAACTGCACGACGTTTACAATTTGCAGGTCGAAGAGATACCGTTACGAGTGCCGTCGCAACGCATCCTTTATTCGACGCGATTCTTTTCAAAGGCGGCCGCAAAGAATTCTGCGGTGATTGATGCTGCGATGGCCTGTCGCAACCTGGGACGAGCAGTCCTGATTGGAACTCGTTCGATCTCCGACAGCGAGATTCTGGCTCTAGGTCTGGAATCGCACGGAGTTCCGTTTGAGCTGCTGAACGGTATTCAGAATGCGGACGAAGCCGAGATTGTCAGCAAAGCCGGGCAACCCGGAGCCATCACGATCGCGACCAATCTCGCTGGGCGAGGAACTGATATCGCGCTCCACGAAGATGTTCGACAACGCGGTGGATTGCACGTGATCGTGACGGAATGCCAGACCTCAGGACGCATGGACCGCCAGCTCATCGGCCGATGCGCGAGACAGGGAGATCCGGGGTCAGCGGAGGTTCTCGTCTCCGCAGAGGATACCCTCGTGGCTCAATACGGCCCGTGGCTGGCCAACGCCCTGTGTCGTGAAGCCGATCAAAATGCAGAAGTTCATGCCGATTTTACGTCGCAGCTCAACAGAATTCAGGCCGCGGCGGAACGTCAGCAGTATGCAGCTCGTGTTAATATGCTTCGACGAGATATTGCTCGTGACTCCTTGCTGAGGAGCGTAAGATAAACGAAGGGGGCAGAGTGACATTCTGGTCAGTAGCCGGATTCGTCAGGAGAAAGAATTCGGGTTGGTGGTAGTGGATCTTGCTAAAGATCCCTTCGCTGCGGGACCTTTAGCAAGGTCCACTACCAAAACTCAGATCTTGACCAGGCACTACTCTTCGCGTTCATGGATCAGAGTTCATACCCTGTCGGCCGCGGATGGGCCGAATTGACGACAAAAGGTGGCGGAGTTCGTGACAAGCGTGAATGGTCAAACCGTGAATGATCCAACTCTGACGTCCATCGAAGAACCACAGCGGCCACGTTTTGTCGCCGGCATCGATCTCGGCACCACGAACTCCGCGCTGTGTTTTGTCGACACGGAATCTCCGAATTGGCGCATTGAGACATTCTCAATTCCTCAGATCGTCGGCCCGGGACAGGTTGAAACCCTCGAAACGTTGCCGTCGTTTTATTACGAAGCGCTGTCGGAAGAACGATCAACCGGAGCAACGCGTCTTCCCTGGTCCGGCGCAGCGAAGAATTCAGGTGCCGCTGGAGCTCAGTCCGGCGACGTTCCTGCATTCATCGTCGGTCAGTTTGCCAGGGATCATGGTCGTACGATTCCTGGTCGCATGATCGAATCGGCCAAGTCCTGGCTGTGTCATAACGGAGTCGATCGTAAAGCGTCTTTGTTACCTTGGCACGGAGCTGCCGATGTGCAGCGTTTGTCGCCGGTCGAAGCCAGTGCCAATTATCTGCGGCACCTGCGTGAAGCATGGAACTTTAGGCATCCCACACATCCGCTCGAGCAGCAGGATGTTGTTTTGACGATTCCGGCGTCCTTTGACGAAGTCGCAAGAGAACTCACCGTGGCCGCCGCGCGTTTGGCGGGCTTACCCCGAGTTGTTCTGCTGGAAGAGCCACAGGCAGCATTCTATTCCTGGGTCGATGCGCATCGCGATGAATGGGAGCAGTCGGTTTCTCCCGGGCAGAAGATTCTGGTCTGCGATATCGGCGGAGGCACCTCGGACTTCAGCCTGATTCATGTTCGAGCCGGAGACGAGGGACGTCTGCAGTTTCATCGAGTCGCCGTGGGCGATCATTTGTTGCTGGGAGGTGACAATCTCGATCTGGCGCTGGCCCATTTTGTCGAACCGAAATTGGCGAACGGCGGACGCCTGGATGCTCGCCAATGGAGCATGCTGATTCCGGCGTGTCGGCATGCGAAGGAGATCTTGCTCGGGGAGAATGCCCCGGCATCCTACACGATTGTGATCGCTGGTGGCGGTTCACGTCTGATCGGTGGATCTTTGCAGACGGAGTTGACTCGCGATGACGTTCTGAACATTTTTCTTGAAGGCTTTCTGCCACCGGTCAAGCTTGACGACAAACCTGCGCGACGACAGTCGGGTTTTCAGGAATTTGGACTCCCGTATGCCGCTGACCCGGCGATCACGAAATATCTGGCTGCGTTCCTGACGACTCATGCAACGGAAACTGAATCGGGCGGTGGGCAAACTGAGTCGGCCCGAATTCTGGCGGCCCGTCCGGACGTCGTACTCTTCAACGGAGGATTCTTCGCCTCGCCGTTGCTGCGCACTCGACTGATTGAATCACTGGAACGCTGGTTTCGACCGTATTCAGCGAACGATGCAAAAGAGTGGACGCCGCTGGTACTACGAAATGATCGCTTGGATCTTGCTGTGGCACGCGGCGCCGCTTACTTCGGCATGGTCCGCCGTGGTGTTGGAATTCGTATCGTCGCGGGCTTGGCGCGGACGTATTACATCGGCATCGAACAGGCCGATGGAACTCGCGCGGCATTGTGCCTGGTGTCAGCGGGCACGGAGGCTTCAGCGGAGCCAACTCCCATTGATCGCACGTTCAAGGTTCGCACTTCAGAACCGGTAGAGTTTCCCATTCTGGTCTCGGGAACTCGTTTAACAGACAAGCCCGGGCAGATCATTCCGTTTGATCCGGAACAACTCACTTCACTGCCGCCGATTCGCACCGTTCTGACAACTCGCAAGCGTGGTGAAAATGCCATTGTCGATGCACGACTGTCGGCGATGCTAACCGAGATCGGCACGATGGAGTTATGGTGCGAGCAGACCGATGGATCTCGTCGCTGGCAATTGCAGTTTGATGTTCGATCGGCGACAGAGACGGACCGGATAGCTCATACGGGGATTGCAGAACAATCCGGGATCGTCGATCAGGAAATGATTGCCTCCGCAGCGACGGTCCTGCGCAGCATCTTCGGTTCCGGCGGTGAAGTTCGTCCCGACGAAACAATGAAGCGTCTTTCGGAAGTCATCGCCTTGCCCCGTTCTGATTGGCCGCCGTCGCTATTGCGAGCGATCTGGTCAGAGTTAATTGAGCTCAATGACGGTCGCCGTCGCAGTCCTCAGCATGAAGCGCGATGGCTCAATCTGGTGGGCTTTTGTCTTCGACCGGGATTCGGCATGGCCGCCGACGACTGGCGAGTCGAAGAGACTTGGCGAATCACAAATGGCCGGCTGGTGCATTCTGTGCCCGCATGTCTTGCAGAACTGCGAACGCTCTGTCGGCGCATCTCCGGGGGACTCGCAGCAGGGCGACAGAATCAGATTGCTTCGACGGTTCTGCCAGCCATACGACAACGCTTCCGCCAGGCTCAGACCGGGCGAGGTAAAGCCGCGCCATATGCTTCGGGAAATCATGAAGCGGCTGAGATCTGGAGAATGCTGGGATCTCTGGAACTGCTCGAACAGAACGTGCGTCTCGAACTTGGCGATATGATTGCCGACCTTATGAATCGCGCCGCATTTGAGCCTGTGCAGATCGCTCTGATCTGGGCCTTGGGACGTGTGGGCGGACGGGTTCCGGTGTATGGCCCGTTGAATCTGGTGCTGCCCGTTTCGCGAGTGTCCGAATGGATTGAGCAGTTGCTTCGCACGGCCGATCTGAATCAGCCGGCCGTGCAGTTGGCGATCATGCAATTGAGTCGTCGCACAGATGATCGATTCCGTGATGTGAGTTCAAGTCTTCGCGATCGAATCGTTGGCAAGCTGAGCGTGACAAATATCTCAAAGCATCTTCTGCAGCTGATCGCTGATGGCGGAGTACTGGAAAGCGAAGAGGCCAGTTTGATTCTGGGTGAATCACTGCCGGCGGGCTTGCGTTTGGCGTAACCCAGGAGCGTCCTTGTTTAACGGCAAGAAGAAGGTGGTCAGCACTCCGGATCTGAACCACATGTCGACTACGCCCACACTTCGTTGTTCACAGCAGGCTGTGAACTGGAAAGCGGCAGCAGGCTGCAGCAGTCCAAGTGGTAATTATGGACGTGGAAGGCCGCCTGTTCCTGGGCTACGATTGACAAACTCCGCCAATGTTGGAGATTGAAGCATCGAAACTCCGCGTCGGGAACGAACATCTGGCGCCGTGGAGCAAATGATTGAGGACAATTCGTCCGGAAGGCGGTGCTGAATGAGCGAGCAATTTGAACATCGGTTGCGAATGCGACTCTGCTCGCTCGGGTTTGTCAGCTTGCTGCTGGGTGGAGCGTTCATCATCTCACCAACTGCGGCTCACGCAGAGTCAGACGACGACTTTTTCGAATCGAAAATCCGCCCGATTCTGACGGAACGATGTCTGAAGTGCCATTCGACCGAAAACGCGAAGACCCAGGGCGGCCTTGCTCTGGATACAAAGCAGGGCTGGGAAAAGGGTGGCGAATCCGGTCCGGCAATTACGCCGGGAGATATCGAAAGCAGCCTGCTGATTCGCGCTGTGCTTTACGGAGATGATGGTGCTCAGATGCCTCCGGAAGATGCGGGCGGAAAATTGCCCGAAGCGGAGATCGCCTTGCTGAAGCAATGGGTTCAGCAAGGGGCCCATGATCCTCGAACCGGAGCGGCCAAACGTGGAGGCATGACGGAAGAGCAGCTTCGTTCGTGGTGGTCTCTTCAGCCTGTGAAGCTGGTTTCAGTCCCTGAGATGAATCAGCCAGTACCCGGAAACGAGATAGACAACTTTCTGAGAGCCAGGCTCATCGCGGAAGGTCTGGAGTCATCGCCAGAAGCGGATCGACGGACATTGATTCGTCGAGTGACCTACGATCTGACCGGGTTGCCTCCATCGCCCGAAGAGGTCGATGCCTTTCTGGCTGATTCGTCGTCAACAGCCTTTGAAGCTGTTGTTGAACGATTATTGCAGTCGCCTCATTACGGTGAACACTGGGGTCGGCATTGGCTGGACGTTGTCCGTTATGCCGACACCGCGGGTGAGAATACCGATCATCCGATTCCGGATGCGTGGCGATATCGAAACTGGGTGATCGAAGCGTTCAATAATGATCTGACTTACGACCAATTTGTTCGCGAGCAGATAGCCGGTGATCTGATTCATGCCAATGATTCTGCGGAGAAGTATGCGGCCGGAATCGTCAGTACAGGCTATCTGGCGATCGCTCGTCGCTTTGATCACGACAGCGACAAGTTCATGCATCTGACGTTTGAAGATGCGATCGATACGATGGGGCAGTCAATTCTGGGACTGACGATCGCTTGTGCTCGATGCCATGATCACAAGTTTGATCCGATTTCATCGAAGGATTACTACGCGATCTACGGAATTCTGAACAGTACTCGTTTCGCATTCCCAGGTTGCGAAGCCAAGCAGCAGCCGCGAGACCTGGTCCCGCTGCTTCCGCCCTCCGAATGGGCTCGCACGATCGAGCCCTGGGACCGGCAACTGGCCGCGATCGATGCGGAGATTAAGTCGCTGCAGGACGCTCAGGCTGCGCAGGCCAGTGAGTTTAAGAACTCAGTGGTTGCTTCGGCTCATTTGCTGGCTCAGGGCACAATTGCTGATGGTGGCACAATGGCGTGGACTGACGCGGCGGATCATGGTCTTGCATCGATCGAAGTCAAAGCCGGACAATTGATTCAACTAACGGTTGATCCTTCGGAAAACTACGGCGCGGATTCGACGTTGATCGAGTGGGAAATTGTCGAGATCGGCGGGCAGGAACGGACCTGGAATTTGACGAAGGATGTTGTTTCTGATTTCTCCGTCGGAAACCCGCACGCGGATAGTTTTGGCAATGCAGCGACCTGGTTGTTTCTGGATGGTCGCGGTGGTCCAAGCCTGCTTTCCGAATCGGTACAGAACTCTTCGGGGACAGCCGGTTTGCACGTCTGGCGGACGGGTGACAATCCGGCTGTCTTCGTTAATTCGACAGATCAACCACTGCAAGTCTGGACATCGTTGCCACCGAATACTCTCTTCGTTCATCCTGCTCAGGATGGTCCTGTGGCGTTGGGCTGGGTGAGTCCGATCGAAGGTCGAGTCCAAATTCGCGGACGAATCGCGGATGCTCATCCAGGCGGTCCGAACGGAGTCGGCTGGCGCATTGATCATTACATCGCTGATGTCTCTGCCGGATTCCAGCAGATGGCGAAGACGAATGTGCTGAAGACTCAGCTTCTCGCTAAACGCGCGGAGCATATGACCCACGCGCCGGCTCGTGAAACGGCCTATGCTGTGACCGAAGGAACAATTGGGAACGTGCGGATGCATCTGCGAGGTGATCCGGAAAAGCTTGGTGATGAAGTGCCGCGGCGCTGGCTGGAGATTCTTGGCGGACAGGAGGTTCCTCCAGACTCTGGCAGTGGACGTCTTCAACTCGCACAATGGTTGACTGATCGTTCAAACCCGCTGACGGCTCGTGTGATGGTGAATCGGATCTGGCAGAATCATTTTGGCAAGGGGCTGGTGCAGACTCCGAACGATTTTGGAACGCGAGGACAGAAGCCGACTCATCCGGAGTTGCTGGACTGGTTGGCGAATCGGTTTATGGAGTCAGGCTGGAGCATTAAGTCGATGCATCGACTGATTCTGCTGTCGGCGGCTTATCGCCAGTCTTCGGGAAGTACTAATTCCGCCGGACATGCAAAAGCCCAGGCCGCCGATCCCAATAATCATCTCTACTGGCGTTTCGATCGTCAGCGGCTAAGTGCTGAGGAACTGCGAGACAGTCTGTTAATCGCCGGTCAGCAACTGGATCTCAGTCCTGGTGGGTCACATCCGATTCCGCCAACCAATACCTGGAGCTTTTCTCAGCACGTTCCGTTTGCTGGCGTTGCGGAGTCAAACAAACGCAGCATCTACCTGATGACTCTGCGCAATCGACGACACGCGTTTCTGGGTTTGTTTGACGGAGCTGATCCGAATGCGACAACTCCGCAGCGGCAGGTCACGACCGTGCCGACTCAATCGCTTTATTTTATGAACGATGAATTCTTCCATACTCAGGCGGCGAATGTGGCTCAGAGATTGTTGTCTCAGCCCGACGAAACATCGCGAGTGAATGAACTGTTTCGGATTGTGCTCCAGCGATCACCGACTGCTGGTGAGCAGGAAACGGCTCGTCGATTCATTGATGAGTACAAGTTGGCGGTCGCAGAATCTTCGGAGAGCGATCAATCGCTCGCAGTGTGGTCTGCATTGTCCCGTCTGTTGTTGTCGAGTAACGAGTTTTTGTATCTGGATTAGCAGAGTTTCCTATGTGTTGTGAGCCGCAAGGCTGACAACAAGTTATTGTTCAAATCATAACCCTAAGCGTAAGAGCGTCAGCGAGGGATTTGTACCTTTGGTCAGGGCTGGAAGCCCGACACATCCTATGCCAGTGGCGTAAGCCACCGGAACTCGAAGAATTAAGTCATCCAGGCCCGGAGAGGCTGTGAATTTATTCGTAGGACGGCCTTTTCAGGCCGTCGTTGCCGCAAAAACGCGTGCGATTTCGACGCCCTGAAAAGGGCGTCCTACATTCTTTCACAACCCCGGAGGGCCGACACAACGGCGAATGTGTCGGCCTGCCAGGCCTTGTGGATAACATCTTTGCATCCGGTGGCTCACGCCAACGGCAAGGGATATGTCGGTCCTCCGGACCTGGAAACGCGCGATCGAAAGAATCATCGGCGAAGGATTACTGCTAACGAATACTGGCAGATCGATCCCTCACTGACGTTTCGGGTTGTGATCGTCTATTGAATTTAAGCGATACTAACGTGTTCCGCGGTAAGGCTTGGTTCCTGACATTCTCCCACCTCTACAAAAGCCCACTCTCATGTCGATACCTCGCCGTCATTTTGTGCAATCTGCAGTAGCCAGTTCGATGCTGATGCCGGGATTGCTCAGCGAACTTCTGGCGACCGATGCGACGGACTCTGCCAATCCCGTGGCGCCGAAACAACCGCATTTCCCGGCAAAGGCCAAGTCGGTGATCTTCCTCTTCCTGAGCGGAGGCGTCTCACATGTCGATACGTTTGACCCGAAGCCTCAGTTGTTTGCCGATCATGGCAAGGAGGTTGTCTTCGACCATCCGGAAACTCGCAACCGGCCGGGCTACGAAAAGATCTTTCTGAAACGTCCGGACTGGAAATTTGCACCCCGAGGAAAGAGCGGCATCGAAGTCAGCGACTTGTTTCCTCACATTGCCGAGCAAGCCGACGACATCGCGTTTATTCGTTCGATGCACACCAGCCATTCGAATCATTACAACGCCACGCTGGGAATGCACACGGGCTCATTTGCGTTTGCTCGACCAAGTATTGGAGCGTGGATGAGCTACGGACTCGGCACGGTGAATCAGAACCTGCCGTCGTTTCTGGTCTTTGCTCCGCAGATGCCGTACGCCGGGACACAGGTTTGGGCCTCTGATTTTCTGCCGGGGGCTCATCAGGGAACAAGAGTCTTCCCGGGGGCGGAACCAGTTGCCAATCTGGCTCGTCGAGTCCCCACGACGCGACGTCAGGAACTGGAACTTTCGGCGCTCGCGGCATTCAACGAATCACATCGAGCGACGCGGGCTGATGATCCGCAGTTGGCAACACGGATTAAAGCCTTCGAGACGGCGCATGGGATGCAGACCGAGATGCCGGCGGCTCTGGATATGAGCGAGGAAACAGAAGACACTCTGAATCTGTATGGAATGAATCGAGAAACACGTGATGGCTTTGGATGGCAATGCCTTGCCGCACGACGACTGGTGGAACGCGGTGTCCGGTTTGTGGAATTGATCCATACAGGCTCCAGCGGAAACTGGGATTCGCATGGCAACATGGCTGATCATGGCCGACTGGCTCCTCAGGTTGATCAACCGATCGCCGGCTTGCTGCAGGACCTGAAGCAGCGAGGAATGATGGATGATGTGCTCGTTGTCTGGACCACAGAGTTCGGTCGCACGCCATTTAATAACACGGCAGATGCTCCGGGGCGAGAACATCACAATTGGGCGTTCACGTCCTGGCTGGCCGGAGCAGGAGTCAAGCGTGGATATGTTCATGGAGCGACTGACGAGCACGGCATTCGAGCCGTCGAGCAGCCTGTTCACGTCAATGACTTTCACGCCACGATTCTGCATCTGATGGGAATTGATCACGAACGACTCACCTGGCGTCACGGCGGACGAGATTACCGACTGACTGATATTGCGGGTCGTGTTGTGAAGGATGTGTTGTCGTGAAAGTGCTTCGCTTTGAATCTTCTTCAAGCAATGATGGCGATCGAAGAATCGAGGCTTCGAAGATCCGTCTGAAGCCAAACAGGGCCTGGCTTGGTCAGGTGTTCGAACATGTGTGCCATCTCCAAGCGGTGCTGCTTGTTGTCGCAGGAGTTTTTCGGTTCGTAGCGGTTTGTTGTCTCTCGTGCTGCTGTGTTGTGACCTTTGGGCAGGAAAACTCGCCGACGGATCATTTTGAATCGGCCATCAGACCGCTGTTGATCGCTCACTGCATCGAATGTCATGGTCCGGATCGTCAGGAATCAGGGCTTCGTCTGGACTCGCGGCCGGGATGGATGAAGGGCGGCGATCGGGGACCAGCGATTGTGCCCGGTGACCCTGACAATTCGCCGCTTCTGCTAGCTGTGAAACACACCGATCCGGATCTGCAAATGCCGGAAGAGAAGCTCAGTGATGTCGACATCGTAGCCATTGAAAAATGGATTCGCGATGGAGCGGTGGATCCGCGAGAAACTGCCGAGGCGTCTTCAAAGCATGTCG
Source organism: Planctomycetaceae bacterium (assembly GCA_044378235.1). GTDB lineage: Bacteria > Planctomycetota > Planctomycetia > Planctomycetales > Planctomycetaceae > SXXK01. The sequence goes on from JBILXT010000095.1 coordinate 18,172, forward strand.
TCTCCGATCCGCGAACGTTCTGGTCCTTTCAGCCTGTCAGGGAACTCGATCTACCGGCCGTCAGTCAGCCGGACTGGGTGCGCACTCCGGTTGATGCGTTTATTCTGGCTCAGCTTGATGCGAACGGACTGAAACTATCGCCGCGAGCCGATGCGAGAACTCTTGTTCGACGTGCGTACTTTGATCTGATTGGTCTGCCTCCGACGCCGGAGCAGGTTGATGCCTTTGAACGTGAGCCGTCGCAGGATGCATGGGCTCGTCTGATCGACCAGCTGCTGGCGTCTCCTCAATACGGTGAGCGCTGGGGACGTCACTGGCTGGATGTGGCTCGTTACGCTGACAGCGGCGGCTTTGAGACCGACGTTTACTATCGCAACGCGTGGCGATATCGGGACTATGTGGTGAAGTCGTTCAATGACGACAAGCCCTACGATGTGTTCGTGCAGGAGCAGATTGCCGGCGATGAGCTCTGGCCGGACGACATTACTCTGAATGGCAATTACACGATCGCACCGGAGAAAGTGCGACACCTTGAAGCATGGACAGGCACCGGTCTCTACACGCTGGGGCCACAGGTTCACGAATCCAATATGGACGGCAAGAAGATCCGCTACGAGACTTATTCGGACTGGGTCGACACAACCGGCGCGGCCTTTATGGGGCTGACGTTCAGCTGTGCTCGCTGCCATGATCACAAGTTTGATCCGATCACGCAGCAGGATTACTACGCCATGCAGGCGATCTTTTCCGCCAGCCGGGAGATTGAGTATCCGATCATTGATGCGATGGGGATCACGGACTTCAAGCAGCACTATCCGCGAATTCTGGCGGTCGAAGAATCCCGCCGCGCTCTGCGAATGTTTGATGCTCGAATGGCAGGAAAAGCCCTGTCTCATGAAGAGCAGACCGAACGCCAGAATCTGCTCAACGCCATTGCGAATAACGTACTTGCGTTGCCTGAGAATACAGCCCTCGGCGTCCCGCTTGTCGGCCTGATGGAGACTCCAACCGTCAGTGTGCTCGGGCATGAACGCCCCGAGCTCATTACACCTGTGTATCTTCTGAATCGTGGCGAACTTTCGCGTCCACGTGACGCTGTGGCGCCGGGCTTGCCGGAGGCTCTGAAGCAGGCTAGCGGCTGGCAGGAATCGATGCCGGGGCATTTGAAAAATCGGGCCGCATTGGCTCAGTGGCTGACCAGTCCGAAACATCCCCTGACGGCACGTGTTATGGTCAATCGCATCTGGCACGGACACTTCGGACGCGGTCTCGTCGGCAGCCTGAACGACTTCGGACAAATGGGCGAACGGCCGACTCATCCGCAGCTGCTCGACTGGCTCGCCTCGCAGTTCATCAAGCAGGGCTGGAGCACCAAACAGATGCACCGTACGATGATGCTGTCGTCGACGTATCAAATGGATAGTGTTGCCACATCGGAAGAGAATGCCGCCATCGATCCTCAGAACCGTCACCTCTGGAAGATGAATCGGCGACGTCTTGAAGCAGAAGTGCTATGGGATTCGATCCATTCTGTGGCCGGGACACTGAACCTGAAGATGGGTGGTCGACCCGTTGTACCGCCACTTGAGCCGGAAGCTGGAGCTCCCGGTTACTGGATCGTCTCGGCGGACCCGGCCGAACATACTCGACGAGGCCTCTACATTCTTCAGCGACGCAATTATCGCTTCCCAATGTTCGATGTGTTTGATCTGCCCGTGAATGCGGTCAGTGCTCCGGCACGCGATGTGACGACCGTGGCACCGCAGGCCCTGTGGATGATGAATAATCCGACGGCCGTTCGTCAGTCGCAGGCATTTGCAGCACGACTCAGGAATGAGTTGAACGCGGGATGGAATACTCCGGATTTCGGCCCGGGGCAGTCTGGCTGGGTCGGAAACAAATCAGGGATTCACGCTGGCTGGGCTTTGCGAGAAGACAACGGCAATCATACTGACGCAAATGATGATCCTGTCGGCACCGTGATGACTCATGGTA
>JBILXT010000096.1:0-20111 GCA_044378235.1 Planctomycetaceae bacterium
TCTGTCCGTAGTGATCTGTCAGGATAAGAAAAGGGGGCAGAGTTAGTGGATCTTGCTAAAGATCCCAACACAGGAGGACCTTGAGCAAGGTCCACTACCCCAAGATTAAAAAGTCGCGAATATGAGCTACCACCTGCCCCTGAAACGCGCTATCTTGGGTGGCCTTGCGTTTGGTGCAGGGCAGGATTGACTGGCAGCATTCAGCCAGACACCCGTTCCTTTCCCCTCGGTTTAGCGAGTTTGGATATACACGATGAAAACGATCCTGATGGCAATCGCAGTACTTGGATTCGCCTCATCAACGGCTTCTGCTGTCGATATCAAACCGCGGATCCTCAGCGCCTCTGCACAAATGGTCGGGGACAAGCCGGAAGACTTGAGGATCGCTGCGAGGGTGGCGTTCGGAAATCCAGGGTACAAAAGCCTGCGAATTGTCACGCATCGAATCAGCGGTAACACTTTGGAAATGCATGTGGTCGCGACGGCAAGGGAGGGTTTGTTTCCTCAGGTTGTGACAGAAGATCGTGTCGTCCGAACGCTGATCGACTTCCGAACAAGGCACCCGAGAGTATCCAAAGTGAAGCTTATTGGTGGGAACGGCTCTTCGGTTACAGTCAACATCCCACGCTGACCAGCATTTTCTTGAGTTGCTTGGACTGGGCGATGTTTCTAATCGAAACCTCGCCCTTTTTTTAAAGCGTGCCAAAGCACTAATTTCGTGTCTATCAGATTCGGTTCCTTCTGGCCCTGCGAACTGACATGAAGCCCGTTTAGTAAAAATTCTGATACGTTCGGAAATTCCGGGGAATTCCACCACGCCTCAATTCAGCGACAAATTAAGACCCGAACGCGGCCGACGGCCCCGGGAATGGTTCCGGCAAGCTTGCTGATGCCTGTGCTGCTATAAATTCACTGTGTTTCGGCCGGAAGATTGCCGCCGCCACATGTGCTTGCCTACAATAGCGACGGGAAGGTTGCTCGTTGTGAGGCCGAATATCGATGTCAGAATACCGATCGAGAAACTTTGATGATTCGTGGAGGCTTTGCCGAGGCCCGGCAAACTGGTTCACGTTTCGTTGTCCGGATGAGATCGAAGTCCGCCAGAATCAAACGCTGATTGAGTTGCGTTGGCGAAGCGAAGAGTCTGCATTATCGAGCGATGCCAATGAGGTGTCGCAATCCACGGCTGTCGATGCTCCGTCACGTATTGTCTTGTCCATGGTCACGTGGTGGGACGATGCTGAAACCGATGCGACTCGCCGACCATCTCCGGATCTCGGTTTGCTGTTCCCGCAGGTTTCAGCTCTGCATCCGGAACCTTCATTGAAAATCAAGTCTACAAACGAAGTGTGGAGTGGCGTCTCACGACGTCCTCGCACCGGATGCTGGCTTTCGCGCGTCTTCGGACGCCGATCGCAATACCAGTGGCGGTTGTGGACAATTCGCAGCGGTCGTCTCACCATTGTTGCTACGGTGCAATCTCCGGATCGACAACTTCTGGATCCGGGTTTCATCCTGATTTGTGAACGAGTTCTTGCGACACTGGAAATCGCAGAACAACCTGCGTGGCCGCCGGATGTTTTTTTGAAGCAGGTGATCGAACTGGCTCGTCAGAATTTTCCTCTGCTGCAGACGTCGGTCTCTCGAGGATTTTCATTGAGGCTGGGACATTCGGAAATCGGGCTCTCCAATTTCTACCGTATGTATCTGCAGCAGCCGGAACAGTTCCGACGAATCGTGCTGCCTGGACTGACGACGCTGGTTCGACTTCAGGAACTGAGTCCGGATCAGCTTGTGCCAGCTCTTGATGAAGTGCGTGAACACATTCTGCCGATGTTGTCCGCCGAGGAAGACTCACGAAACGACGAACGAGTTCGTACGCCGTGGGTTGGTGGTTTATCGGTTGGCTACGTGGTTGATGAAGATGATTCTTATCGTTTCGTTCAGCCGCAAATGCTGGAAACGTGGGATCTTTCGCTGGATGAGTTGCATGACATCGCCATTGCGAATCTGCGACACTATGCCGAGGAACATCCTCTTGAAGTGACCATGCTGGGGGATGATGCTCATCCGAAGATGCTGATGCCGATCAAACCAGATGCTTACAATTGTTCCCGCATCCTTGATCCAGGTTTTCACGGCCGGCTACGCGATCTCTTTGGGCCGGAATTAATCGTCGGTGTTCCCAACCGTGATTTCTTTGTGGCTGTCTCAGTGAAGGATGCTTCATTAATCGATCAGGTTCGCAGTCGCGTCGATCAGGATTTTGCAACCATGCATCATCCGCTGACAAAACGACTTCTGGTCGTGTCTGCGGACGGAGTCAGTGAGTACTGTGAAGGCTGACGACACTCGATTGTCTGAGCTGCGACTGGTGTTTATCGGCGGTGGTTCAGGCGGTCATCTTTTCCCCGCGATTGCCGTCTGTGAAGCGATCCTGCAATGGCATGACAACATACGTCTGTTGTTTCTGACCAGTCGTCGCCATGTCGACACGCAGATTCTTCGCAAGAGTGGCCTGGATCAGAAACGGCTCCGAGTTGTGCCGTATGCGTCGTTGCCATGGCGAAGCGGACGAATGGGGCAACTTCTGATGTTGCCCGGTTCGATCCGGTCATTTCAGTCAGCCAAACGAGAGCTTCGCGAATTTCAACCGCACGTGGCCATCGGAGTGGGCGCTGCGGCCAGCGTGCCGGGAGTGATCGCTGCCTCGCGATTAAAGATTCCTGTCGTGTTGATGGAACAGAATACCGTTCCTGGCAAAGCAACTCGTCTGCTCGCCCCCCGCGCGGCTGTCACGCTCACCGGCCTGCCCTTCGAGTCAACAGAAACGTCCGGATGGCCTGGAGCATTAGAGATTACAGGAACTCCGGTTCGCAGCAGCATCTCGGAACTGTGTCGGCGGATAGAATCTTCGGCCGCGATACGTCAGCGGCTGCTGATTCTGGGCGGGAGCCAGGGATCTTCGTCTGTCAACCGGCTGGTTCTGGAAGCCCTGGCCGATGAGCGTTGCGTGCCTTCCGACTGGGAGATAATTCACCAGACCGGGGAGGCCGAAGTAAAGCAGGTCGCCGCCGAGTACGCTCGACGCGGGCGGACCGCATCCGTACTTTCATTCCTGCCCAATCTTCCGGATCTTCTGGCTTCCGCAACGGTGGTTATCAGTCGCGGCGGCGCAGGGACACTCCAGGAACTCGCCTGCGCAGGTCTTCCTTCGATTCTGATTCCTTTTAGTCGTGCAGCGTCCAATCATCAGTATGCTAACGCGGAACTACTTCAGCGTGCAGGAGCTGCGAGGTTGGTGAACGAAATCGACGGCGATGCGGGACTGAATCTTCGCCGCGAGTTAAATGCACTCATTCAACAACCAGACACACGACAATCCCTGAGAGAAGGAATTCGCTGTTTCGCGAAGCCCGACGCGGCCCGAATTTCGGCTCAGAAGATCCTGGAACTTTGTTGGGGAGCATCATTCCTCGGCACACTCGACAAATCAAAGCTCGATCGATTGCCCATTCCGCGCGAGTCGTAGCCCGGGCTACCCAAAACACTACTGTGTCTTCTTTACCGCCGTAAAATATTGATACTGCAGCCCGGAGTTTCCGTGCAGCCAACGGAGTATCATTGCAGCACGCGTTGCCGGATCGCCGGGATCATGCCGGTCGTCAAATCGTTGTGGGATAATGCAGCTGTAAGTCGGAAGGGTGTTCCTTGTTGCATCGATCAGGGTTAACTCAGCAAAGTCCAGCTCTTCACAGATCTCCCCCATCGAACCATTGTCGCACCAGGGATCCGGCCACGGACCGTAACCGTCGTTCAATAATGCGGCCACCGCAAATCGCGGAAGTGCCTCGATGCCTGACGACTCTCGCAGAACAATGTCAGTGGCGATAATTCTTCCGCCCGGTTTCAGGACTCGCCACGTTTCGCTCAGAAACCTGCGTCGAGAAGAAAAGTGAAACATTGCTTCGATGCAGAATACGCGATCGAATGACGCATCTTCAAACGGCAACTCGCAGGCATCACCGTCCTGCCATCGCAGTGAATTTTCGTGTTGAGGTCGAATGCGATGACAGATCTCCAGTTGCTCCGGATCGACGTTGAGTCCCGCGAGATTCATACCCGACCAGCCGGCATTAATGCGTTCAACAAGACCTCCCAAACCGCATCCGACATCGAGCACAGACAAGTGATGATCGAGTTCGCCCAAATGGATCATCTGGTCATCAAGACGCAGTTGAGCAGCCGGAAATTCCTCGGCGGAGAGTTGCTGTAACGACGCGGCCCCCAGGCTTGGGTCCACGACGACGTCCCAATGACCCAGATGTGCGCAGCGGTTTTTGTTTCCGCCGTGATATGACGCAACAATCCGATCGAAGTAGGCTGGGACGTGGGAGGACATTCACTATCCAAACAACGCCGCGATTGGCTGCCCCATGTCAGTGATGGGAACCGGCCGATCGCCGTCGTAGAGGTTCTTTGAGTAGTCGATCCCCAACGCGGCGTGAATCGTGGCAAAGAAATCCGGGACGCTGACCGGGTTCGTCACGATCTTTTTGCCCATCTCGTCGGTCTCACCGTAGGCTCCACAATGTTTGAGCCCGCCACCGGCCAGAACGCATGTAAACGCTGTGCCCTGGTGACCTCGACCGCCGCCGCTGTCAAACTCCGGCGGGCGACCGAACTCAGTGGTGACAACGATCAGAGTTTTCTCCAGCATCTGTTTCGATTCGAGATCTCTGATCAACCCCGCAATGGCAGTATCCAGTTCCTGAATCAACGCATGCTGTCGCAGGATACCTTCGTTGTGAACATCCCAGCCCGCGCCATTGAGAAAGTTCAGGTTGTGTGAAACTTCAATGAATCGAACCCCACGTTCAATCAATCGCCGAGCCAGCAGGCAACGCTGTCCGAATTCACCACCGTACGATGCGCGAAGATCGGCGGGTTCGTTATCGAGCTGAAAGCTCTGCATAAACTCGGGACCGCTAAGACGCAGGCTCTGTTCAATCGCGGCGTCATAGTCCTGCAACTGCTGATCAGTGACTTCTGCCTGGCTCTTTCGGAGTTCTTCCAGAAATCCCTGACGGCGTGACTGACGAGAAACGGTAATTCCGTCAGGCCTCGACAATCCTGCCGGACCGCGGCTTGTATCGGTCAGATACAGATAGCTATCACGCGTACCGAGAAACCCCGGCCCGCGGGTAATGTTCGGATAACCGATCACGACATACGGAGGCGCTCCATCAACGGCAGCACCTCGTTCATGAACCACCAAGGAGCCGAGCGAAGGATAAACGACCGTTCCACTCACAGGGCGTCCGGTGTGCATGCGATTTGTTGCCGCAGCGTGTTCATCGATCACGTTGTGATTGACAGTCCGAACCGCCGTGACTCGGTCCATCAGACCAGCCACCTGCTTCAAATGCTCACAAACCTTAACGCCCTTAACGGCAGTTTCGACGCTTTCATAATAAGAGCCGGCCTGCTTCTTTGCGGGATCGCCTTTGGTCTTGGGGTCAAACGTATCACCGGCCCCCATTCCGCCGCCGAGCCAGATCGAAATGACATGCTCCGCTTTGCCGCGAATCAAATCGGCTGCAAGGCCGGGTTGAGCAAACGAAGCCGCGAGAGCCCCTGCACTGCCAGCGGCCAAAACCTGTCGACGCGAAAAACCAAAGTGGGATTCGTGTTGGTTCATGAAGAACTCGCGAAAACAAAACGGTTCAGGATCAGAATGACTCTGAAGTGGGCCTGAATCAATCGGACGGAGGACAGACCGAGAATGCTGTAAGGTCCTTGCCTGCAGCAACCCCAATCTTGATTGTCTCATCCGGAAATGATTCCCGCAATCCTTTAGATCTGTTGCCCAGAACTGTTTGGTCCGGATTTTTCACCGCTGGAGAACTCAAACACCACAAGCGTCACGTTCGGAATAGCATTGGCTGAGACTTTTGCAGACCGTGTCGCAGAATCTTCGACAGCTGCAGACGGAAGGTCTGATTGCGTCGTATTGGTTGATTCTGAGTTTCCGAAGTCGGCCTTTTCGGCGGCGGCAACAATTCGCTTTTCTTTTTCCGTTACAGATGACGACGGCAGCGCCACAAACACCTTTCCGTGATGCAATTCAGATCGTGTGGGATGCTTAAGCGACTCGCGAGCGGCCTCAATGAACTTCGCTTCCGGAGAATCCACCGACGGAGTCTCGGTAACATATCCGCTGGAAGCACCGACTCCTTCCATGGCATTCACAACTTCGTCACGACCTGCCACATTGGAAGCCAAAACGACTCCAAGCCAGCGAGACTCTTCGGGGCCCGCGGCTCCCTTCAATTGCAAGCCCGCTTTCTTTGCGATCGACTGAATCTGATCCATCGCCTGATCACGATCCTTCGCATCAATCCTGACCACAACCACATTCCAGTCATCGGACTGAATTAGCGGCTGAATGCTGGCCTCCGACGCGTTTTCCCCCGTCGCTTCATTTGAAGTTGCCGACTCTTCAGACGCGGCCGATCTCATCAGAATGTTGGGAGATAAGTCTGCGGCAATCTGCATCGCCCCAGCCACCGGCGGAACGTCAGCCGCCATCGGAGCCTCGCTCCCAGCGCCGCCGATTCCACCGCGGGCTTCCATGGTTCCATGCAGCACTTCAGCCTTCGCCAGGAATGCTGATTCCTGAGTTTCTGTTTTCTGGATCAAAGCAAACAGCAGACCAGCGCACAACAGGGACGTTACGACACCAACAACGACTCGCTGAGAACCACTCTGACGAGGCCTAATCGGAGCATCGGGCACGACATCAGCTCGAGGTGTCGAAAATGGCGTCTCAAACAGCAAACGATCCAACGCCCCAACAGGAATCTGCTTGAGTTGGCAACTGAGCTGACCCAACTGTTGGCGAAAAACGGCCGCTGCATCCGGGTGAGCCGACTCAAGAACGAAAAGACGCCCTGTTTCCTCTTCTCCCAAATCTTGATCCAACTGCCGAGACAAAAGCTCGAACAGCTCTTGTGGGGCAGATGAGGTTGCGGATTCTTTGGCAGATTCTGACATGGAAGGATTTTCGGTGGGCAGTATTCGGCGGGAAATACAGGCGCAAAGCGGCCTTTTTTGAGAACTCCGAACGTTGGACGCTGGGGTTCGGCTTCTTGTTCCGCGAATCTCGCAAGAAATCCAGGAAGAGAAAGGCACGGTATCTGATCGCGTGTTCACTTTCGATGCGCGGCGACAGAAAACTTATGCGTCATCTTCTGCTGCGTCAAGATAAGCGATTCGAACCCTGGGTTTGTTGTCGACACCGAAATGAAACCTCAGTGAGTGACACTATACTGTCCGCTCCCTGCGTGGTGTTTCGCGTCCGCCGTTTCTCAATCGAGCCGCATTCATGAGTGTTGCCGAAGGTCTTTCCGTTGCCTGGATCTCGCGCGGTCGTCTGTTTGTGTTGACGCCCGGAAAACCGGTCCGCGAGCTGGAAAGCGATTTCGCGAAGCAGGCGTTGCAGAGGGAGTTGCGTGACAATCAGCTGAATGCATGGAAAGGTCGCAGCGGAGTCTGGGGAAATCTGGGAATGCAGCCGCCGGGTGTGGCTCCGTGGGAGAATCCCGACCCGCGTCGACAGATTCGCTTTGTGTCCGTGGCCAGAGGAAAATCGTCTGATGAGCTCTTCTATGTGCTCGACATGGGCGCGGTCGGCGGATTGTTCAGCTATGACATGGAAACGGATATCGAAAAACGTCTGGTTCATCGACAGGGTTTTGTGCTGCGGCATCTTTCCCGTCACGCCGTCGATGGCGACCTCGCCATGGCACTACCGCGCGAAGACGGGACGGTGGGACTGAAGATCACTCGACCAGACGGTCTGTTCGGCAAAGATATCACGCTGTCCGATTCCATCGATGAGTCGCCATGCTGGCATGCGGATGGATCCAAACGCTTGGTCTTTCAGTCCTCGGCGCTTGGTCGCAACGAGCATGGCTACGCGGTTGGTCAGAGTCCTTACAGAATTGAAGTGCTGGACCTGAATTCGGAAGAGCTGAAGGTTCTGCACGAAGAAGAACACTCTGACCTTTTGCAGCCAAGCGTTCAGGCGGACGGTTCGATGCTGTTTATTCGAAGACCGTACAAGGCGTCTCGGGGAAAGCAGCAGGCGTCCCTTCTGGATGTGGCGAAAGACGTTGTTCTTTTTCCGTATCGGCTGCTGCGGACGTTTGTCTACTTCTTCAATTTTTTGTCCATGATGTTCTCCGGCAAGCCTTTGATTTCGGCGGGCGGGCCTGAAAACAACCGACCTGCGGTCAATCCGTATCTGATGCTGTGGGGGCAGGCCGTGGATACTCAGAGGATCATCGGCCAGGATAAAAAGGGCGCAGCCAAGAAGCCGCTTGTGCCCAGCGACTGGCTGTTGATTCGTCGAGCGGCCGACGGAACGGAAACTCAACTGGCGGCCAATGTGCTGTCGTGGGATATCAGCAGCGACGGCCAGATCTGCTACACCGACGGTCGCAGGATTTTTCATCTGACAGCCGATGGCACGGCTTCCGCCATCGCGGATTCGGATGTTGTTGAGCGAATTGTGGTGCTGAGTTGATGATCATCGAAGGAGATAACGGCAGGTCTATTTTGAGTGGGCAATCTGCTCAAAGCACGCCCATCAAAGATTCAGCGACCGAAAGATTTGGTGACCGAAAGATTTGGTGACCGAAAGATTTGGTGACCGAAAGATTTGGTGACCGAAAGATTTGGTGACCGAAAGATTTGGTGACCGAAAGATTCAGGTCTTAATTTTTCGGTCGTTTAATTTTTCGGTCAAACGGAAGGCCGCCTATTTGGTTTCAGACGCGTCGCATGCGGGCTACCGGTGAATTGAGATTGAACAGATGATGTTCCGGCTTTTCGCAAAATGAGGTGCGTTGGCAATTGAGTGCGCGGGCGAGGTGACCTGAGGCGATGCCTCAGGCTGACTTGTCATGGCCCCTTGGGCCGAAACGCAAAGCGTCTCCGGAGGTTGAGCGGCGAGAACCGGACGCTAGCGCGTTCCGGCTGATGAAATGAACGTTAAGGCAGATTATTCATCGCCAGTAGATGTCGCCGCGGCGTCTTTGGGAATCAGCTTGTCCAGAATTCCGTTCACGAAGGAACTGGAATTCTCCGTGCCGAATTCGCGAGCGATCTCAATAGCTTCATCGATAGCGACGGCGGCGGGAGTGCCCATTTTGGTCATCTCGTAAAGCCCCATTCGCAGCACGTTGCGATCGGTGGGCGGCATACGTTCGACACGCCAGTTCACGGCCGTCTTTCGCAGCACTTCGTCCAAATGGTCCCGGTTCGCGCAGACGCCACTGAACAGCATCCAGGCGAAATCACGGAGCGGAGTCTCGGTGAATTCTTTGCGCAGGTCGATCTGAATCCGGTTCTTGTCGGCGTCAGGATTCTGGTCCACAAGATACAACATTTGCAGCACAAAACGGCGTGCCTCAGATCGTCCGGCCATAGCGAATCAGGTATGCTAAAAAAACTCGCCGCTAATCTCAGATCGCGGCCTTTTCGTGTGAATCCGCCAAGATAGCACATCCAGACAGCCCCCACCACCGGAAGAGATCTGCTGATGAAGAACTGTCCGCGCCTCTCAATTCTGATCACACTTTTAGCCCTGTTTTCGCTCCTTTGCGTTCGAACGCCGGTTGACGCCGACGAGAAAGTTCGGCCCAACGTCCTGTTTATCGCCGTCGATGACCTGAACCACTGGGTAGGACATCTCGGGAGGAATCGGCAGACAGAAACTCCCAATCTCGACCGACTCGCCAAAATGGGCGTGACCTTTACGAATGCTCACTGTGCGGCACCGGTGTGTAATCCCTCGCGAACTGCGTTGCTGTCCGGAATGAGGCCGGGATCGACTGGCGTGTACGACAACAACAATCCGTATAGCCAGGCTGTTAATGTTCAGCAGTCCCTGGTCACGCAGTTCAAAGACCACGGCTATGCCACTCTGGGGATGGGAAAACTGTGGCACGGTGGGCTTGGATTTCAGGAGCAGTGGACGGAGACCGGAAGCGAAGAACAGAAGAGATCCGGTGGAGCGAAAGTTGAAGATCGCAGCATTGGAGGTATCGCATTCGGCGTCATCCACGGCGATGACAGTGCCGTCTCCGATACTCAGATTGCAGACTACGGGATTTCGGAGCTCTCAAAATCGCATGACAAGCCGTTCTTCCTGACGCTGGGTTTTCATAAGCCGCACATGCCTTGGAACGTGCCGCAAAAATATTACGACATGCATCCGCTGGATCAGATTGAGCTGCCGCCGACCAAAGACGATGATCTTGCGGATGTTCCCTCAGCAGGATTGAAGATGGCGAAAGCCTCCGGTGATCATGCGGCGGTGCTGAAGTCCGGCCGCTGGAAAGAAGCCGTGCAGGCTTATCTTGCGGCGATCAGTTATCTGGATGGTCAGGTGGGGCGAGTTCTGGATGCACTGGAACAATCACCGCACAAAGACAACACCATCATCTGCCTGTGGGGAGATCATGGCTGGCATTTGGGCGAGAAGGAACATTGGCGGAAGTTCGCTCTGTGGGAAGAAGCGACTCGTGCGCCGCTCATTTGGGTGGCTCCGGGAACGACGACGCCCGGTGGCGTTTGCAAGAGTCCTGTCGACTTCATGACGATCTATCCGACGTTGTGTGATCTGGCGGCCATTCCGATTCCCAGGCATGTCGAGGGACAGTCGATTCGGGATCTGTTGAAAGATCCGAATGCGGCCGGCTCCGGCGTCGCCATCACAACTTTCGGTCAGAACAATCATGCCGTGCGGACCGACCGCTGGAGATATATCCGCTATGCTGACGGCGGCGAAGAATTGTACGATCATTCCAACGATGAATACGAATGGACCAATCTTGCGGCCCTGCCCGAACATCAAGGCTTAAAGAAAGAATTGGCCGAAAAGCTGCCCGCCAATAACGTTGATGCCGTTGCTCGAAACGGTGCCGAGAAGAATAACGCGAAGTCCGGCGAATCGACTCCGGACAAAAAGAACCGCCAGCAAAAGAAACAGAACAAAGCCCTGAAGGCGTCGGGTGAATCGGAAGCGAAGGCTGCCGTGGTTCCGGAAAAACAGAGGCCCAATATTGTCTGGATGATTGTTGAAGACATGTCGGCTCACTACTCGTGCTACGGCGAGACGACAATTCATACTCCGAATGTGGACCAGCTCGCCAGCCGGGGAACTCGCTTTTCTCGCGCCTTTGTGACTGCTCCTATCTGCAGCATCTGTCGATCCGCATTGATCACGGGCCGGTATCAGACCAGCATTGGTGCTCAGAATCATCGGTCGGGAGTTCCGGGCCATGAGATTCATCTTCCGGCAGACGTTGAACTCGTACCAGCCGTTTTTCGCAAGGCCGGATACCACACAAACAATCTGACGGTAGAAGCCTTTCTGCGCAGCGACGAGGATGTGAAATCGTCACCAGGGGTGAAGGTTGCAAAGACGGATTACAACTTCGAGTGGGATGAAGCCACGACTTATGACAACACTCACTGGGCCGCGTGGGAAGCGAAGAAGCCGTTCTTCGTGCAGGTTCAGTTGCATGGCGGGAAATATCGCAACGTCGCGGATACTTCGAAGTGGACCGCGAAAGCTCTGAAAGATCTTGGATCCGTCACGTCGCCGAACGATGTTCATCTGCCACCTTATCTGCCGAATGACCCCGTGATCGTGGAAGACTGGGCTCAGTATCTGGACACGGTTCGTTACACCGACTGGGAAGTTGGTCGAGTTATCCAGCGATTGAAAGACGCCGGGGAACTCGAGAATACCGTGATCTTCTTTATGACGGATCACGGCATCAGTCATGTTCGCAACAAGCAGTTTCTGTACGATGGAGGAACTCACGTTCCACTGATCGTCGCCGGCCCCGGAGTTGCATCTGGCATTGTTCGAGACGACGTGGTGGAACATATCGATCTCGGCGCGACGTCGATGGGATTTGTCGGGATCACACGGCCCGCGTCCATGCATTCGCAGGATATACTTGCGGCCGATTATCAGCCTCGTGAGTACGTCTTCGCCGCAAGAGACCGTGCCGATGAAACAGTCGACCTGATGCGCAGCGTTCGGGATACTCGCTGGAAGTACATCTTCAACGGGTTCCCGAATCGACCATATCTGCAGCCGAATCGCTACAAGGACAACAAGCCGATTCAGCAGGCCATGCGACGTCTTTATGCGGCTGGCCAGCTGAACGCCGAGCAAAGTCTGATCATGGCGGAAACGCGTCCGCGAGAAGAATTGTACGATACTCAGACCGACCCGTTTGAATTGAATAACCTCGCTGGCAACCCTGAACATCAGTCACGTCTGGAGAAAATGCGGACAGCATTTCGCGACTGGCAGAAGCGGACCGGCGACCCTGGAGTTCCGGAGTCGGAAGACGTCTACAAAATCGAAGTCGGCGCGAAGCATCTGGAGGGAGGCAAAAACGCCGACAACACTCAATACAAGAACAACGTTGAGCTGATGCTGAAATGGGTGTCAGAGAAGCCCTTCATGCCGTGATGAAGCGGAACGGCGCGAGCCGTCCGGTGAATAGATGCCGCAGACTCACCGGAGGGCTTGCGTCCTGCCGCTATAGAGCCCTATTTATTTACGAAGGTTGGCTCATTGCGGTGTAGACGCTAAAGGCCTGTTCGAACGCCGTTTTGAACTCCGCTGGCGGAATGGTTCTTCGATCAAACCAGAACATCAGACTCCCTGAGCGGACTTCAAGACAGAGATTCTGCAGTCCCGCCAGCAACTCCAGAATCTCAGGGCGCAGGAAGTCGCGGACGGCAGCTTCATCATCGCTTTTAAGGACGTACTTCTTTGAGAACTCCGGAGCCTCCGCGAAGTCGATGTCCTGAGCACCCAGCATTTCCCCGATCCTGCTGAACCATCCCTCGGGTTTGATTTCGAACCGAGGTGATGCGAATGTCGGCGAGTGAAAAAGAATGATCGTCTGATACCAGACCTTTGTATTCTTGCCTTGTCCCACTGTGTAGCGATAGTCGCCGAACACGACCCCAAGCGAATCAACCTGCCGACGATAAATGTTAGTCCAGGTTCTCTGCCGGCCGGTACTGAGCAGCGGCGAACTACCAACGACTCCATCCAGTTCAGTCGGAAAGATCTCAAGAGATTCGAACCCCAGAGCTGTCGCGACTTCCAGCCACTGCTGTCGTCTCTTCTTGTCGAAGTAGAACAAGAGCCCTGCGATCAATCCGATCAACAGGATGGCACCCGTCACTGCAAGCACAGGAATCAGCCAGTCAGCTTCGTTCATAGTTTCACCAACACGGACGCGTTTCGCGAACTGAAAGAAAATAATTTCGGCCGTTTAAAGACAACCGAAGACGAAAACAAGCCGCCTGCGTTTCTTGCGTGCAGCTCGTTTCTGTCGCAACAGAGTGACAAATCATCTGCAGTGATCCGAACGACCGCCCCTGGAAAGCCACATCGGGCGACCGTTATTCTAGTGTAGTGTCTCTCAAATCCCTTCGTTTAACCCGTGGCTGACAGGCCAGGCGTTCTCTGCCAGGCAAGGCGTTCTCTTCTCCTGGCCTGTCGGCCACGGGTTAAACAAGACAAAACACTCAAGTCTATAAAGTCCCGTCTGATTGAGACACCGCACTCGTGTTCCGTCAAGAAAAGGAATTCGGGTTGGATGTGGATATTGCTACAGATCCACGGGCTGCAGGACCTTTAGCAACGTCCACTACCCGCAATTCGATTCTTGACAAAGCACTAGTGCAAAGAATCAGGGACCCGCGAGGAACTCGGCAAGAGAGACTTCTCCATCCTCATCGGAATCTTGGTCTTCCAGTCCCTTCATTTCTTTACCCGACAAAGTGCCGTCCTCATTTTTGTCCAGCATTTTGAAGTGCTGCTTCGTCATTGTTTTTTTTCGGATGACTTGCACCTTTTGCGCTCTTGCAGCATCGTTGAATCCAGCCTCGGAAATTTCCCCGTCGCTGTCCTGATCCAGCAATTTCAGATCGGTCGCCTCGCGGCCACTGAGAACGCCATCCTGATTTGAATCCTGCCGCTCGAATGAGTCGTCTGCTGCTGCTAAGGAAGCGGGCAGAACAACGGCTGCACTGAGAAGAAAGCTTTTGAGTGTAAAACGGATGGGCATAGGAGGGTTTCCCGGAAGAACAGTTTTGGCGATTACTCCGTTCGGAGTTTGCTGGAATCCGCCCCGGAGGGCCTGCGAGGATTGACGCGGTTGTGTGAAGAGCGAAAGAATGTGCTGACGCTGTGTTTTTAGCCTCACGTTGTTTGAATCACTGTCCGAGCCATTTGCGTGACATCGAATCCGGAAAATACTGTTTCGACGGCCCAGGAGCCTGTTTCGCTGTGGATCGAGCAGTTGTCGGCGGCGGATCCACAGGCCGCGCACAGGCTGTGGGAACACTTTTGCCGTCGGCTGATGAGCTTTGCTCGGGGCAGGCTGAAGGCAGAAACTCGCCGCATTTACGACGAGGAGGATGCCGCTTTAAGTGCCTTTCGAAGTTTGTGTCGAGGCATTGAGGCTCAGAAGTTTCCGGAGATTTCAGATCGCGATAATTTGTGGGCGTTGCTGGTGGTGATCTCCAGCCGCAAAATCATCAATCGCAATCGATATGATGCTCAGCAGCGACGCAGTGGTGATCGGACAATTTACGAAAGCGTGATGCAGAATGCCTCCGAAATCTCCAGTCCGCTCAACAACGTGCCGGCTCGCGAGCCTACACCGGAACTGGCCGCTGAGGTCGCCGATCTCTCACAGTATTTGCTGAAGCTGCTGCCCGAAACGGATCTGCAACAACTCGTGCTGCTAAAGCTGGAGGGGCACACTAATGACGAAGTGGCCGAACTGATGAGTGTCACTCGCCGCACGGTGCAGAGAAAGCTCGAACGAATCCGCCGGCATTGGCTGGAGAGCACCGAGATGCCTCGAATCGATGCCGTCGAAGAGTGATGCCATTATTCTGGACAGTTTGTGTGTCACTATTTCCGGCGAAACG
Organism: Planctomycetaceae bacterium; assembly: GCA_044378235.1. Classification (GTDB taxonomy): domain Bacteria; phylum Planctomycetota; class Planctomycetia; order Planctomycetales; family Planctomycetaceae; genus SXXK01. Next base: position 15,049 of record JBILXT010000096.1, read on the forward strand.
GTGATTCAACAATTGGTATGTTGGTATGTGGTCGGACAAAGCGATGCCTCGTGCATGGTGCCTGGTTTGAAACGACCTGGTGCGGTCCGGCTTGCTGGTTTTGTTGACCGGTTCGGCCTGTGAATTCGTTGAAAGATCTGCATGACGTTTCTTGACCCCGAATATGCCAGCCTTTCCTCTGAACAACTTTCTTTGATCGATCAGATCTGCGGGAAGTATGAGCAGCGTCGTCTCGCGGGAACAGCAACGCGAATTGAAGATCTGGTCGCCGGCGCCCCGGAGCCTATGCGCGCGGTGCTGGAGTATGAGTTGATCCGCGTTGAACTTGAAATCGCGGCAGCATGGCATCAACTGCCGACGCTTTCTGATCTGCGAGTCCGTTTTCCAAACTCCGCGACAAGAATAGAGAGAGATTGGTCTCAGTGGGGCCTTGAGAGTCGATCTTCGATGCTCCGTTCGCGTCCGGAAACATCAGCGCAGAGTCATCGCGAAACGAAGAATCAGGCGGGGCAGCCGACTCCTGTGGGCGATTTCGACCCGACCATAACGTCCCAGCGGCCTTCCATACCATCCGATTCTGCCCTGCGTTTTCGCATTCTTCGTCGAATCGCTTAAGGTGGAATCGGGACGGTCTACGCCGCATTCGACAATGATCTTCAACGGGAAGTGGCTCTCAAGGAACTGAAACGCTCGCTGGTCAGTCAGACCGCGCTGGTTCGTCGCTTTCTGCTTGAAGCAACCATCACAAGTCATCTTGAACATCCCAATATTGTTCCCATCTATGCCGTCGGCCGCCGAGAAGACGGTCGACACTTCTATGCCATGCGTCTGATTCAGGGAAACTCGATGCAGGTGGCGATTGCTGCACTGCATCGGGGATCGAGGTCGTCAGAACATCGCGACATCGATTTTCGAAGCAACGCGGCTGCTCGAGACTTACTGATCCGTTTCATCGCAGTCTGCCGCGCGATTGGATTCGCGCATAGTCGAGGTGTGATTCATCGGGATATTAAACCTGGGAACATCATGCTGGGAGACTTCGGTGAAACGTTGATCGTCGATTGGGGGCTTGCCCGGAAAACCTCCGCCGATTCATCGGATGCGGGAGATTCCGCTTCGGAGCCGTCGGAGCCGATCGCGAAAAACGGGTCAGAAACTCCGGCCTCTGACGACATGCTGTTGGAGTCTTCGACGAATGACAATGCACATCACACACGAGAAGGGACGATCGTTGGTACGCCGGGTTACATGAGTCCGGAACAGGCCACCGGGCAGATCGAATTGACTAGCGCTGCCAGTGATGTCTACTCGCTGGGAGCGACACTGTTTTGCCTGTTGACAAACTCCGTTCCCGTTGAAAACACAGGAGACATCGATTCTGCCGGAACTCCTGGAAGCTCATCAGACCAGGCTACTCAGTCGCTTCGAGAATTCCGAGCCGAGACGAAGACCGTGATCCATGTTGGCGGCTCAGTGCGGACTCGTAGTCACTGCTCGCCACGTACAATCGTGCCGTCAGTTCCGGCGGCATTGGATGCGATCTGCCGCCGGGCCATGGAAGATCGTTCGGAATTGCGTTACGCCAGTGCAGAGCATCTCGCGGCGGACGTCGAGGCGTGGCTTGCGGATCAACCCGTGAGTGTGATGCCGGAATCGAGAATTCAGAAGGCTCGTCGGTGGCTCAAGCGAAGACCTGTGTTTGCCGGGACGATGCTCGGAAGTTTTGCCATCGCAGTGATTGCCATGGCCGTGACTCTGCAGATTCTGGCGGAGAAAAATCGAAACATCTCACAATCATTGGACCGCGAAACCAAAGCCAATCAGAACGCGCAGGAGCAGGCTGCTCTGGCTGCAAAAAATGCGGACGATGCGGAGAAACAGCGTCAGCGAATTCAGGAAATTCTGCATTCATTCATTACTGACGTGGAGCGTAGTCTGACCAATGTGCCCGGCAGTGCTGTGGTCAGAAAGCGAGTGCTTACGCAGGTCTTAAATCAGTTGGGAGTCGTTTCGGATTCGGTTCGAGGCAATGCAGCGTCGTCGTTGAGTTCCGTGATGGCACTCACAGATCTGGCCGATCTGTTTGCCCAGTTCGGTCCCGACGATGTGAATGGCAGCATCCGATTTGGGGACATGGAATCAGCGTCGCCCTCAGACGCGGCATTACGACTCTATGGCGAAGCAATGCTCGTGGTGGATCGGCGATTGACCGAGAAGCCAGATGATCTGGAGACCATTCTTGAGAAGACCAACATTCAGTTCAAGCAGGCCTCTCTGTTGCGGCAGATTGGAAAGACTGCTGATGCGATACAGCTGATCTCCGTTTGTTCAGAGACTCGTGAGAAGTATAGGGCGGCTAACCCCGAGTCGCTGGACTGGGCTATGGCAGCTGCAATCGCTCAGGATATGGTCGGGCAAATCCATCTCCAGAATGGTGAATTGGATCTGGCGGAAGCGAAATTCCTTGCCGCACAGAAATGCGTGGAGCCGTTCCGCGATCAGTTCCAGCAGAACGAAGACCTCCTGCGCCGCGTCGCCATCCTTGCATCGCGTCTTGGAGACATCGCCGCGAAACGCGGAGATCTGGAGAAGGCGGAATCCTTTTATGCTGAAGATGCTCGGTATTCAGAACAACTTGCGAAGGCCAATCCTGAAAACCTGACGGCTCAGCGAGATCACAGTACGGCCATCGATCGACTCGGAAATATGCGTTCCGCTCGCGGGCAACTGCAGGAGGCTCTGGAGTTCTATTTGTCGTCACGCAAGATCCGCGAAGAAATCCTGCTGTCAGATCCCGGCGACCAGAATTCACTTCGTGAACTGTTTGTGTCATTCATGAAGTGTGGAGACGCACGGATGACGTTGAAGCTCGTCTCCGAAGCGAAAGCCGACTTTATCTCGGCAGGGGAAACGGCCGACAAGATGGCCGCCATTGATCCGAAAAGCACGGTCGCTCGCAGATTTCAATCGTTCTCCGCAGAAATGCTGGCAGACATCGCTCTGGCTGAGAACGATTTTGACAACGCCCTGAAGTATGCCGTTCGTTCACTGGAAGTCAGTCTCGAACTGGCAGCAATCGATCCGCTCGACGGCCAGGCCCAGGAGGATGTTTTGATCTGTCATACCAAGGTTGCGAAGGTTCATCTGGCGAAGAATGACACGGTCGCTGCGATCGCTCAGTACAGACTAGCCGAAGCAATCGCCAATCAGAAGTACCAACAGAATCCGACACTGGATGCGACTACGTCCGTGATCTCTGTTCGCGCGAAGATTGCGGAAGCATACCTGAAGGCAGAAGACTACTCACAGGCGGATGAAAACCTTAAATCGGCCATCACGCTGCTGGAGGCGATTCCTGTTGAAAACAGATCTGACGCCAATCTGCGTCGCCGCATGGTCAATCTTCCCACGCTCCGTGCTCAGGCACTTATCAAACTGCAGCGTCCGGATGAAGCTCGCACTCTTCTGGAACAGGCCAAAGCTCTGGCTCTGGACATGATTCAGAAGGAGGAGCGTGCGGAACAGATGAAGCTGGATCTGCAAGATATCGAGGGGCTACTTCAGCCTCTGGCTGCACCTTGAGAGTTTGGTCTATGCCTCACCGAGTTGCGTTGATCGAGAAGGGCGTGCTTGGCCTGAATCTCATGAATCAAGAAAGGTGCCCCGCAAAGTCTTGATCGTCGCGATCTCATTCCTATTGGACCGCGATCTTGACAGCATGAACCAGCGTGAAACGTCACTCCAGCAAAGCTGGCTGACTGGACAGCGCCATGTTCACCAAAACCAATGCAACTACAAGCCCGATGTGCCAGTGAGTGAATGAGTCGCGATGTATTCACTCGCTGGCGCTTCGGGCTTGTAAGGGAGCCGAACATGGCGCTGTTCTACTAACCGCCCTGTGCGGTGGCTATGATCGAGCGGCTCTTCGCTATCGCTTGAAATTCGGGTGCTTTGGATCACCGAACGATTCAAGATAAGCCATCAGGTCCAGAATTTCGTCTTCCGTGAACGTATTGAGAAGTCCTGTTGGCATTGGCGACGTTTTTGAAAGCTGACGCGATTCAATCTCGGACTTCTTCACGGTCACCGTCTCTGGCTGCAATGGATTTGGACGCAGGATGACATGGTCATCTGTTTCTTCCGTAATGCGGCCAATGATCACTTTGCCCTCGGTCGTTTCAATCGCAGTGTTCATGTACTGCTCAGAAAGAACCTTTGAGGGCTCCGTTGATGACTCCAGAATATCCTGACGCTTGAATCGCGTGGAGACTGCGGTCAGATCCGGGCCGACAGCTCCGCCCTGATCGCCGTAACGATGGCAGGCGATACACTGAGCGTCGTTGAAAATCTTTTTGCCGCGTGCAAAATCACGCCCACTTCCAATTTTTCCGAGCGACGGCTGCAGATCAGCAGTCACCCATTCCTTGACCAGTTCACGCGGCGGCCCCGGAACATAAGCCTGCTTCGCCGGATGCACTTTGTCGTACTCAGCCAGCAGGTCCGCCATCGCAATGATTTCCTCAGGAGTCATCGTAAACTTCACTTCTTCATGAGCATGGGCCATGAAGTTGGCGAAGCTGGCTCCGTTATTGAATCGTATGCCGGCCTCCTCAAACCATTGATTCACCTGAGCGGGATGTTCTGTCGAATATGGCTGATTCCACCACGACAAATAGGTCCTGCGAAGTTCTGGCGTCCATCCTGTTTTGACGTTACGCAGACTCACGGCGAAGAAGATCTGCTCCTCCTGTGTGGACGCGGCCTTCAACAACGCGACCGTTTTGTCCACCGCATTCGGAGCGTTGAGGGCAACCAGAATTTGGCAGAGTTCACGGTTGACCGACTGACTTTCTGCCGGATAGAGCGGAGAAATCTCGTCGATGACTTGCTTTGCGATTTCGCCGGCGGGAACTCCATGCCGCGAGATAGAAACTTGAATGACTCGCAGCTTGTTCAGCAGTTGTTCTTCTGTCAGCTTAGCGTCCGGCAACGAAATCAGCGCCTTCAAGAGAGAAGGCTGGGCCTCCGCAGATCCCAGTCGAGCTAACGAGAGCAGCGCCGTA
>JBILXT010000097.1:0-20082 GCA_044378235.1 Planctomycetaceae bacterium
ACGAACGCCCTCATCAGTCCCTGGACTACCGCACTCCGTGGGAAGTCCATAACAGCCGCTCCTGACCACGCCCGATCCACCTTAGCGATCGCCCCCGCTGGTCCGAAAACCGGGGTCCACTTCAGAAACTCGAGGAATTGGCATCAGTAATTCGGGTGACGTCCTCATCAATGGCTACCTCGATTCCAATGACTCTAATTTTTCACTTGCAACTCTTTCTTCCACCTCGCTGGTAACGACGCTGGCGTCTCCACCCTCAGCATTGGGAGTGTGGGGGACGGATTTTTCGGCAAACGGAATCGCGACGGGATATTCGCTTGAGTTTTCTGGCAAAGAATCGCAACTACGAGCTTCCGTATGGAAAGACGGATCGCTTCAGCACCTTGAGCTCCCCGCTGGTATGCGATGGGCTCTGCCTGGAGGAGTTGGAATTGACGGAACCGTCGTGGGCTCTGTTTCGGATGGGGTTTCCGGGACTTCTGTTGCGGGATATTGGCAGCTCAGCCAGGAGACGGTCGATGTGAATCCAGTAACAGCATCTCCGGACCAGGAAGTCGTGCTCACCGCATCCCTAAAAAAAGGCCCCGTAGCAGTTGTCGGGCAAAGCATTCAGTTTCGTGTCGCTGGTGTCAAAGTCGGCGCGGCCACGACCGACAAGGCGGGAAAAGCGAACTTCAAGTACAAGGTGCCACCAACTGTAAAGTTGGGATCACATAGCCTTGCTGCGGTCTCAGCGAAAGGCGGTGAGGACAACGCCACGATTTCAATCGATCGGCTGGCATCTCGATTGACCGCTTCTACCCTAAATGCAACTCCCGGGCAGGCTGTGCAAATCACAGGATCGCTGATCGATGCAAAGAGCTTGAAGGCACTTCCGAATCAGGCTGTCTCTGTACAGCATGCTGGCAAAATTTATACAGCCAGGACGAACGCAAAAGGTGTGTACTCCATTCCATTGACGGTCCCGAAAACACAGAAGAAGGGGACGCAGATTTCGCTCGACCTGAGGTTTGCAGGATCTCAAAACGCGAAACCGGCTGCTGCAAAAGCATCAATTGCTGTGAAATGAACTCGGTGATTTGAAGTGGCCCCCGGCTTTCGGACCAGCGGGCGAGATCACTTAGGTGGATCTGCATCACTTGCTCAAGTAGCCGTCCTGTGAACGCACGGCTCGTATACTGAGCCCCTTGGTTTGTGCTAAAGTTTTCAGGAGTGCCCTGCTCAAGAGCTTCATCCAATGCTTCCGGACAGAACTCCACGCAAATGCTGCTGGGCAGGCGGCAACTCCGAACGTGGCGGCTGCAGCAGTCGATCACAGCCACCAGGTAATGAAACCCACAACGTAGCGGAAGGTACTTTATTTCGCTGCACCTGGAGTGGTTCGGACAATCAACGAAAATGTCGCGCAGCAAAATAGGGATACACCTTCGTCAACGCCCGACTAACTGCATGTTGTGAGCATGGTTACCTTCCGGATTTTTCCGGGAGGATCACAGGTGTAAACCGCGGTTAAAAACCTTGGCGCCGGGTAGGGTGAGCAGCGAGAGTCTTAGCTGAAATCACTCAACATAACCAATCCCTTCAATGGCCGGTTTTTACCCGCGCGTTGCTGACCGATCTTGACCGCGCAATGACACAATGCAGATCGCTCGCTGCGTCGAGTGCTTGGCATCCTGCTGAAGGCTGAGCAGGCTTCCGAAGTCTCGGGAATCATCACGCCCTGCGTCAATCAACCTACAGAAGGTTGGCGATGATTGCCTGGCCATGTGTATGCTTTTGTCTGTATCTCGCCGACCGACATGCGGAGTGTCCTTCTGCAGTGCCTGCCTGAAGGACACGATGCTCACGTCGCAAAAAATCACGCTCCAACATTCATTTCTGCCCAAATCGGTGGCTTTGAAAGTTGAAAAATCTTCATCGCCAAGCTCCCTCCGTTGAGACCGACCGACTCAAGTTTAAATCCAATTCCCGCAGGACGGTTTGCACCGTTTTCGTTGAAAACTTATGCAAATTGAATTGGCTAAAGTTATTGCACTGTGATGTCACCGATCCTGCGGTTTCAGACACTATCGCGGCTTTCACCGATTCGAGACCTGAAGTCCACGATGACGTCTTTCGCCGAGGAGAAGAACCAATCAATGTCGCTGCCTCCGATCACTCTGTCACGAGCTGCGCTGTCGTCCGACACCGTCTCTCTTCCGAGCTTGAACTGATTGTTCAGGCCGACGCCCCTCCGTAGATTGGCAACTCGTGAGGCGTGCCCGCGTGTCGCAGTCCATTCTGAGAAGATCGCCTGCATTGCTGCAGTATCATCGGCGATTGAAAGATGGCCTCCAATCAAAAGATCATTCCCTGAGACGCCTCGTAGCACATCCTTATCAGCTCCACCAATCAGCAGATCATTACCGCCTTTTCCACTGAGCCTGTCGTCGCCGACACCACCTTTCATCTGGTCGTTGCCGGAGCCGCCATCAAGCCTGTCGTTTCCTCCTTCCCTCTGAAGAACATCATCCCCGGCGTCACCGGAAAGTGAGTCATTGCCTTTCCCGCCCTGCAGATGATCTCGTCCATCTCCGCCGGAAAGCCTGTCATCACCTTCACCCCCAAGCAGTCGATCGTCTCCGGCGTTTCCGAAGATCCTGTCGTTTCCGCCATCTCCCGCTAACACATCATTGGCACGACCTCCACGAAGGACATCATTGCCGGCACCACCAAAGATGACAGAAGCTTCGGATCCAGCGGAAATCCTGTCATTGCCATCGTTGCCGAAGACAAGGAGAGGCATACCGACCGATGCTTTCACCGAAGCACTGTCGTCACCTCTTCCCAGTCGAACAATCATGCGACGAACATCGCTTACGGAGAAAGTCTCAATGATCGACAGCCGACGATCGCTGGTTGACACAGTCAGCTGTCCCTCGGACTGCTCGACAACAATTGAATCGTTGCCTGCGGTCCCAAGGATTGTCAGCAAGCCTTCGTCATTCAAGTGGATACCCTGCAATGAGGTATCGACGGCGGGATTCACAGTCACCTTCATGATTTGTTCTGCAAAGCCTCCGGCCGTGTCAGTGGCTCTCAGGGTAATCTGAGCCGCTCCAACCTGATCTTCGGCTGGATAAAAGCTCAGATGGAATCTCCCATTCCCCAGTTTTTTGACGGAGATAGAACCATCCGGGAACAGTCGCTTGTTGCTGGAAATCGCTTCCAGCAGGAATGTGCCTGTTCCCTCGTTCTGCTGAGTCAGCTTGACCGGCACGTTTGTCAGGAAGTCATTCTGAGTCAGGATCTGATCAGCCACTTCCGCCACAATCAATGGCAAAGGTATGTGCAGAATCTCATCCACTGATTCCTGATCAACCTGACCATAGGCGGCAACCAGCTGGCGTCCGGAGAGACGCCCGTTCGCAGCCTCGCGAATATCATGCGAGACTGTTCCGTTCGCGTAAACCTTCCATCGCGTAATCAACCGAGCAAGTTCCACAGGATCCTTGGCGCGACTCGCAATTGCTCTTTCCTGAGCGACTGTCGCTGAAACAACGACGACAACGTCATCAATGATCGCATTCAATCGACGACGATCGATGGAAATGCTGAGTGAGTGAACACCAATCAGCTCCTCCGCAATCAAAGCCGCTTCCAGAATGATGAGTCGCAATTGTGCTCGATTGCCAAGGTCGAACTGACCCGGCTTTGCTCGCAGTAACTGGCGACCAATGGCCGCGAACGCAGCCTGACTGAAGATCCCTGGATATCGCAGGTCTTCTGCAGCATAGCCCGACAATCCCGCCAGCAGCCCTTCCACCTCCGTCACGACAGTGTTCAGAGCGTTCACCGCGATCAGTACCGGGCTCGCCTGACTATTTCCGGCCATCGCCTGATCAAAATGTGCGAACGATGCCAGATTGATCGAAGGATCGATCTTGAACGCCGCTTTCACGACGCTGTGAGCATAACTCACCGGAAGAGGCTTCCCGTCTTCCACACTGGCGAGCACTTCGGTCAGAAGTTTCAGGTCGAGATCATTGATGACACTGTCATGATTCACATCAAGCGAAGTCTCTCCTGGACGCGAATTCTTCAATGACAGGTAAGCCGCTCGGTCGGTCCGACTGACGATTCCATCATCATTAAAATCGAACACACTGGTGCTGACGGGCTCGGAAATAAGTGCCGCCTGAAGCGACGTGAACGCCGTCAGATTCCCCTGTATTCCGCGTGGCAACGCAAGATTTCCTGTTTCCGGCAGGCCTGTGCTGGAATCCACTCCGCCTTCAGTACGAATAACTCCGTTACTGCGACTGAATCGATCAGGGATGATCAACTCATAGCGGCCTAGTGCATCGGTCCGGGATGATGGCTCACCGGGATCGCGAACAAAGTTATTGTTCGCATCGAACCAGACCGTCGCATCAGCGATAGGGCCGGTCTGGACACGTCCGGATGTACTGTTGCCACTCGATCCATTGGAGTTCAGCTTGAAGCGAGCCAGGTTCACCGTGGCCAGGCGTTTCTCATAAACTGTGGCCGAGTAGAAGAAGAAGTCGACATTAATCTCAGCCGCAAGGAACGCATTGATCGCGCCGTGGAGGTCGAATAGATCGGCAGGATTGGTTGATAGTTTTTGAACAATGTCGCTTCCGCGAATACGCCCGTCGGATGTTCCGGACTGCTCACCCACATCGACAAAGTCGAGTCCGATGATGCCTTCTACGCCACCTTTCACAAAGCCATTCGCAATTCCAATATCCAGACCGACACCGGCTCCGATGAACGCATTGACCGTCATCTCATCCTTGTCGACCCCGGATGCATTCCAGTCATCAAGGTAGAGTCCGTCGAAAACAAGATACGACTTGTTTGCTGCAAAGTCAGCCTTCGACCATTCATCAATGCCGCTGGTGTCGAAACCAATTGACAGATCGGTCTTAACGTTGAAGCCTCCTTCCAGCAGACCTGCAATAGGTCCCCAGATCGAGAACTTTCGCTTCAGCTTGAAGTCGAATTCAAAGTCCGGAATATCGTAAGTGATCAATGTGACATTGGGTTCTCCGGTGATCAAAGACAGAACCGTGGCGGGCTCAAACAGATTGATCTTGAAGCCATCCAGAGACTTCAGGGCATTATACTTATTCTTAAACTTACTTGACTTACCGGCCTGTTGATCAATCCCGGCCGATGTCGTCACCGGTAACGCGGCGCTCGTTGACGCGGTGCCGTCAGGGCGTGTGGAGCTTGAGCGCGGACGAGATGCGGAGTTAGCCGGATCATCGCTGGCTGCTCTCAGATCACTTAACGAAAAGTCGCCGAATTCCAGCAGACTCTCTTCGGAACTAAGGCTCTTGTGCAGAGTGTCAACAAGATTGACCAATTTGGTCACGTGATCCGCAAACTTGATCGCTTTGTCGATCCTGGAAGCATTGCCAGGGCTCAGTTTTCTCGCAATCTCCAGCAATGAGATCCCCGGTTTTCCATCACTTTCGAACATGCCTCTCATGCCCAGTAGACCGGGCAACACGGTGTCAGCGTTCAGAGCTTTGACAAGCGGCTTGATGGGGTCGATCAGATCATTGGCCGTGGTCACAATCGGCGTAACAAACTTGTTGATAAAGGAGCCCAGATCCAATGCTACGTTGTTGAATGAGATACTCATTCCGTTGTCATTGGACTCTTCAGCATTCCCGTAATTGAACAGCGGCAGACTAACGGCGAGATCAAACTGCATACTTGGAAGCATGCTGCTGCCATTGATTGTTGTATGCGTCTCAAGACCAAGATTGGCAATCCCCTGGAACTGGTACGTAAACAATTCCGCTGCGGCCGCCTTCACCTGCGCACTCTTCGTCACATGCTCACTTCGATCCGCCTTGATGAAAGCCGCCAGCTCGGCGAGCGTGAGACGATCCCCATCGTTGGGCTGCAGCACAATCTTGTGCTCGCTTACCAGCTTATTAAATGCGGTGGCCACAGCCTGTTGATCTGTATCACCGACAGCGCTCCGTTTTGCCCGTGTTGCAAGCTGGCTCATCAGAGTGTCAGGAATGGCTGAGAACAGGGAGCTGTTGGCCTGATGAATTTTGAAAGCCAGTCGACCAAGATCTTCAAAGTTCAAAGTCGAAGCTTGTTCTGCCACAGGCTCCATTGGCCGATCGTCATCATCCAGAGTCAGTTCGCCGTTTCCGTCCAGGTCGATAAAGCGAACTCCATCAATGGTCAGGATTCCGCGAGTGATTCCCCCTGAAAACTGGCCAGGCTGAGTCTGAGTTCCGCCCAAATTAATCAGCCGCCCATCACCGCTGGTGTTTGCAGCGTCGGACACAATAGTGACCGATCCATCGGCTGCCGCTGCCGCAAATCTCAACTCTGACCCGTCCATGATCGAATTTCTGTTGATATCCAGAAACACGTTGCCGCCAGGGCCTGTTCCAAGAACCAGTTCGCTTGACTCACGAATCCCGTCATGGTTGAGGTCGAGGAACATCACTCCGGCACTGTCTTCGGAAAAGACCTCCGTGCTCAATTGAAAATCTTCGAATGAGTAGGAGATGTATTTCTCACTATGATCCAGTCGACCATTCAGGTTCTGATCATAGAAGGCAACACTCGTTCCCTGAACATACTTGCCCTCACCATCCTGGATGACGTCACCTTCCAGAACGCCGCTTCGATTCTTGTCGAGCTTCTTTCGCAATCGTGTGCTGATTTCTTCCGTGGCATCCGCGCGTTGATTGAAGTTGATATCCACGAAGAACTTCTGAGTTCTCGCGGCTCCCGTTGTCAGGATCTTGAGTTCGCCGGGAAGATTGGCATTGGTGCTTGAGAACCAGATTTCGCTGCTGTTCTTTTCACGTTCCGTCAGTGAAGACCACGACAACGCGAATGGGTCAACGTTACTTCGTGAAATATTGAGCTTGCCGTCACGATTGGAGTCCAGATAAACAATCGTGCGATTCCCCAATGTCTTCTTTCGGTAAACGCCTTCCTTGCGAATCAGCTCTGCTTCGTCGAATGAATCGGCGTTAGTTCCACGAGTATTCCAGTTGGCATTGGCGGCCTGTTTCAGGACTGGATCTGCTTCATTTGCCAGAATTATCGGGAAGTCATCCGATTTGCCCTGAGAATCAATGCCCACCCATGGCTCTGCGACCGTTTTCGGTGCGAACTGCTGCTCTCCTGAGCTATTCGTATCGATCCGCCCATCGCGATTCGTATCTTTGCCCACGTTATGGACGAACGAATCTTCTTCAAGCAGGCCATCTCCGTTGATATCAAAGAAGTTAACAGTACTCAGGTTGTCGAGATCATTCAGAGTCACATCAAAGGTGATCCCCAGTTCCGTGCGATTGTCGATATCGTCTTTGAAATTGACCTGCAGGAACCCAATCGATCCCTGTCCCGTGAACAGATTCTCCGGGTTATCAGCGGTGGCTCCATTGCCTTCCAGTTTGAGCTTCGCTCCCATGTGGATCGCGGTATTGCTCGCGTCAAGGAAGAAACCAAACTGTTGATTCCAGCCGAATCCAAGTGTCAGACTGAACTCCAGAACTGCGCTGGCTTTTCCCTGAGTCTCGAATTTAATTCCGAGTGCATCGAGCCCAAGATCTGCGGACAGATCAAACTGTCCGACGATGATCGATTTTTCCACTTCAAAAACAACGCTGACTTCTTCGTCATTCGCTTCGGGAGTCACTTCCACACGGTCAAGAAGACCTCGATCCACCAGAGGTTGAAGAGCACTCTCTGCCAGACTCTTGAACTTGTTGACGGTCAGATCTTCGGTGTTGGCCAGAGATTCTTCTAATGGTCTTCGGAAGTCCGAGAATACTTTACCCACGCCGGGTAATTCTCCGATGTTGCCCAGAACTGGAACCTCAAGTCCCAGCAAACCATCCTGCAGCATTCCGAGGCCACTGCGAATTCCGTCAAGTGTATCGCCGGCATCCAGCAGAGTGTCTTCAATATGGACTTCCTGAACCGGCACAGCAAGGCCGTCCCAATTCACGTCGGTGCTTGTGACGCTGTAATTGATCAGATCCTGATGCCATTCACCTGGCTCAGCTTTGCCATTGTGAGGAGCCGTGATTGTAACTGTCTGAAGCTGGAACCAATTCGTCGGTGTGAAGACCAAAGACGACGTCGCTGCAGTTCGCGAAACGGTCGACGGCGTCAGCGTGACTGTGGTTTCTGCATGCCCCGTCAGTTTCAATTTCAACTCGATCGAACCGTTACTTTTCTTTTCCAGCCCGGAAACAATCAGACGCTGCATCGTGTGCCAGTTTCCTTCAAGCGGATTTCCAGCCGCATCAACGAGGTCCGGGTTGTTACCCGGAACCGTGAACTTGGCAGAGGCACTTGAGAGTCCATTTGCGCCTTTGATCGAAAGTGTCGAGACCGTTGCCTGCGATGCCATTGTGATTCGGGAAAGCCGTGCATCAAGAACGGCCGTCAGTCCTTTATCGGTCACGTGGACGGAATCAAGAACCAGATCCAGAGTGTCCGGAACACCAGCCGTCCCAAGCGTGTAAACGGTGGAGCTAACGGTCTTCGTGGCCAACGAGGCGGGATCAACAATCTGCAGACCGCCTCCGGGAGTCATAGTGACTGTGACGTTCTGCTGGGGTTCGGCTGTCAGCGCGACCTGAAACGTCGCTTCTTCGCCTTCCGCCAGAGTCGTGTGTTGCCCCATCTCGATAACCTGCAGCCCCGGCGTATCGTCATCGTAGATCGTCATCACTGACGTTGTGCGTTCAGGATCAAGGTCTGCAGAATGCTTCCCGGCCGTTCCTTGCCGATCCGGAGCTTTCGGAAGAATGTAACCATCCCCGGGAAGCAAGCTGATCTGCACATCTTCCGACTCAACTCGCGCCTTCAGTTTTGCTCCACTGAACTTTGCGGCGCGTGCGTAATCGGATGGGTCGAGAGAAACCTCCACGTGATCAAGGTATTCGAGGTTCCCACCGGGGCGAGGATTGCTGGGGCTCAACGACTTGCGATGCAGAACCTCAGCCTTGATCGAGGTGCCATCGGGCAGTTGAATATCAATCGGCGTATGAGCTCGGAGAATCGGATACGGCAAAGACGCATTCTGAATTGTTGACAGGAGCAAATCGTAGCCGCCGGAAATTGGCGTGATTCTCTGCACCGTCAGTGCCATATCTTCAACGGCTTTGTCGTCGACGGGCACAATTCCGATATTCGCCTGCAGGTCACCCGGGGCGACTCGAATCCAGCCTGTACCAACAGATGGATTATTGGGATCAATTGTGAAGTGATCGGCCAGCACGGAGTAGTCATGCAGCGTGGAACTACTGGTGCCAACGGTCGCTCGACCACCTGTAATCCTGAAATTAACTTTGATGCCAACGTCAGACGCTTCAGCAGCAGTCGGCGCGTTGAGTCGCACTGCAAAGTAGCTTGGTTTACCCGAAACTTCAGACGCAGTAGGGCCTGCAATGATCTCCGCCGTGGGCAGATCATTGTCTTTGATCGATACAGGCAGAGGCGCCAGATCCACCGACTCATAGGCTCGGTCGGCGTCATCAATATAGAAATCAAACGGTAATGACGAACTATTGCGGCCAACTTTGATCAGGTACTCGTTGGCCGTAATTCCCTGCAGCGATATTTCGCGAGAAGCCGCGTCGCCGGAACCGGTATGGCGAAGCTCCCTTTTTCCATCAGCCGAGTACAAGATCAAGGTCGGAAGTTTCGATGCATTTTCCCCGGCCACTTGCAGTCGCAGTTTGTCGCGCGAACCTCCTCCTGAAGTCAACTTGATACGGAACCATTCATCCTGGTCGTGTCGATTTTCGTTTTGACGGATCACCATATTGGTCCAGCGAACACCGCCACTAATCTCGCCCAGATCCAGGGCTCGCTCAGCCGTGAAGTTGTCCGCGATCCCCGGACCATTAAACGAGCGCCCGACGTCAACCTGAAAGACCACCTGACTGCGATGGAAGTTTTCAACGATACCATCATCTACCGCTGTCACTCGAACCAGTTGCGGCAAATCCCAATTGGACGGCGTAAAAGTCAGAGTATAAGGATCGCCAGCCCGTGCGCCTTCGATCTCTAACTGCTCGTCCGGCACGTTCATTGTGACCCGAACGTCACTGATCGGCTGAGACTTCAGTGTCACGCTGAACACGTTCTGGCGACCATCAACGGTCGTCAGTGGATTCGAAACGGAAATCCCCAGTTCGTCATTGTCCGCATTGATTGCGGAAAAGGCCTGCTTTGAGACTTTGCGATAGACATCATCTTCACCCTGAACCGTCACGACAAAAGTGAACGGAACGTCGCCGTCATCAATTCGATCTTCGATTCCTCGAATATAAACCGGTTGGGCAACATTCCAGTTCGAAGGCGTGAAGACCAGATGGACCACCTCTGCTCTGGCTCCATCGGTCGACTTTGAGATCAGACCCTCACTGACATCCGAACTGCCGACAGAGACAACCACATTGGCGGTTGGTTTCGTATCCAGCTTCAGAAAATACTCGACGGGACTTCCTGTACTGTCTTCGGTAACAGTCGACAGACTGTTGCCAGCAGGACTGCCATTTTTCAGAACCGTGACGCCAGCCTTGTTGATATCCAGAATGGTGATGACATCCGTGAAGCCAGGGTCAGAATGATTCGGAACGCGAAACTCCTTTGCATCAACAATTGCCGCGCGCACGCTTTCATCGGTGCCGTCAGGAGACTCCGCGACTTTGTCGTCAATCAATGAAAGCTGGATGTTCTTTGATGTCTCACCCGCCCTGAACAGCACATTCACGATGCCCGGCGTCGTTGTGGAGTTCGAGACGGAACTTCCGGTGATGACGATGAAATCCTCTCCAAAAGTTGCAGTTCCGCGGCGGAGGTCGACGCCAACAGTCAGATCAGCTGTCAATGGTCTATCCAGTTTGACCACGAACGCATCGTCAACAACACTTTCCGGTACGGCGCCTCTCTTGAGTTTCTGAATTGAAACCGTCGGTAAATTGGCTTCGACAGGAGCTCCATTTTCGAGTTGAGATGGCACCGTTGGAGAGACGAATTCGCCGTTGTCGACATTCGTCACTGCAAAACGAATCGTGCGATGCTGATAATTTGGATCCGTGCTCGTTGCACCCCCTGTCACTGTATAGGTCGCATTCTTATTCGCGCCAGCGTCATGATCTGCAAGCGGCGTGACCGTTACGAACTGCGGCTGATCCCAGTTGTCGGGAGTAAAGACAAACGGCACATTGGTCACGGTCCCTTCCGTCAGGTCATCGCTATGGAATGTAATCGAGACGTTGGCCGTTGGCCGAGAATTAAGTCGGACTGCGACCTGGTTGAGATTTCTTTCTCCGGCTAATGGCGTGACTGTACCGAATCCAAGGTCGTACCTGTTCAGCGTTCCTGGAGCAAATCGGAAGACGCGAACGCCGTAGATTCCATCTGGCAATCCCGCCAGAGATAACCTCGTCTGGTTGCCGCTGAGCCTTGAAATCTCGCGGTCATCGGCAAGTGAATGCAGAGACATGCCCAGCATCCCGTCGGCTACTGTGCTCAATAGCGAAACACTGTCTGGTCGACCGCTGCCGGTATCAAGAGAAAATCGGAAGTAGTCTTCATCGGTGACCGTACTCAGAGAAAAATCAGCGAATCGATCCCCATCATGAACCGTCCCAAGATGTGGAGCGGTTTGAAGATCATCATTCGGTCCGGGTTCCACGCCCAGTTGCAGCCGTGTCAGTTTCAAGGCGTATGGCTCTTCGATGAATCGCGATGCCCCGCGAGGACTTGCTGTCACCAGCGCAACATACTCGCCGTCGGCCAGATCGCGCACATCCATGTACTCGTTGTTTGACTGTTCGTCGGACGTACGAATCACAGTGCCCGCAGTCGACAATAGCTGTAAACGCAGATCGCTCTGAGATGTATGAGAAAACCGTGCAATCAGTGTGTCAGGGCGGCCCAGAGTGGAGTCCAGAGTGAACCGGAAGTGGTCTTTATCAACAGAACTGCTGACAGTCTGCTTGAGGACCTCCGCATTCTGTGTCACAACCCCAAGATTGGGCGCGGACGCAATCGTGTCGTTGTTTGGTTCCAGTTGAGCGGTTTGTGAAGTCAATGGTTCATTCGTCACCAGATTGGAATAGCTCGACGAAAGCCCCGTCTCTGTACGCGTCGTCGCAACTTCAAACGGTGCGACTGGCGAACTGGTAAACTCCAGACGATATTCGTAGGTCAGCACCTGATTGGGATCTGTGTTCGTCGGCAGAATCTGTGAAATCACCGGAAGAGACAAATCCACGAGATATCGCCCGGCGGCCAGCCCCGAGAGAGACCATTCGATCTTATTGTCACCCACAACCTGCCCGGCTGTGGAATTTCCTGTCCCCGTTAACCGCAGACCCGATCGTAACAGGCGATCAAGATTAATGTTGTGTTCCGAATCACCGCCAGAGCGCACCGTGGGAAGTGTCTTAGTGCCCAGGGCTGTCGTCGGGGTTAAAGTCAGAGCCAGTTTTGCCGTTGAATCCCCAGCCGACAGCATTTCGAATGGAATCGTATCTCCGTCAGAGGAGGCGACTTTCGAAGCCAGTCCACCGCTATATGTCCATGTTGGGACTTCGTAGTGGCCCGACTTGCCTACGGAAGGCAGGACATTGAAGCTGGTGGTATACCGCTCGGCCGCTGTGCCTTCACTGAGATTCACCGGCCGTGCTGGACTTTTGGGAACATTCACATCCAGAATCGATGTATTGACGACAGAGATATCTGCATGGTCGTCTTCCGTGATCGTGACCTTCGGATTTCCTGCCGTACCGATGTGATAGCGTGAACTGCTCTGCAGAGTAATCACCAGATCTTCGCTGGCCCCCTCATAAACGAGATCGTCGATCGCGTAGACCGGGATCTCAGCCTGTCGCAGTCCTTCCGGAACAAACACAAACCCTGGAAGTCTGCGATAGTCACTGCCTGCTGTCGCATGACTGTTTGTCAAGATGGCATAGTGGACCACCAATCCGCCAGCCGGTGCCGGCGCGCTAAGTTCTACGCTGAATAGTCCAGGTTTCGACGCATCCTCACGGACATCTTTGAGATGTTTCAGGTTGACTGTCGGTGTTGTCGACACAGCGTCCGTGGCACTTCCTTCCGTCGGGCGAGCTTCTCGCGGAGGAAGATTCAACGTGGTGCCGAATCTCACTGGCGTTACCAGATAGCGATCTGATTGCGGACGTCCCTGGCTATCACTGAAGAACTCAAATGAGCCCTCGGTCCCGGAGGTCAAGAATGATCGCACCGTAAACTCAATGGGCTTGTCCCAGTCCTCCGCTTTGAAATCAACACCGAAAGTGCCTCCGCGCGTGGTGCTGGCGTTCAACGTCGAATTGGCGTCCATCTGAATCATGATCCGTTCAACAGCCGCTTTCGGCTGGCTGGTCAGACGGAAAAAGAATTTGCCACTTTTCGTGACGGGATCGAGGTGAAGAGGATTATTGGCCGTGACGGTGCGGCCGCTTGCGTCCGTGACGGAAATGCCAACCTTGTAGGCACCGCTGTCTGCAATCTCCAGAGACTTCGAACTATGTGCCCCAATTCGATAGTCCTGACCGCCCGATAAGCCTTCAAAACTAAACGTCTTCAGTGTGACGTTAATGTTTTCTGCAGCTTCTGCCAGCGCATCCGGCTTTGCCATGAAATAGATACGTCCGGACTTTTCGCCGAACGGAATAATGATTCCTTCGCGCTCTGACCCGGGGTCAGTTGACACCGTTCGAAATCGCGACGGAATGAAATCCACTGTCGCTTTTGCCGCTCCGCTCAGTTCATACGTAACAAACAGGCCCTTCGGGTCTGAGACCTTCTGATCCAGCAGAACTTCAACGTAGCCGATCTGCGGAACAGCATTCTCAACGCGGCGACCGACTGGGATTTGAAGAACATTTTTGTTTGGCGAAAGATCGGCAATATCGCCATTGTTCAGCTTGTCAAAATTCCAGTACGCCTGAAGTCCCGGTTCAGTTCCTGAAAACGCAGAGAGAAGTCCCTGCTGAACTTCTGCCTGAGTTCTTGCGACGTCCCAGACTCGCACTTCGTCGACAAGACCTCCGCCGAAAGTGACATTCCTGATATCACCGAGTATCGACGGCAGACCGTTGTTGCCGGAACTCTCTGGTAGCGTTAACACACTGACACCGTTGACGAAGAGGCGAAGCTGCCGACCATCAAACGTCATCGCAAGATGATTCCAGGCTTCGGCGTTCAGGACTCCGGATTTCCCTGCGTCAAAGTAGTTCGCTGAACTCCCACGGCCTCGACGGACATGAACATGCAGGCCTCGACCATTCACTTGCCGCAATTGCCAGGTGACTTGCCCCTGCTTATCGGCGAACTCCCAGATGGTGGAAGAACCATCAGATGACTTAGGATAAAACCAGGATTCAATAGTCGCTCGATTTGTCGCACTGAGGTTTATTGGCTGCTTCAGTTGTGAATGGAACAACTGACCAGAAGCGTCGTAGGCCTTTCCCAATCCCTCGATCGTAGACAGGTATCCAAAACCTTCGCTCAGCGATACAACCGAACCCAGCGAGACCTCCGGCAACGGATGCGTAAATTCGATGGAATACGCACCAGGAGCCACGAGTGGAAGCGACCTCAACTCCAGTCGGAAGGGAGTCTGAGCACTGTATCCTTTGAGGTCAAACAGGAATTCACGTTCACCGGCCGCATCTTTTGGCAGTTCGGGGTGAATCGTGATCTGTCCGAGCTGCGTCGTCAGAGTTGCCTGAATCAAATCACGAAGCTTATCCGCAGGGCCACGCAATGGCAGATAGCGGACCCGAACCTGTGACCCCGTCAGGCCCCGTGAAGGTAAGCGAAATTCGTAAGTGTCATGATCCGTCACAACAACAGTATGATTACTGCTAAGAAATCCATTGACCACAGTGGTCGACTTTAGGACACCAATCGTACCAATTGACACTGAGCTGTTGTTGGTTTCGTCGAGATGAGCTTCGGTGAGGTCCGCACTTTTAATCGGATACTTTGGTGCCCGGTTTTCTACATAGCCATCGTAGGAATAGGCCAGCCTTGGATTATCATCTGTCGCCAAAGACCAGACGGATCGAAGGTTATCAGTGATCTTTATTCGCAGCGTGTAAACACCCCTGGGAAGTCCAGCGAGTGAGCAGGACAGAGATTCGTCGCCGACGACTGCCAATTTCAGTTTTTGCCCAGGCCCTGAAAGCTCAGCAGTGATCAGTCGATTAAGGTCCACAGTGTGGATAGAGTCCGCTCCGGTCTTGCGACTGGCGATCAATGGACTCATTTCTGGTCCGCGGCTTGGAGTGATCCTTCGAATAACAAGTCGCGCAAGTGGAGCGGCATCTTCGGTAAGTTCAAAGCGGATCGTATCTGTATCAAATTGGTTTGGTCCGATGGAGCTATACTGTGTCTGCAAGCCTCCAGTGAAAATCACTGCCGGCGCATCAAGAACAACAGATCCGAGTTCAATGACATCCGAGTCGGACATGTCAAAGGCATTAGGTCCTTCGTTCACTATCCGATTTCCAGACAGCAGAACTCTCGTCTCCAATGACTCAGTTCCCACGAGTCCTTTGCGATTTCGTCGCTGACGACTCTTGCCAAACGCCTTGCGGAAGATTTCCTGAAACTTCGAACCTGCATTACCGCCAGAAGCTGCCCCGGAACGCTCCGCCATCACCAAAACCCTTACCGAAGATTAACTACAGACCATCTTGGCGATTGAAATTCCCAAAGGAACCCTCGCCGCCAGCGGAAAACCAGGGCCAAAAAATGAACGCAAATCCCCCAAATATCCCCCCTTCTCGGAAAACGTTCACGAGTATGTCCCAACCCCTGGGGGTTTCTCAATGCGAGAGAATGGATTTTGGTAACTATTCTTGAAGCCACTTCACTCAGAAGCCTCCAGGGTCTCTGAAAATGGCACAGCGGTAACGTCACGCGAGGAAACGAATATCCTCGGACACCTGCCTTTCGCCCCGAAATTCCTGCTGACGCCGGCACAAAAGCGGCCTTTAGCCTTCAGTCAGATTCCCGGTCCGAGTATTCCCGGGATCTGCAGGAAACTGTCCCGGTTGCTCCATCGCATACCAACGAAGAATGACGTCGTGCCAGTCGGTCGCGTTCCTGACTGCGATGAATGCAGCCCGAACTGATGCGGCTTCTGGGTGCCATCCCGAGTAATGAATACAGAACTTGCGAAGCTGCTTTGAGACCTGATCGGCCGGAAGAATCTGTTCGGCCAGCCGAAAATGCTCACAGATGACATCACGCTGCTCGTATACAGTCGGCGGAGCAGGCAATGGTTCGCCGCGAAGTAATGCGGCGGCCTGGGAAAAGATCCAGGGGTTGCCAATCGATCCGCGAGCAGCCGTCACGCCATCAACTCCTGTCTCTTGCAGCATTCGCACGCAATCTGCCGCTGTAAACAGATCTCCACTGCCCAGCAGTGTTCGCCCCGGAAAAAGCTGACGAACTTCCTTGAGAAACGACCAGCGACTTGGACCAATATATTTTTGTTCGACAGTGCGACCATGCACGGTCACGGCAGCAATTCCGGTCGCAAAGGCCGTCTCGATGATGCGAAAAAAGTTGTCGCGGCTCTGCTGAGTGTCATCCAGGCCGCGTCGCATCTTAACGGTCACCGGTATCTGCGATGGAACAGCACCCCGCACTCGTCGCAGGATCTCAATAGCCACTTCAGGTTGCCCCAGATGATATCCGCCTCGACATCGTCCACCTGAACGTTTTGCGGGACAACCAAAGTTGATGTCCACGACGTCAAAGCCCGCCTCAACCAGTTTCAAAGCAGCACCGGGGAATTCATCCGGCTCCGACCCCATTAACTGCGCACCTGCAGGATGATCACTTTCCTCCAGATACAAATGATGGCGTGTCTTCGCTCGATCCTTGAGTGAACTCACGAACGAATCGGTCATCACTTCGCAAACCGAATACGGTGCTCCCAGTCTTTTGGCAATCGCGCGCATCGGCCAGTCGCTGTAGCCGCTTAACGCCGCCTGAACAACGGGCAAGTCCAGCTCTATGGAACCGATCCGGAGCACGTTCAACTTTCATTCTGTTCAAAGACATCTGTCAAAAACGATTGTGGCAACCACGCGATGAACACCGTCAGCCACGCGGATGCTCTGGCGGTGTGAATCAATCTTCAAGGGCATGGTTCCCCACAGATGATGACACCGCAGCGAAGTGTAACGATCCTGTGGCCTGTGCACATTGCATTCATTCTCGGGAAGGTTCTGTTCAACAGATCAACCGGCATGACTGATAAATTTCACTCAATCTGCCCTGTTCACCTGCACGAACACATCATCTGTTTCATGAATTCAACAACCTGCGGCTTTACAGAACCTAGGTTTGAGAGCGCTCGGGAAAGTTTCTTCGCGATCTCCTCGGGTCATTGTGCTCTGAGTTACTAAGAGGCCCTAACAAAACCGGGACCGGCTCCACTGCCAGTCACCTTTAACTGTGATCTCGCAGGTTTGCGGGAGCAAGTCCCAGATTTGTTAGCTTTTCTAAGTCTTTACATTCAGTGATTCGAACATGCTGGTACGGGAACTCCCTCCAAAATCTGCCGACGAAAAACTCGTTCTGAAAAACGCGGACTCGTCACACGCGCAGATTCTGACAGTCAATCTGGAAGACTACTTTCAGGCAGGGGCTTTCCATCGCTTCATTAGTCCTCGCAACTGGTATCGTTTTGAGTCACGACTTGAAAAGAACACTGAAGAGACGCTTGAGTTGCTGGCTCAGCATGATGCCAAAGCCACATTCTTTGTGCTCGGCTGGATTGCAGAAAAGTATCCTGAGCTGATACGCAGCATTGCGAAAGCGGGCCACGAAATTGCAAGCCGCGGCCATCTCCACCAGCCGCTTCTGAAGCTCAGTGCAGAGGCCAGACGCGAAGACCTGCGGCGATCACGCGAGATTCTGGAAGACACCGTCGGCAAACCTGTTGTCGGGTTTCGCTTGTCCGATGGATGGCTTCACAAGAAGGATCTGGGTTTCCTGGATGAACTGCTGGAAGCCGGTTATCTCTACGACTCCAGCCTGATGCCGCGTCGGCGTGACTTTAGTCAACAGCCATGGCGTCGGCACATTCATGAACAGACTTGCTCGAACGGAACGATCCTCGAGATTCCACCGTCCACAATGCCGTTCGCCGGTGGCTGGTGGCCGATCGCAGGTGGAAACTACCTGCGACAGTTACCCGAATCACTCATGAATTCCGCCATTGAAAAATGGCAGCAGACTGAGTCTTCTCCGTTCGTGATGTATTTTCAGGTCTGGGAGCTGGATGAGCTGCAGCCACGGCTGAGCGTTACCGGACGACTCACGAAGATTCGTCACTACAGAAACCTCGGCAAGTATCGAACGCTTCTTCCCCAGTATCTTGCGTCTGCGAATTTTACGTCCATTCAGGACCATGCAAAGCTGAATGGAAGCCCTCTCTCTTCGCTTTCAAAGCAAGTTCATAACCTTGCTGAACGTCCAGTCAGAGCCAGACTCCTTAATGAAGTCGCGGTGACGACTCCGGACGAGGATTCAACAGCGGGCAACTCCGGCATCCGGCGGACACAGCGTCCAGCAGCCACATTGGTGATTCCGTGTTACAACGAAGAGTCAACGCTGCCGTACTTACATCGCACGATGCAGTCGCTGCGTCACGAATTGTCGCGACAATGGGATCTGAAGATTCTGTTCGTCGATGACTGCAGCAAAGACAATACGTATGAGGTTCTGCAGTCGTTGTTTGGTGATGACACGGACATCGGCATTCTTCGACATGAAACCAACAAAGGGGTCTCGGCCGCGATTCTGACGGGCATCAACGCGGCGCAGACTGAGATCATCGCCTCGATCGACGCGGACTGCTCCTACGATCCTCATGAATTGACACACATGTTGCCGCGGCTGACGCGAGACGTCGCGATGGTGACCGCGTCACCGTATCACCGTGATGGCAAGGTCAATAACGTCCCAAGCTGGCGATTAGTTCTGTCGCACACGCTGTCGTGCATGTATCGCATTCTGCTGGGACAAAAACTGTCAACATGGACCAGCTGTTTTCGAGTCTATCGCAAGCAGCAGATCGTTGATCTGCCACTTGTGGAGAATGGCTTTCTGGGCACCGCAGAACTAGCAGCCCAGTTGAGTCTTCACGGAAGAAAGATTGTCGAGCATCCCGCGACTCTGGAGGTGCGGCTGTTCGGGTTTTCAAAGATGAAGACCGTTCGCACGATTCTGGCTCATCTGCGACTGCTGTCGAAAGTTGTTGCCAGAAAACTCAGTGGGTCTCATGGAGCGTTGAAGTAGACCGCTAAGTGTCTTTGTTTAGATCACAAATCCTTAAATGTTCCTGCAATCGAAAGAACCTCAACCATGACGAACCGAATCACACTGCCATCTGACCAGGACGCAACCGGACGAACATTTGGACCTGAAGAACTGGAAGCAGTGCGACAGTGTCTGGCGAGTGGTACTTTGACAAGCACCAAAGGCAATTTCGTAAAGCAGCTTGAAACAAAATTCGCCGCGAAGATCGGAGCAAAGTTCGCTTACGCCTGTTCGAGCGGAACCGCCGCTGTCCACTGCGCGATCGCGGCCCTGGATACCGAGCCTGGCGATGAAATCATCACGACATCCATCACCGACATGGGTGCGATTACGCCAATCATCTACCAGGGCGCGATTCCTGTCTTCTGCGACGTTGATCCACACACCTACAATGTCACAGCAGAGTCCATCGCCAAGGTCATCAGCCCAAAGACTAAAGCGATCATCGTGACTCATCTGTTCGGTAACCCATGCGACATGGCTCCGATCATGGAACTGGCCAATCGTCATGGTATCCCCGTCATCGAAGACTGCGCTCAGTCATTCCTGACGACCTATCGTGATCAGTATGTCGGCACCTTCGGAGCTGTCGGCAGCTTCAGCCTGCAGCAGGGCAAGCACATTACGACTGGTGAAGGTGGGATCGTGACAACCAACGACCCCGCTTTGGCCCGCCGCATTTACCTGTTCATC
>JBILXT010000444.1:0-5562 GCA_044378235.1 Planctomycetaceae bacterium
CCTGCGACTTTATCCGTGAAATCCGTGCCATCCGCGGTCAAAAACACAATCGCATTTTCACCACGGATAGCGCGGATAACGCGGATGAATCGCAGAGGTTATGAAGAATTTGTTCTGGCTCCGAAAACAAGTGTTTTCGCGTTTACGCTCCATGCCGAACGGAGAAACTGAATTTCGAACATGGCGCTGTCCAGCTAAACTTCGCGCCGGTCCAGAGTTCGCCCGTTTTTCAAACTATGATTCCGTGTCCTTCACATCTTCCTGGTCCAGCCAGTTCGGACCGATGGTCACATCAACATCCAGTGGCACTTCCAGGACCATCGCTCCCTGCATCTTTTCGCGAATCAGGGGAATCAACGCGGCCGTGTCGTCGCGATGGCATTCGAAGACCAATTCGTCGTGAATTTGCAGCAGCAGAGTCGCTCGCAGTGAACTGGAGGCCAACGCGTCATCCACATCCAGCATGGCCTGCTTAATCAGGTCAGCGGCCGAACCCTGAATGACGGTATTAATCGCGGTTCGCTCGGGCATGTTGCGATTGATCCCGGTCGTGCGACGAATTCCGGTGATCGCTCGTCGACGATTCAGAATCGTTCGAGCATACCCGGTGCGAACGGTGTCTGTCAGGACTTGCTCGCAGAAGGACGCGACTCCGGAATACTTAGCGAAGTAATTGTCGATGAACTGAGCGGCTTCGTCCTTGCCAATGCCCAATGCGGCTGCCAGCCCCCACGGAGTTTGCCCGTAGATAACTCCGAAGTTGACGGCCTTGGCAATGCGTCGCAGATCGGAATTGACGGCTTCCACCGGAACGCCGAACACTTCACTGGCCACGGCCGAGTGAATATCGATGCCCTGCTTGAAGGCTTCTCGCATGGCCGCATCGCCACTGAAATGAGCCAGCACGCGAAGTTCGATTTGAGAATAGTCGGCACAGACGAGAACCCAGTCCGGATGACCAGCACGAAACGCTCGTCGCACCTGACGGCCTTCCGGAGTTCTGATCGGGATGTTCTGCAAATTCGGGTCACTGGCACTAAGTCGTCCTGTGGCCGCGACCGTCTGATGAAACGTCGCGTGAATTCGACCGGTCTGATCATTCACCAACATCGGGAGGGCATCGAGATAAGTTCCCTTGAGCTTAATCAGATGACGACGTTCCATGATCTTCGCTGGCAGAGGATGCTGATGCGCGAGTTCCTCGAGCACTTCCTGATCGGTGCTGGCTCCGGTCTGAGTCTTTCGGATTACGGGCAACTTGAGATCGGTGAACAGAACTGTCGAAAGTTGCTTCGGAGAGTCGATGTTGAACGTCCGGCCCGCCATGGCGTAGATCTCGGCCGTCAATCGATCAATCTCGACCGCCGCCAGATCGCTCTGGCGTTTTAGTTCCGGCACATCGACACTGATCCCGGCATATTCCATTCTCGCGAGAACTCGAATGAGCGGCGATTCCAGTGCGTCGTGCAAAGAGGCGAGGCCGTCTTCCTGCAGCCCTTCCTGCAATCCCTTCGCAACCGCGGTCAAAAGTCGAAGCTGACGTTCGCAACGATTCGCCGATTCTTTAAACGGATCGACCGGTGTCGTGGCAACGTCATCCTCGTCAAACATCGTCTTCTGACGACCCTTGCGAGAATCCGCGATGGCCGCGTTCTTCACGGACTCCGTGGCATGTCGATCGACAATCTCTGACAAATCATGAGTTCTCGCGCCGGCATCCAGCAGGTAGTCGGCAATCGAAGCGTCAAACAACTGCGCAGGAAGTGGCAGACCGGCTGACAGCAAAATATGGCACAATGGTTTGGCGCTGGAGATGATGACTCGACCTGCGAACGATGAGATCCATTTCAGGAGCACATCGGCAGTGGCTTCCGATTGAGTTCCAGACAAGTCCACAAGGATGGTGCGAGTCCCGTCAGAGATGCCCGCTCCGATCACTCGCTTTTGACGCACGCCGTTGCCGGAGGTCATGAGTTCCACAAAGACACTGGCTGACGGATTGAATGATTGCAGCACCGTAGTTAGCTCAACAGCGTCACTCACAGTCGTCGTTGGTTGCGATTCTGCGCCGAAGCCAGCGCCTTCCGAGCCAGTAGTCCGTTGACTGGCCGAATTGGTGGAAGATTCGCCATCGGACAACAGCAGTGATTTCTGACGCGGATCTGTACCGCCCGCGCTGCTCGTCCTGGCAGAACTTTTCGCGGACTTGCTACTAGAAGACGCACCAACGTTACCGGCCGCATCATCGGGTTCCAGCACAAGTTTTTCACGCATGTCGGTGGCGTAGCGCCGAAACCCGAGAACGCTGAACAGGTCATACAAGGCTTTGAAGTCAGGATCACAAATGGTGGCCGCATCGAAGTCGACGGTCATGGGCAGGTCGGTTCGTAGTCGAACCAGCTCGCGGCTAAGTCTTGCCTGATCGGCAAAGGTCACGAGATTCTCGGCCAGTTTTTTGCCCGGAGCTTTGTCCGCGTTGGCCAGAACGTTATCCAGAGTTCCGAATTGCTCAATCAGCGTCTTCGCGGTCTTCGGCCCAACTTTGGGAACGCCGGGAACGTTGTCGACGGAATCGCCGACCAGCGACTGAAAGTCCACCACCTGATCTGGCCTTACTCCCCAGTCTTCCATCAGACCGGCTTCGTCCAGAAAAGTATTCTTCCGGCAGTTAAACATTCGGACCTGGGGACTCAGAAGCTGCCTCGCATCTTTGTCCGAGGATACGATGACCACATCCAGCCCTTTGGCGGCGGCCTGAGTCGCCACGGTGGCGATTACGTCGTCAGCTTCCCAGCCCGCCATCTCCAAAACCGGGATGCGAAAGCCCTCCAGGAGCTGCTTGATCAGAGGAATCTGTGGACGCAGGTCTTCCGGCATCTCCGCACGGTTCGCCTTATATTTGTCGTAGATTTCGTCTCTTTTCCCCGGGCCGGGGGAGTCGAAGGCGCAGACGAGATACCTGGGTTTGC
Source organism: Planctomycetaceae bacterium (assembly GCA_044378235.1). Lineage (GTDB taxonomy): Bacteria > Planctomycetota > Planctomycetia > Planctomycetales > Planctomycetaceae > SXXK01. The sequence goes on from JBILXT010000444.1 coordinate 2,970, forward strand.
GGTCGCGGATGGCAAAAATATCCCGCGTAAACCCAAAAACGGCATTTGTCGGTTGTCCTTGAGTTCCGGTCATCGGAGGAATAGCATGAAAGACCTGAAACATCAGAGAAAATGTATCGATGATGTAGATGCAGTCGCGGCTCATGAGGAAAAATTGCCGATAACTTCGTGTTCGTGGGGAAAAGGCCGGAGGCAGCTTACTGAATCCGGTCCGCCGAGTAACGTGGCTGCGGCAAGAAGCGTCCGATGGAAATTGTTTCCCCGGTGATGACAAAATGCTGGAACTCAGCAATTTGCATTTCTCCCTGCGTTTGTTACATTCAAAGGTAATTGAGTTCTAAAACTGTTCAAATATTCAGGTGTCCAGAGGAGGGTTTTTGTGGTTAAGTTGCGTTTGCGTGATAATGAAAGTGTCAATGAAGCAGTGCGTCGGTTCCGTAAGTTGGTTGAGCATGCCGGCGTGAAGAAGGAAATGCGCAAACGAGAATTCTACGAAAAGCCAAGTGACATTCGTCGTCGTGATCGCCGTCGTGCTGAAATGCGAGCACGTCGCGCCAACCAGCCACCAGAGCTGGAAGCAACATAATTGATCGAAGCAAATTGCTGATGATACAGAGGGCGAGCCTGATTCGGCATCGCCCTCTTTTGTTGATACTCAGGTGTTTTATCCTCTCTTTCGCTGCACCGTTCTTTTCTATTCGCAGCGTCATCCTGTCGGGCTTCAGACGAGTCATTTCATCCTGGTCTGGAACTCTGCCCACGTTCGGGGCTCTTCGCGATGCATCGTGTAGTCATTGATGAGCCTTATAAGTTTGTCCCACCTTATCGAGGACATTGGCTCTCATGGATGTTCCGTTTATGGCTGCGCCCGTACCTGCGGAAGTCTCACGGAATCGTCCAGTGCACTTACGAAGGCCTGGATCACGTCCGCGACAGCCTGAAAGCTGGCCACGGCATTTTGCTCTGCCCAAATCATTCGCGTGATTCCGATCCCATGCTGCTGGGCATGTTGTGTCGGAAGATTCCGAGCCATGTTTATTCGATGGCCAGCTGGCATATCTTTAAACAGAGCCAGCTGGAGGCGTTCGTCATTCGCCGTTTGGGTGGCTTCAGCATCTATCGAGAAGGCCTGGATCGTCAGTCTCTGGATACCGCAGTGCAGATCGTTTCGAGTGCCGAGCGTCCGTTGGTGATTTTTCCGGAGGGTGTGATTTCACGAGCGAACGATCGCCTGAATCCGTTGATGGATGGTGTTTCATTCATCGCGAGAGTTGCAGCAAAGAAACGCGCGGAGAAAGACCCCAATAAGAAAGTTGTGATTCATCCCGTCGGGATTCGCTATCGAATGACTTGCGACCTGATGGACTGCGTCGGGCCGTCCCTGAAGCTGCTGGAAGAACGTACTTTCTGGAAAAGCCACGAACATTTGCCGGTCCTGAAACGCATTCATAACCTTGCGAATGCTCACCTGGCGACTCGTGAAATTGAGATCCTTGGCGAAACCTGCAGCGGTCCGTTTCGCCCTCGGATCGAGAATCTGATGAACAGCATTCTGCAGCCAGCCGAGCGACAATGGCTCGGGAAAGCTCGCACGGGTGACGTCGTTTCCCGCGTCAAGGACATCCGATCTGCGATCGTGCCGGAACTGTTGCGAGGTCATCTGTCGGAAGATGAAAAACGCGAGCGATGGCGCCAGTTGACGGACTGTTATTACGCGCAGACTCTTTCGATGTATCCCGTGGATTATCTGGACGAAGGCTTACGAGGTCCTGTAACGCCCGAACGTATTGCAGAGACTGTGCATCGCCTTGAAGAAGATCTGACAGACAAGGTTACGAAGAAGGAATGCTGGCGAGTTGATTTCCGAATCGGTGAAGCCATTGAAGTCGATCCCGGGAAAAAGCCAAGAGGCCCGGATCCACTGATGCAAACGTTGCGTGCTCAAATGCTGCAGATGTTAAAGATCGAGGACTGGTGGCCGCCGGAACCTGTCGTGACTGTGGCTGAGTGAAGCGTTTCCTGCAATTAGCGGAACGGCGCGAGTCGTCCGGTGTCGCACGAACCGGAGGGCTCGCGCCCTTCCGCTACATGTCGATGGATCACTTTAATTTCTTGTGATGACTTTTTTCACACGGCCACTCTAAACAAAGACGTTCTCATATCGTGACTCAGGATGATCACAAACTGAACGGTCTCTACGCCGGCGTGACCGCAACCGTCATGGGCCTTGGACGGTTCGGCGGTGGAATTGCTGCCGCGAGGTTTCTGGCGCAGCAAGGGGCTGTGGTCACCGTGACGGACCTGCGATCGGCCGAAGAACTAGCCGATTCGATTGCCGCGCTGGCGGATGTTCGGATTCATCACTGGGCACTTGGTGAACATCCTGCGGAAGTCTTTCACAACTGTGATTTACTCGTCGTCAACCCCGCCGTGAAACCCGACAACACGTTCGTCCGCGAAGCCATCAAGCGCGGGGTAGATGTCACGACGGAGATTGAACTGTTTCTTCGCCACAATCCGGCTCCAGTGATTGCAGTCACGGGCAGCAACGGTAAGTCGACAACCACGGCCCTGATTCATCATCTGCTTAAGG
>JBILXT010000445.1:0-5551 GCA_044378235.1 Planctomycetaceae bacterium
CAGAACACTTGATAAAAAAGTAAACCGACCTGAACTCCAGGAGGTTGCTCCCTGAGAGTCCGGTCGGTTCGCTGATTGTATCGCAGTTAACACGGCGGTCGGGTACAAGTTTCTGTGCCCTTGCACCTATTTTGCGGCAGCAAGAACGGCATCGTAGTTCGGATGTTCAGCGATTTCTTTGCAGTATTCTGCGTATTTGACACTTCCGTTACCGTCGACCACAAAGACGGCTCGAGTCAGGCAGCGATCCAGCGGACCGCCTTTGATCAGTACGCCGTAGTCTTCGCCGAACTTGCTGCATCGGTGTGCACTAAGGGTTTTTACCTGGTCGACGCCTTCAGCACCGCACCATCGCTTCTGACCGAAAGGCAGGTCCATGCTGATGACGAGGATTTCGGTGTTTGGCAGTGACGCCGCGTGCTCGTTGAATTTCTTCGTTTCCAGATGACATACAGATGTATCCAGAGAAGGAATCGTCACGATGATGCGAGTCTTTCCGTTGCTGCTGCCCAACGTGACTTCTTCGAGACCATTGTTTTGCAGGGAGAACTCCGGAGCTTTTGCACCGGCCGCCAGAGCGGCCCCGGCCAGATCTACAGGATTTCCTTTGAGAGTCACAGCACCTTTGCGAACATCGGCCATTTCACAATACCTTCTTTGAGTAGCTTTAACTGACAGTTTTGATGCGAACGTTCTGCGAACATTTGTTCGTCGACACAGTATGGAAGAAGTTCCCGGTCTTGCAACCTGTGAAGGCCTCGTTGCAAAGATTCCTGAGGTACCACTTCGCACTTTTGATGCTTACAATTCGGACCGGGCGATCCTGATTGACTCTTCAATGATTCACGAAATATGCAGTCGAGGCAGTGACATGAGTTTCATGCGAAAAAGCTTTCCACGAGTTCGATCCTGCGGCAAATCGCTGTTGGTTTTGACCGTGTGGTTTTGCATTAGCGTGATGCCCAGTCGACTTCAGGCTGGTCCTCCAAACGTTCTTTTCGTCATCGCTGATGACTGGGGCCTCCATGCCGGCGTTTATGGCACGCCATGGGTGAGCACTCCTAACTTCGATCGGATTGCGAAAGAAGGCTTATTGTTTCGCAATGCCTACACTCCGATGGCCAAATGCGCTCCGTCGCGAGCCATTTTGCTGACGGGGCGACATCTGTGGCAGAACGAAGAAGCGGGGAATCACATGGCAATGTTTCCTGCCAAGCTGAAAAGCTGGCCGGAAGTGTTGATGAGCCATGGCTGGTTTACTGGCATCACGGGAAAGGGCTGGGGGCCAGGGATTGCCAACGATGCGAACGGGAAAGCCCGGAAGATCACCGGAGTCAGCTTTGATGCTCGCAAGACAAAGCCGCCGACCGATGACATCGCAAACAACGACTACGCAGCGAACTTCGCAGACTTTTTGAATGCATCACCCGAAGGCAAGCCGTGGTGCTTCTGGTTCGGCCTGCAGGAACCTCATCGACGCTATGAGTATCAATCGGGAGTAAAGCTCGGGAAAAGAAAGCTCGAAGAGATTGATCGAGTTCCGGGTTATTGGCCGGACAATGAGATCGTTCGAAACGACATGCTGGATTATGGTTTTGAAGTCGAATACGTCGACCAGCAACTCGGGCGTATGCTGTCTGAGTTAGAGAAAAGTGGCCAGTCGGATGACACTCTGATCATCGTGACCAGCGATCATGGCATGCCGTTTCCTCGTGTTAAAGGTTATGCTTACCACGACAGTAATCATGTGCCGCTGGCGATTCGATGGCCGAAGGGCATTAAGCATTCGGGGCGTGTTATTGATGACTTTGTCGACTTCACGGATGTCGCTCCGACAATTCTTGATGTGGCTGGGATTGCTCCGGCCGATTCCGGAATGCAGCCCATTACCGGCAAGACATGGAGACCACTGCTTGAAAGCGATCGCTCCGGGCAGATCCTTGCGGAGCGTGATCATGTGCTGATCGGCAAAGAGCGGACCGACATTGGGCGCCCACATGATCAGGGCTATCCGATTCGCGGCATTGTGACCGCGACGCATCTGCTGCTGAAGAATTACGAGCCATCTCGATGGCCGGCCGGTAATCCTGAAGCAGGATATCTCGACACTGATGGCAGCCCGACGAAATCATTGATTCTGGATCTCGGTCGAGCTGACCGGACGGATCGGTTCTGGAGTTTGAATTTCGGAATGCGTCCGTCTTTGGAACTGTTCGACCTGAGAACGGATCGGGACTGCTGCGTCAACCTTGCTGGATCAGTTGACTCCACTGATCAGGTCAACACTTTGGCGGAGCGGATGGAGGCTGAGTTGCTTGCTCAGGAGGATCCTCGGATGTCGGGGAATGGGGCAATCTTTGACAGTTATACGCCGACGAATGGAGCAGGCTTTTATGAGAAGTATATGAAAGGGCAAAAGGTCAACGCGGGCTGGGTGGAGAAGACGGATTTTGAAAAGGCGCCTTTGACTCCATGAATCGAACATTGTTTTCCGCCGAGCCGGAGGCGACGGCTTTCGCCTCAGTCGTGCCGTCGCCTCCGGCTCGGCGGTAAACGGAATGGTCAACTTGGTTACCCCCGTGAGATCGGATCGCGTTCAGGCAAGGAAAGCATGGCGGTATATTCATCAGGATTCACCAGACAACCTGGCTTGACACGTACTCAGGGGTGATGCGGCACAACTCCAGCACTGAACATTGCCGATAAATGCGTCGATTGATATAAGTGGTCTTTAGATCACTCTTTGTGTCCTGACATGTCCGTCAGGGAAGCAATAGGATTGTGAGTTTTCAAGAAACCTTAGGGAGAATAAGAACGTGAGCGAAAGCGACGGCACTCAGGAAGAAGCACGCGGAGCAGAACAGCAGCAGGTTCAGGAAGTGGTGGTCAGTGACGCCAATGCGAACGCCGGCTACGCGAACTTCTGTCGAGTCTCCAGCACTCCGGAAGAACTGATTCTTGACCTCGGTCTGAATCCTACTCCTTACGCAACCGGCAAAGTTGAAGTGAAGGTGACTCAGCGCATCATCCTGAATCACTTCACTGCCAAGCGTCTCTGGAGCGCTCTGTCAATGGCTCTGCAGCGACATGAGCAGGCCTTCGGCGTTCTGGAAACAGACGTTCGCAAGCGAGTCAAGCTGCCACCAAACGCAGGCTAGACCGTAGCGACGCAGCGAACGGTTGGTTTCTCCGTAGCGTCGACTTCAGTCGACACGGCGTGGTTCAGATTTGCCACGGAATGCCGGCTGAAGCCAGTACCACAAGCTGCAAAAAGACTCAGTCAGCACTCCAAAAGCGTTTCGCCTGGCGGGACGCAACAAATACATCCAAAGAGGCTCGGCATCGAATAGATGCCGGGCCTTTTTGTTTCTATACTTCCCCACACCGGTTTCTGAAGAATTTCTCGACGTTTGGGGCTCTATACGTAGCGACACATGACAGAAAACTCACAACCCAATGACAATCCTGACGACGGTCCACACAGTCAGGAGATTCGCCATTCGCAGATCAGTGCGATGGTGCCGGCTCATGTTGCCAAGGGCGTCTTCACCACGGGCGCTGTAGTGCTGCAGGGGCAGCATGAGTTTATCGTGGACTTCCTTCTTCGCATGCAGCAGCCGCAGCAGGTTGTTGCTCGAGTTGTCATGCCGCCGATCGTCGTCAATCAGATGATCATGGCGTTGAAGGACAATCTGGCTCGATACGAAGAGCGATTCGGTCCCGTTCACATGCCTGTGATTCCGAACCCGAATCCGCAACAGCGTCAGACTGCTCAGGAGTTGTACGATACTCTGAAGCTGGGTGATGATGTTCAGTCGGGCAGCTATGCGAATGCGGTCATGATTGGTCATTCGCCAACGGAGTTCTCTTTTGACTTTATCACGACCTTCTTTCCGAAATCAGCTGTTTCGCAACGAGTCTTCATGGCGACTGCAAATGCGAAGCGTCTGCTCGATTCGCTGAACCATTCGTTTCAGCAGTTTCAGGATCGGATGCGCAACCCGCCTCCACCACCGCCGGAGTTTCCAGACTCCGGCAACAACGATTTCAATCCTCAGGAAGGCGACTGGCCTCCGGGTTTGTAGCTTCAGGACGCAGTGAGCAGTACGGCGCTAGCCGCGTATTGCTTGAACCGCCCCCGACCCAGCGTCGGGGGTTTAAAGGCTTTTGCACCATACAGAACAGAGGGTTTTCAGTGGTGCAAAGGCCCGCAGGCCCCCGAGGCAGGCTCAGGGGGGATTAAAGAAACACGTGCGAAGTCACAGGTGGCTAGTGCCATTCCGCTCATCAGGCTCTCGCCATTTGCGACAACGCACCAAAGAACATTGTTCCCCAGAGAAACCTCATGCCACGATTTCGCTATTGCCTGAATGCCAGCACCATTCGCACGACCCCGGTTCTACGGCAGATCGAGGTGACTCGACAGGCCGGCTATGAAGCCATCGAATTATGGCACGATCATCTCGATGAACATCTCCGTGCCGGCGGAACGCTGGCCGATGTCCACAAAGCTCTGGATGACAATGGTATCGTCGCACCGACGACGATTTATCTGGCGGGCTGGTTTCAGCCGGCTGGAGAAGAGCACGTGAAAGCACTTGATGAAATCCGTCGCCGTCTGGAACAGTCAGCAGCCGTCGGAGCGAAGTTCGCCATTGCCGGCCCCCCGCCCGGAAAAGCCGACCGAGCACTCGGGGCCAGGCACTATGCGGAATTGCTCGAGCTGGGTAAGTCGTTTGGTGTGAAGCCAGCGTTCGAATATCTCGGGTTCGTCGAAGACATCAACACGATCGACGATGCGATCGACATCATCCAGCAATCAGGACATCCGGACGCGACGGTTGTTGTCGATCCGTTTCACTGCTGGCGCGGTGGTGGGCCAGTTGCTTCACTTTCCAAACTGAACGGCAGCCAGATCGCGATCTCGCACTTCAATGATTCCCCTGCCGTTCCCGCCGCATCTGTCCAGGAAGATTCAGATCGAGTCATGCCGGGAGATGGGGTTGTAGATCTGAAGTTTTACTGCGATCAGCTGGCTTCGACCGGCTACAACGGCTACCTGTCGCTGGAGTTGTTTCGTGAAGATTTATGGGCAAAGGATCCTCTGGAAGTCGCGAAACTCGGCATAGAAAAAATGCGACCGTTCGTCGAGTAATCTACCGACTCATCTTCAACGTAATCCATAGGCACACCGCGGCATCGGCCGCATCAACATTGGTGAATTCAAAGTGACGAGCCAGAACTTAGCACTACAACATCTGAATCAGCGAGCCGATCATCTGACGACCTTCGCAAAATCTCGCGGCGAAACGCTGCGGATCAGTGCGAAGCATTTGCCGAATGCCACGTTGCTGGACTTCGGCGTCAAAGCCGAAGGAGGTCTCGAAGCCGGGCTCTTGTTGGCCAGAATTTGCCTGTCTGGACTTGCGCAGGTTGACCTTGTGCCTGGCGATAACCAGTTGCCAGCAGTTCCGCAGATCCTCGTCAGAACCGACCATCCGGTGGCGTCGTGCTTGATGAGTCAATATGCCGGCTGGAAGATTGCTACTGA
>JBILXT010000098.1:0-19974 GCA_044378235.1 Planctomycetaceae bacterium
AGAACCAACATCTCGTTGCGATGAGCATCCTGCACGTTGGAATACGTCGTTTCCACCTGCAGCAACTGAGCGGAGATCTCATCGAACTGCTTGGTTCTCTGAGCCAATTGTTCACCATGCAGCCGTTCCTTGTCGGTCAACTGCTGGTCTTTTTCAGCCAGTGTGGCCTGAACTGCAGCAATGACCTTGGTCTGGCTTGCGACAATGTCTTCCAGTTCCTTGGTTTTTGTTGACAGCTGCACCAGCCGATCGGCGTTGTTCGCCGTGTGCATTTCTCGGTCGACAGCGTTCGTAATCAACGCTCCTTCAAGCGATTTTCCGGACGAGGATCCGTCACCAGCAAGGACATTAATCTGCGTCCGTGATTCAGTTACAGCGCGGTTCACGGTGTCGTCTGCGCCGGCGGCTGGCCGTCCGATAAGGTCCCGCAGAGTAGAGACTTCTCCCTGAGCAGCGACGATTGCTCCCTTGCCTTCCGACTCCGCCTTCTTCGCCGCGTCAAACTGTCGCTGAAGATCAGCGCTCTGCTGCCACGCAAAGTACCATGCAACTCCCAGCCCTACCGAAAGCAGGGCAAAGATCGCATGAGAAATCACGAGGCCATTGCCGTCTTTTGATGCCATCTGTGCGCCTTACAGGTTCTTGATCACTGATTTGATTCGCAGGCTGATCGATTGATGTGAATCACATCTGAAACAACCAGTTTATCGTCCTGTGCAAACCTATTGTTCTGACAAAGTACCGGGGGAGCTTACCAGCTGTTTTCTGGAGTATCCCACCAGATCAAGGAAGCTGGACAAACTCAATACGTATACACCATTATTTTCAGCCGCCTTCAGGAGCTCGGACTGCAGTTGATCTGTCTTTTCGATAATTAGTCGCTGAGCTTCATCGGCCGTTGCGGAATCCTCACGCTTTCCGATCACCAGAAATCGCGTTCCCGCCGTAATGCGGTCAGGAATTTCTTCCGCTGAAACCAACTCTCGATCACGGCCCAGCAGATTCGCCTGATCGTCAACTTCGAGGACAATGTCAATCCCTGCAGCTGATGTCAACCTATGAAACTCCTCACGATCACTCGCTGGGTTTCCATGGAAATGCAGAGTCCCCACCACAGCAATCTGGAGTTTTCTTCCCTTTTCATAAAGTGAAGAGAAGATCGAGTCGCCCTTTACGATCGGATTCTCCGGAGAAACTCGGTTCCCCGCAGCATCCGGCAGAATTCTGGCTTCGGCAAGATGGTCGCCAAGCAGCGCAACGATCTCAATCTTGCCCCGGCGCTCCCTTGGATTCAGGACTCGGCCATCAGACTTTCCGGAAGGATCAGGTGCAAAGACCGAAAACTCTGTTCCGAGCCGAAGTTCATCCTTGGTCCCCAGATTCACGTAACATGATCGCGAGGCATGATCCACCATGGTGATCATTCCATCGGTGGGTTCAAAGGCTGACCCTTCAAGCTTCAGCTTCTCTCTTCGCAATGCAATCAGCGATTGTCGCTGCTGAGTCAGCTCTTTCTCGATCCGCTCAATCTCTTTTGCATTATCCTTGACCAGCTGCTCGTAATCAGCCTGTTTTTGACGAAACTTGGCCTTTTCAGCGTCTATTTTGCCCTCTTCTTCCGCGAGGCGGACGCTGTGGGCCGCATCTTTCTTTCGAAGCTCATCTTCCTTGTCACGAAGCGACGTTTTCATCGTCTGAAGAGTTTGTTCATGCTGAGCGACCTTCTGGTTCAGCTCCGCCAGTTTTTCGTAAGTCTGTCTCAGCCGGTCGTTTGCGGACTGGGCTGCAGCGTCTCGGGCGTTGGCGTTGGCGATCATCGCGGCTTCAAGAGGAGCGGCGGCTGTGGAGGCATCAGCAGCTCGCTTTGCGATTTCGGCTTTCACCCCATCGACGACTTCGTCCGTTGCTCCCGGATGTCCTACCAAGCCCTTCAACTGCTCCACTTCCGCTTCGTGAGTTTTGATAGCGGCTTCCTGGGTGTTGACTGAGTCGGAGACTTCAGCAATCTGACGAGCAAGCTGTGTGTTGAAGTCGTGAGAAAAGTACCAGGCGACCCCAAATCCCAAGGAAAAGATCACGAAGATCGAGAGCGAAATCACCAGACTGTTGCTGTCTTTCGATGCCATTGAGTTGCCTCTGGCCGGCGATACTCGCCGGGACGTTTTCAGGTGATACTGCCGTGGACCGGTATGTAAAGACAGGACAGGCCCGAAATTCAGGGACTAAACACGGAATACAGAGTCCGGGATACTTCTACTGAAGATACCGACTGTGATTTTCGAGTCAAGAATTACTTATACCGGACATTGCGTTCGCGGGGTGATCATTCCGGATGGAACGCAGAAACGACATTTCAAGGACTGACACAAGACATAATTGATAAGTGAATCCCCTGATTGGTCTATTTCGAATCGCGGAACTCAGGAAGTTGCGAATTCCCTCAAGAGATCGGAATGATCCCGTCGTGCGTAGTGCAGCGGCAATGACTGCGTGTCCGTTTGTTTCGATTATTCCGGGGCAAAAATGAAACGCAGTGGCCCCCGAGACGAGCCCGAAAACAGGCGCAGCCTCTGCTTGTATGGCCATTGGGATGCTCAGTTTGAAGCATGGTCGGGGTTTCGGCAGGAGCGTGGCGGAATGGAGAGAAGTCCGCAGACACTGAATCGTCAGATCATCCAGCCAGTGGGCCCTGTCGCTGAATCTTTCTCGATCTGGAGCCACACACATGAGCCTCTTCTTCTTCCCACCGACGGGAAACCCCAGATTCGGTCGTCTCAGGATGCGGAACCAGAAACGCTGTTAGGAAACGCATCGCCTGTTGGTTGCAGACAGATTTTGGTTTTGTCATAGTCCCGCACTCATTCAAAAAGCGGTGATCCGTGGCAGCTTTCGGGACTCCGAAGGCGGTGCAAGGATGGTCGCTGGCGTTGTCGACTTGTCGGGTGCATGGGTAGTACCTGAACTTCTGACGTAAGCTGTTTCAACCTGTTTGCGGGTGTGTGATCCATGATGTTCGCCGCTCAATCGATCGCGGAATTTTTTGATTGGCTGGGTGGCTGGCAGTATGTCGCTGCAGCGTTAATTCACGCGGTTCTGCTGATTCATGTGTTTGCGTTATCTCCGTTCGCCTTTATCTGGCTGGAGCGGAAGGTTTCCGGGCGAATTCAGGACCGCCTCGGCCCGACTCGCGTTGGTGGCCTTTTCGGATGGCTGCAGTCTCTCGCTGACGGGATCAAGCTGGTTCAGAAGGAAGATTTGTGTCCTCCTGCAGCTGATTCCATGTTGTTCCGGTCGGCTCCTTATGTTGTCTGTGTGGCTAGCTTTGCGGCCTTCATGGTCCTGCCGTTCAGTAGTGGCTGGGTTGCTGTTGCCGCCGACTGTGGTCTGTTCATTATGCTGGCGATTCTGTCGCTGGAAGTCTTCGGCATTATCATGGCTGGATATGCCAGTGGTTCAAAGTGGTCGCTGTTTGGTGGAATGCGTGAAGCGGCTCAGATGGTGAGCTACGAAATTCCACTGGCGATTTGTGCTCTGGTCCCGGTTGTTGCTGCTGGATCTTTGAATCTTGGTGAGATCGGCGGTATGCAGCGAGGCTGGTTCGGGTACTGGTTTATCTTCCATGATCCGTTCACTTTCATTGCATTCTTCTGTTACTTCATTGTGGCGACTGCAAGTTGTAAGCGAGCTCCTTTCGACCTTGCTGAAGCCGAAAGCGAACTCGTTGGTGGGTTCCACACGGAATACAGCGGCATGCGATGGTCGTTCTTCTTCATGGGCGAATATGCCAGCATGTTTGCGGTGTGCGGGATCGCCTCGATCCTGTTCCTGGGTGGCTGGAACACGGGGATCGGCCCGCTGGATGATGCCTTGTATGCCGCTCGAAATGCCAGTGCTGATGGCACTGGGTCAGCTGTGGTTGGTTACCTTGCCAATGTGATCGGTGCGTTTGTCTTTGCGACAAAAGCCAGTTTCGGAGTGTTTGTTCAGGTTTGGTTGCGATGGACCTTGCCTCGTCTTCGCATCGACCAGGTAATGACAACCTGCTTGAAGTATCTTGTGCCGATTAGTTGCTTTTTGTTCCTTGGGGCGATCGTTTGGCCGCTGGTGATGTTGACGGCTTTGGGTCAGACCACATGGACTTCAAGCCCTCTTGGGAAACAGGTCGCGGCTGAAGTTCGTGAATCTCAAGTGATCAAGGCTCGGGCTGATAAGGCGGCAGCTGTCGATGTCCCATCTGCGGCCATTGAAGAGGGAGTAGTTCGATGAGTGGCGAAAACTTCCTGTTCAGTGTGTTTGCGATTCTGACGTGCGTCAGTGCTGTTGCTGTGGTTCTGAGTCAGACCGTGGTGCGAATGGCATTTTGGCTGGTGATTTCACTGGGAAGCACAGCCGCCTTGTTCTTCCTTGCCAACGCAGACTTCGTTGGGGCTGCCCAGTTGCTGATTTATGTTGGCGGCACTCTGGTGCTGCTGGTCTTCGGGGTGATGCTGACGGCCAGCGGTCCTTACATGAAGATTGGGACCTCGGCCGGAGAAACGGTTGTGGCTGGTCTTTTGGGGCTGCTGTTTCTGTTCGTGGTGTTTGCGAGCGTCAGCGGTGTGGATTGGCGTGAGCCTGTCGTGGTCTCTGCTGATAACGTGTCGACGGGTGCTGTTGGCAATACGTTGCGTCCGCTGGGATTGAGCTTCCTGGGGACTCGGCCAGATGCGGACCTTTCAACGGGCAAGGCACCAGCAGCCTCTGGATATCTGCTTCCATTCGAAATAGTGTCGGTTCACCTGCTTGTGGTGTTGATTGGCGCATCCTATTTGGCTCGAGCCAAGCGTCGAGCGGCACCGGTTGGGCAATAGTGAGTTGCAGGTTGTGTTCTGGTATTGGTCGGGTCAGAGAAGCTGGCCTTTGGCAGGGGTATAGGATTTCATGGCTGCTGGACTGAACGCTTATCTGCTGGTTGGTGCTGTTCTGTTTGTCTGTGGTGTCATTTGCATGGCAACCAAGAGAAACGGGATTGGCGTGCTTATGGGCGTTGAGCTTGTTCTGAACGGAGCGAACGTCAACTTCGTTGCGTTTTCTCGGTACACAGACCTGGGCCTTGATGGACAGATTTTTTCGTTGTTTGTAATCGTGTTGGCGGCTGCCGAGGCGGCTGTCGCACTCGCGATTGCACTGAACTTCTACAACAACCATCTCACAATTGACGTGGACCGTGCGAACAAGCTCAAGGGCTAGTTTGCAGGGGTGAATGGTTAAGGCGTGTTTGCGGCTGGTTGGATACGACGCTGATTTTCCTGGATAACACATGGTGGGCGAAACATTAAGAAACCTGTTGATGATCGCATGGCTGCTGCCGCTTGTCGGTTTTGCGGTTGAGATCTTCGGTGGCTTCTGGGGAACCCGGAAAAGTCGCGCAGCTGCCTGGATTGCCGTTGGCTGCATCGCCACAGGATTCGTCTGCAGCTTCAGTGCGCTGATGATCTGGGGAAATGCGAACCACTGGTCGGTGATGCACAAGGCCGGGCATGGAGCTTCACACGAGAGCCATGAAGGTCATGATGCTGAGAAGGGGCATGAAGAGCATGCTCCGGCCGGGCATGAAGCTCCCGCGGAAAAGCATGGCTCGGCTTCAGCAGAATCTCCATACAAACTAACTGCTTTGGCAGCGGAAGAAGAAGCAGAAGCGACTCATCCGGCCGGTCCAACTGTTTATTCTGGAACCTTGTATTATCTGGCCCGCTTTGGATCCCTGGATCTGTCGCTGGATTATTACATCGACAGCCTGACTCTCGTGATGTTCACGATGGTCACCTTCATTGCGACCTGCATTCACTTGTTCGCAATGGGTTACATGTCCGAGGAATTGACCGAAGAATATGTGGACCACCACGCTCACTTGTCGAATGGGCATCACGTTCACCGACCGGGTCGCTTCTATCGGTTCTTTGCGTTCCTGTCTTTGTTCTGCTTTTCGATGCTGGGGCTTGTGCTCGCAGGCAACATCTTTCAGGTGTTCATCTTCTGGGAACTCGTGGGTATCTGCAGCTTCCTGCTGATTGGCTTCTACACCGAGCGAAAATCTGCCAGCAATGCTGCCAATAAAGCGTTCATCATGAACCGAGTCGGGGACTTTGGCTTCCTGATTGGTCTGATGGTGCTGTGGACATTCTTTGGAACCTTCCGTTTTGGCGAGACCGTGAATGACAAGGGCGAAGTTGTTCAGGCGGGATTGTTTCAGTTGCTGCAGCGAGATGACGCAGGCAATGTGATTCGTGATGCGGAGAGCGGTGAAGTTTCCGTTGGAGCTGCGAATGCTTCAATGAATCCTGGGAATGCTCGCAAGACGATTCCGTACTTCTTGCTGGTCGTCGCTGGTCTTGGTGTCTTCGCAGGATGTGTGGGCAAGAGTGCTCAGTTCCCACTACAGACCTGGCTGCCGGACGCGATGGAAGGTCCGACTCCGGTGAGTGCTCTGGTGCATTCGGCAACGATGGTTGCGGCGGGAGTTTATCTCGTCGGTCGTTTCTATCCGATGTTCGTTCAGGAAGTACTCCTGACGATCGCATATGTTGGCTGCATCACACTGTTTATGGCAGCAACGATTGCGATCGTCGCCACGGACATCAAGAAGGTATTGGCTTACTCAACGATCAGTCAGCTTGGTTACATGATGCTGGGCCTCGGCGTATTCGGCTGGGGTGCTGGTCTGTTCCACTTGGTGACTCACGCCTTCTTCAAGTCCTTGATGTTCCTTTGCTCGGGCAGCGTGATTTACGGCTGTCACCACGAACAGGAAATGCCAAAGATGGGCGGCCTGTGGCGGAAGATGCCAATTACTGCGTTCACGATGCTCGTTGGTGTGATTGCGATCAGTGGTCTGGCTATTCCGGGGTTGATTAGTCTCTCCAGTATTTTTGCGTTCTCAGGATTCTTCTCCAAGGATGCTGTGGTTGCGACGTCGCTTGCCTTTGTTAAGGCTAATCCTTCACACTTCCTGTTGTTCCTTATGCCTTTGCTGACGGCTGGCATTACGGCGTTCTACATGTTCCGACTGTGGTTCTATACCTTTGCTGGTAAGCCACGCGACATGCATGTTTACGACCATTGCCATGAGTCACCTCTGATTATGACAGTGCCTTTGCTGGTGCTGTCGGTTCTGGCGGCGTTCTGTGCAGTTGGCGGTGAAGAGGGTCCTTTGTTTAAGTTGATCACTGGTGATCAGCCGGGGCATGTGAGTCATGGAGTTGCAGCGGTTGCTGGTGCGAGCACTCTGACACTGCCAAGCCATGATGATATTCATAAAGTGCACGCGGAAGCTGGCACATATGCTCTGATTGCGGCAGCCAGTGGCACATTGATCGCCTGGTTGCTGTATGGAACGACCATGGTCAATGTGGCCGAGATGAAGCGACAGCTTGCTGGTCTGCATGGCTTCCTTGTGAACAAGTGGCATTTTGATGAACTGTATGATGCCCTGTTTATGAAGCCAGCTCACATTGTCGGAAAGTTCTGTACGTGGATTGATCGCACGATCTTCGATGGCATCATTCATGGCTCGGCAAAAGTTATGATTGCTGTTTCAAAATGGGATCGATTATTTGACGAGAGCGTCGTCGACGGTTTTGTCAATCTGCTTGGTACTTCAACGTTTGCTGTTGGGCGTTCACTGCGAGTAGTGCAGACCGGGCGTCTTCGACAATACGTGATGTTTATTGTGGTTGGTGTTGTGGCACTCTTTGCAATTCTGTTCACAACCTTCCCTGGTTAGTGAGTTCCTGCGGCCTATTTCAGTTTCTCGCCGTCCATTCGACGGTTTTAGTCAGACTGTGATCAGACGATGAATCCTGAATTTCTTCTCTCAGCCATCATTTTCGTCCCTACGATCGGTGCCTTGCTGCTGGCGCTCTTGTTCGACAGCAAGAACTCCGAGGCGATGAGACTGTTCGCAATGGCGACAACTCTGGTGACCTTCGGCTTAACCCTGATGCTTTGGGGTGAATTCGAGGAAGGAGCCAGTGGTATCCAGTTTGAGGTCGCCAAGCAGTGGATTCCAACATGGAATGTCTACTACCGACTGGGAGTCGATGGAATCAGTCTTCCGCTCGTGTTGCTGACTGGACTTGTCAGTGCACTGGCCATGGGAGCAAGCTGGAGCATCACCAAGCACGTAAAGGGTTACCTGGTACTGTTCCTGATGCTGGAATCCGGCATGATGGGCGTGTTTCTGTCACTCGACTTCTTCCTGTTCTACGTGTTCTGGGAAGTCATGCTGCTGCCGATGTACTTCCTGATCGGTGTCTGGGGTGGTCCGCGAAAAGAATACGCCGCCATCAAGTTCTTCCTGTACACGCTGGCAGGAAGCGTGTTGATGCTGGTCGCGATGTTGATGTTCTACTTCAATGCTCCTGATCCTGGCGGTCGATTCAATCTGATCTACCTGGCTGACGCTGCGTCGAAAGGTGGTTTGCTGAGTCCTTCGCTGCAGGTCACGGCCTTTGTGATGCTGTTCATCGGATTCGCAATCAAGTTGCCAGCGTTCCCTGTTCACACCTGGCTTCCTGACGCTCACGTCGAAGCACCAACGCCGATCAGTATGATTCTGGCAGGGGTTCTGCTGAAAATGGGTGGTTACGGGATCATTCGTATCGCGTTTCCGCTGTGTCCTTACGGTGCTCAGTACTGGGCCTGGACCATGGTGGCGATTGGTGTCATCAGCATCATCTATGGTGCCTTTGCAGCCCTGGCTCAGACGGACTTCAAACGACTGGTGGCGTACAGCTCGGTCAGCCACATGGGCTATGTTTTGCTGGGTTTGGCGGTTTGGAAAGTCAATGAAGCGAACGGCCAGTCAATCGGCATGGACTACTGGCAGATGGGCCTGAACGGGGCCATGTTCCAGATGATTGCTCACGGGATTTCTTCAGCCGGTATGTTCTTTATGGTTGGGGTAATTTATGACCGAGTTCACCATCGTGATCTGAATCGCTTCGGTGGTCTGATGGGCAAGATGCCGCTGTACAGCGGATTGTCGGCGGGATTGTTTTTTGCTGGTCTCGGTCTGCCTGGTCTTTGCGGATTCATTGGTGAAGTCTTTGTCGTGCTCAGCACCTGGAACTTCAGCTGGATGTTAGCGATTGTCGCCGCATCTGGTGTGATTCTGACGGCAGGCTATATCTTGTGGGCGATGCAGCGAGTTTATTTGGGGGCTGAGTATAAGGGACCGCATCCTGAAGACCTGACTCCGATGAACATGCGAGAAACAACCATCGCCGTGACCCTGTTGGCGCTTGCCATCGTGTTCGGAATTTTCCCGGCCATTATGTTCAACATTATGGAGCCATCGATTACTTCGATGTCAAAAGCGGCTGAGTCTGGCTACCAGCAGTCCGCTGCTCAGGTGACTCAGTTGCAGGCTCAGCGATAAGTGCTGACGGTTTCGTGACCCCGGTTTATTTTCTCCATTGTCGGTAAGTGTCGCAATGCTGTTCAATGATCTTATCAACTCGCTGATCACTGATACGACGCAGTCGATTCCTCGCTTTGGCGTCGAACTGTGCCTGAGTGCTACGATTGTCCTCATGCTGCTGATGCGGTTATCCGGACTTGATCGGCTGATCCCGGCTTGCCTTACAGCCACTGTTGGCGCGCTGGTCGCTACGTTTCTGGCCTATAAGCAGTTCGATGCCCTGCATGCGAACGACGCCGTTGTCACAACGAAGCTATTCACCGGTTTATTGGTCCATGATTCCTTTACGGTCTATTTCCGCGGTTTCCTCGGCTTGTTTCTGTTGCTGACCGTTGCGTTGACAAGTCTGACGGGGATCCCTGACGAAGAAGACAGTCCGGATTTTTATTCGCTTTTGTTTGGTGCAACGATCGGCATGATGCTGATGGCCAGTGCTAACAATCTGTTGATGCTGTTTATCGGCGTGGAAATGGCGAGCGTCCCGAGTTACGCAATGGTCGGTTTCCTGAAGGGTCGCAAGCCGAGCAGTGAAGCGGCTCTTAAGTATGTGGTGTATGGTGCAGGTGCGGCGGGCGTGATGCTCTACGGTATCAGCCTCGTCGGTGGAGTCCTTGGAACGACTGACATGTCGATGCTGTCTCAGCGTCTTGCGGAGGCTGCTGCAGGTGGTTCAGGTGGCCTGAATGATCCTGAAGTTCGAACTGTTGCACTGGGCACAATGCTGGTCATGGTTGGTCTGGCATTCAAACTCTCTCTGGTACCGTTTCACTTCTGGTGTCCGGATGCCTTTGAAGGTGCTTCTGCGGAAGTGGCCGGTTTTCTTTCGGTTGCCTCCAAGGCGGGAGCATTTGGACTGCTGGTGCGGTTCTGTTTGGCTTTGTCAGGAGCAAAGGGAACCGAGTCACTGATGATTTCGTTTGGTCTGGGATTAGGTTTTATCGCCTGTCTCACCACCACCTTTGGCAACCTCGCTGCTTACACCCAAACAAATCTGAAGCGTCTGCTGGCCTATTCGACGATTGCTCATGCCGGTTATATGGTCATGGCGGTGGCGGCGTTGCTGGTACTGAAGAACAGTCCGCAAGCTGCGACTCTGACAGAGAACATCAATCAGTCGATTGAAGGACTGCTGTACTATCTGGTCGTCTACCTGTTTATGAACCTCGGAGCGTTCGCGGTCATCGCAATTGCTCGTAACTACACGTTCAGTGAAGAAGTGGACAGCTTCAAGGGGTTGATCAGCCAGTCACCGACCCTTTGCATTGTGATGCTGATCTGTATGTTCAGTCTGGTTGGAATGCCTCCGTTCGGCGGTTTCGTTGGTAAGCTGTTTATCTTCGCCTCTGCATTCAAGGCAGGCGAGGTACACGGATTCATGTATGTGGTGGTTGCCTTCGGTGCATTGAACACGGTCTTCAGCCTTGTGTACTACATTCGAGTTCTGCGGACCATGTTCCTGGAAGCTCGGCCTGCGGATGCTCGCCCTGTGCCTGTTCGACTGGCATCATGGGAGTCAGCATTCGTGGTTACGCTGGCCGTATTCGTGCTGTTGCTGGGAATTCTGCCGCACATGATGAGCCAGACCGCAAACGATGCGGCTCAGTCGATTGCTTTGCTGCCGAATCCCTGATCTGACCCTGCGTTTATCTCACCGTTCAGAGTTTGTTTGTTGCATATCGAGTTCGGAAATGACCTGCCAGGACAACGAGATCCTTCTGAACAATACCCTGATCCAGATGTCCTGCAGTTTTCTGCAGTATGTATCTGAATCCTGGCCGTGGGTGCGTCTTGAAGCCACCTCGATCGAAGAACAGGTTCGCGTCCTCGCGGCTCGTCAGCGGCAGGATGTCGGAGAGATCGTCAATCTCCTGTCAGCTCGCGAATACCACATTGACTTCGGCTCTTTTCCAACCGAGTACACTGATCAGCAGTTTCTTGGGCTTAACGTCCTCATCGGGCGTTTGAAACATAGCCAGAAGTTGATCTGTGATCGAATCACCAATGTACGGGTCTCTCTGGAATCCGCTGGGGACGCTGAGGGTGCGGAAGTCATGCGGATCGTGAGTCTGCATGAAAGTGATGTCCTGAAAGCTCTTGCAGATATTGAACGAGAACTTCAGCCGGCGGTTGCAAAGACCTGATGCTTTGCTGAAGTGTGTCCGCTCAGAAAGACACCTCTGCCACGTTAAAACAAGAAACGGGCGGCTCTCTTAGCAGACAGTCGCCCGTTTTGCTTTAGCCCTCGCACAAACACCGCGTGTCGAACGCCGCGTGTCGAACATTGTGTTCAGGAGTTCTTGCTGTTTTTTCCGTGTGAAGACGGCTGGACCTGCAGCACAGGCTGAGCACGCTCTCCACTGCAGATGACAACCAGCAGATTGCTGATCAATTGCTCCCGCTGTTCATCACTCATATGCAGTTCTGCCGTTCCCAGTCGCTGCACAGCATCTTTAACAATCTCAACAGCCCCTTCGACGATCGTCTTTCGTGCATCAATCAGGGCCATCGCCTGCTGTCGCATCAGCATCGCCTGAGCGATCTCGGGAGCATAGGTCAGGTCATTGAGGCGAACGTTGAGAACCCTGACGCCGGCGGCATTCACAGCCTCCTGCAGTTCACTAATGAATGCCTTCGTCACCGCGTCGTTCTCCAGTTTCAGACACGGTTCACTATGGTCCGGTGATTCGTATGGGAACTGGGAGCTGACACGTTTTATGACCGCACTGGCCTGATCTTCAATAAACTTGCGATAGTTTTCGACTTCCAAAGCGGCCCGATAGGAATCTTCCACACGGTAAACAATGATCGCACTGATTTGAATCGGGTTGCCGTTTCGTTCGAGCACAGTCGTCACTGGAATATCGTGAGTCATATCGCGAGTCGGTATGCGATGCAGTGCTCGACCAACCGGATGAATCCAGCAAATGCCCTGTTTCTTGAGCACCGTAACAAACTTGCCGAATCGAAGGACAACGATCTCTTCGCGAGGATTCACCACAATAAATCCGAACAGCAACACGAGTCCCAGAGTTCCAATCGTGACAATCACGACCAAAAGCATCTCGAGCATGCCTTCGTTTTGACGCATTTCATTCTGATCGTTTGCTGCCACACTATTTCTCCAATGTTCAGGTGCTGTTTGATCATTCAATCTCTCTGATTCTGGCAAAACAAACGCCGGAACCCGAGCATTGGATCAAGCAAAACACGGAGAATTCCTGAGGTCGCATCGCGAATATGCAACTGCGTGAAATGCGGCCTCAGATTACTGGACGCCTCTACACAGGGCGTTCCTCGCTCACTCCATAGCGTTCCAGCAGCCGGTAAAGCTTTCGGCGGTGGATCCCGAGAATTCTGGCTGTGCGGGCCTTGTTGCCGTTCTGCTGCCGGAGGATCTCCACGATATGAGCTTTCTCCAGATCATCAAGGCGTGGCGAACCGGGCACCACAACGTGATTGGAGCGATCAGCAGCACTGGACATCGCCCCGTTGCCGGACTGAACACTGCCTGCGCTCGCCGTCTCATGGGAGTCGTAAATCTCAGACGGCAGATCATCGATGGTGATCACATGATCGTTTGCCAGAATCTGAGCACGCTCGATGGCGTTCTTGAGTTGCCGCACGTTGCCCGGCCAGCGATACGATTCCATCGCTCGAGCCGCCTCGTCAGTAATCGTCCAGCCCTTCTGCAGCATGGACCTGATGAGCAGCGGAACATCGCCTTCGCGTTTTCTCAGTGGAGGCAACTCCAAAGACATCACGTTGATTCGATAGTACAAGTCTTCGCGAAATCGCCCGGCCGCGACTTCATCAACAAGTGTACGGTTCGTTGCTGCAATCAGTCGCACATCAACTCGCCGTTCGCGATGTGAGCCGACTCGACGTATGGATCCATCTTCCAGAGCACGCAGCAGCTTGGGCTGCAAAGCACCTGGGAGTTCGCCGATTTCGTCGATGAACAGCGTGCCACCATCCGCCACTTCAAACAATCCCGCTCGGTCTTCGTTGGCTCCCGTGAACGCGCCTTTGCGATGACCGAACAGTTCGCTTTCCACCAGCTGTTCCGGCAACGCCGCGCAGTTAATCGTGACGAACGGACGATTCGCACGGTGGCTTTGCTGCTGCAGCGCGCGAGCGACCAGTTCTTTACCAGTGCCGCTTTCACCCTGAATCAGAACGGGCTTGTCCGTCGGAGCCACTCGTTCAATCAGCCGAAAGACTTCTCGCATCCGCGCTGATTCACCCACGATCTTTACCGGGGAATGAGCGCGTTCGATGATGGCTTTGAGCTGTCGGTTTTCGCGCTGCAGCTTCGCGCGTTCGAACGCCATCAGGCAGCGTTGCTCAAGCTCATCCAGCGGAAACGGTTTCGTCAGATAGTCGCACGCGCCAAGCTTCATGGCGTTGACGGCACTTTCGATCGTACCCTGACCGGTCAGAATGATGACTTCGGTTTCCGGCTGAGAAACCTTCATGCGGTCCAGAACTTCGAGACCTGTAAGCCCCGGCATATTCATGTCGACAATGGCCACGTCGAACGAGCGACGCTCACAAATGTCCAGAGCTTCGTGCCCGTTCGCTGCACCCTGAACGGTGTGACCCTTGCGAGTCATCCAGCGGACGCATGTTTCGCGAAAGTCCGGGTCGTCTTCGACGATCAGCAGATTCACGGGACTATTCGTAGACATGAGAGACTCCAGATCGACAATTGTCCGTGCAGGTGTGCACTTTCGCGCGCTTGTGTGCGATTGTTGTCAGACTGCACGTTTTTTTTAAACCACATCGGGGACAAAACCCCGTGTGGCTCTAAGAGCGAACCGCATTCCGAATTGGCATGCGGAGTGGAACAATCAGGACAATTTCTGCTCCTTTCGGGGTCAGGATTCCGGCCGAAACAAAGCCCGCGTGAGCCGTCATGATGCGATTGACGATCGCCATTCCGAGGCCGGTCCCCTTTTGCTTGGTTGTGAAAAAGGGCTCGAAAATCTGTTGGGCAATCTCCGGAGTCATGCCAACACCGTTATCCTGGAACGCAATTCGGCCGGCTGGGGCCCCTTGCCAGTCCGTAATCGATGAGCGAATCGTGATGATTCCCGTGTCGCCGCAGGCGTGGATGGCATTCTCCAGGATATTCCGAAAGACCTGCTCCATGCGATGCACATCGACTTCGCAGGAGATCGGTTCGTTCCCTTCCGCTTCGATCAGCTGAACCTTTTTGTCTCGCCAAACTGTCGCAAGATTCTCCCATTCCTTTCGCCAGATCGTCGCCAGATCACAAGGTCGATACTCCAGATGAATCGGCGCGGCATAGCTGCGAACTTCTTCATACAGGCGATGCAGATCCTGCAACGCCGTTGTCGCTCGGCGAGCCAGATCCAGCTGTTCGGGATTGTTCTGCAGGTCCAGTGACAACATGTCCAGACAGGCCTGAGCACGCTGCAGAGCATTCCGGCTTTCATGAGCCAGACCGGTGACCATTTGCCCGATCGCAGCCAGACGCTCCGATTGCAGCAGCTGCTTCTGAACTCGCTCCAGTTCGCTCAAATCGCGAATAATGCCTGTAAAAAACTGCACACCGCGCACCGTGAATTCGCTCACCGCCAGATGCGCGGGAAACTCACGACCATTCTTCTTTCGACCGACAACCTGCCGGCCGATCCCAATGATCGAAGGCTTTCGCGTCTCCAGATAACGAGCCATGTACGAATCGTGTTCGCGTTTATACGGTTCTGGCATCAGGATCGAGACGTTGCGGCCAATCAGCTCCGCTTCCTGATAGCCGAACATTCTGACAACGGCCGGATTTACTGAGCAGATGATCCCCGTTGAGCTGATCGTCACGATCGAATCCACCGCAGTTTCCAGGACAGCTCGGCTGCGAGCGACTTCGTCCGGCCCGGCGGAGATGACCTGAAATCCAGAGCACAACGTTACAAGAAACATGCCCTCGTCGGAGCCCTTATGCAGCGGCATCGCGTGGAACAGCATCCGCAGTGGCGGCCCTTTGGAACTCAACAGGACATCTGATTCGCCCTGAATGCTGACGCCTCCATTAATCATCTCCAGCCAAAGCTGTTGCAGATCGGTGCCGGTTCCAACTAAAAGAATCGCGTCCAACAGTAAGTGCCCTTCGGTCAGCTCCGCGCTCAGGCCCGCACGGACGGCGAGTGACATGATGCGAGACTCCCGGTCGCAAATGAACGCCATGACATGAGGAGTTTCTGATTTCATCGTGCGAATTCCAGGGGGACAGTTCGAGAAGAGGTCGAGGACGCAGCAGGTCGGCAAAAACCATTCCCGGACGTGCCGGAGGTGCATCCAAAAAGAAAGCCCGGTCGGAATTGTCCGCCGGGCCTTTGTGTTTTATCGACTTTAGTTCGAGGGAACTCGATCCATCACAGTCGAACGTTGCCTTCCGGCATTGGAACTGAAATCCAACGCACAGGAACATTCGAACGAGACTTGTCGTCAGATGATTTGCCTGCGAAGGACGTCTTTGCTTTTGCGCCTGTCGCTGGAAGAGATCGTGAAGCCAATCGCTTTGGAGCAACCACTTCATTGAAGGTGCTGGAGACAGACTTCAGCTGGCTCTGAACCTTTGCCTCATTGGCCTTCTTGTCCAGATCAAGAAACGATTCCGTATCCCCGTTGGCTGGTGCTGGATTATTCATCGGGGCTGCTGGGTCCGCTGCGTCCGCTGGATCTACCGGCGGAATGTCCAGAGCAGAATCGTCCATTGGTGGTTTGTTGTTGATCTGTCCGCCAGCCGGATCTAATTCGAAAGCCGGATCATCAGCGGCCGTACCACCCATTGGACGAGAACGGAAATCATCAGCAGGAGCGGGATCAACAGGACGCTTACGCGCCTGTGAATCAGCAGGATCAAGCGGCTGCTCATCAAGGCTGTCATTGCGACGTCGTAATGGGCTGCGGTCAAATTCGTCGTAGGTTCCGTTGTCTTTCGTCCCCTTTTCGAAGTTTGAGTCGGTTTCCGGTTTCAAACTTCCTGCTGGATTTGTGCCGACGCAGGATCCTGAACTGCAACCGCCTGCACCACAAGGATCACAACAGGCCGGAGCACAGCAGTCCATCGGGGCGTAGCCAGCCGAATAGTAACCCATCGGCGGAACATACGGAGCATACCCGGCGCTGTAGTAGCCACCGTAACCGGCTCCCCACCATCCACCAAACGGCCAAAGACAGCAAGCGCTGGCTGAACCGGACGTGGCCACGGAGAAACCAACCGCCAAAACTGTCGCAATCAATCGCTTCATTTGGGATACGCCTCGCAGCGGAACACCGCCACAAAAAACGACTATTTCTGAACGCGGCAACGATTGAGGTAACCCTCCATCGAGTTCTTCCGCGATCACCCGGCCTTACATGAACACCATGCCGGAAAAAATTCCCTGATCGACATCCTGATCAAGGTCACCGAATTCATCACTGCCTGAACATGAGTTACATGTTTTGCAGGCCTCCCGTTTTACAGTGGCGGAGGGACGTTTGTCAAACAGCAGTTTCAGAAACCCCGGGAGGTCCGCTGCTCGGCAATAAAATCCCTCCGCATCTGTGGAAAACCCGCCAGAATTACGCTTCGTCGAGCAATTCCACGGCGGCAAATTTCTCACCTTCAAGCATGGACAAGCTGGCACCGCCGCCCGTGCTGACGTGAGAAACCTTGTCCGCAAAACCCAGTTGCTGAATCGCTGCCGCGCTGTCGCCACCGCCGATGATGCTGGTTGAAGAGCTGTTCGCGATCGCTTCCGCAACGGCTCGCGTGCCCGCGTCGAACGGGGACATCTCGAAAACGCCCATCGGGCCGTTCCAAACCACAGTACCGGCTTTCGCCACTTCGGCGGCGTAGAGCTTTGCAGTCTCTGGCCCGATATCGAATCCTTCGAACGTGTCCGGAATCTCGCCAGCCTTGACCACGACCTTATTGCAGTTGCCGTTGAAGGCATCGCCGCAATGAGTATCCACAGGGAGAACCAGCTTCGCACCGCCGGAGGCCATCAGTTCTTTGGCGAGTTCAACACGGTCGAGCTCCACACGGCTCTTGCCAACCTTGCCGCCCTTGGCCACTGCGAAGGTGTAGGCCATAGCTCCACCGATCAGAACTTTGTCGCAGATCGTGAGCAGATTCTTGATGACGTTGATCTTGTCGGAAACTTTGGCCCCGCCGAGGATCGCGATGAAAGGTCGCTGAGGATTTGCGATGGCGTCGGACAGATACTTGACTTCTTTCTGCACCAGAAATCCAACAACCCGTGGCTTACCGGCCATTGCCTGAGGAACAGCGACCATCGAGGCGTCGGTACGGTGACAGGTTCCGAAGGCGTCGTTGCAGTAGATGTCCGCAAACGCGGCCAGCTTTCCGGCAAACGCTGCATCGCCCTTCTTTTCGCCCTTGTTGAAGCGAAGGTTCTCCAGCAACACCACGTCGCCGTTCTTCAAGGCTCCGACCTTGGCAACGGCATCAGCGTCAACTGTGTCGGTCGCGAAAGCGACCGGCTTACCCAGCAGCGATGCCAATGTCGCGGCCGCTGGTTTCAGGCTGTATTTGGCCAGATCTTCGCCGTCTTTAGGCTGGCCCAGATGGCTGCAGAGAACCAGTTTTCCGCCGCGGTCAATGACCGACTTGATCGACGGCACAGCCATGCGAACACGACGATCGTCCGTCACATTGCACTGATCATCCAGTGGCACATTGAAGTCCACTCGCATCAGAACGGTCTTACCAGCAACATCCACATCAGCAATTGATTTCTTCGCCATGATCCAGATTCTTACAACAGCTTTGCATACAAAAATAAAGAGACATCCGCAGGCGGGATCGTAGCGACTGGAAGCCGGGTCGCACAGTTACGGCGACGGATTTCCTTGATCGGATCAGTAGACGAAGGGAACCCCTGTCCGCCACAATGCAGATGCGTTTTAGGTATCACGATACTCTATGCGGGCAAAGTAGTGGACCTTGCTAAAGGTCCTGCAGCCAGGGGATCTTTGGCAAGATCCACTACCCAAACACGGATTCGGCTATTCTGGAACGAAACATAGCGATCGGCGGGCCTCCGTCGGCCACCTGGCCCATGACTCACCCCACCCCGCCTATTCTTTTCTCCTGACAAAGATCCCTGTATGAAAACACACGTCGGCACCACGATTGTTCGCAACGGACAGCTTATTGACGGGAACGGCGGACAGCCGATCGCTGATGCGGTTGTCGTACTTCAGGATGGAAAAATCAGCTGGACTGGTCCGGCTCATGAGGCACCTCCGCAGGATCCTTCGGCCCAAGTGATCGACGCCAAAGGTGGCTCGATTCTTCCGGGACTCGTCGAAGCCCATTTTCATCCGACCTACTTCAACGTCGCCGCGCTGGAAGACCTGGATATCAAGTATCCGGTGGAATACGTCACGTTGCTGGCCGCGGCGAATGCGAAGCTGGCTCTCGAATGTGGTTATACGTCAGCACGCAGCGGAGGAAGCCTGTTTAACATTGACGTCTGGCTCAAAAAAGCGATTGAATCCGATCTCTGTGCTGGGCCACGTCTTGCGGCGAGCGGTCGAGAAATCTGCGGCGTCGGTGGCTTGATGGACTGGAATCCCGACTTCCGCAAAATTGGCATGGAAGGTCTGGTACTGCTGATCAACGGTCCTGTCGAAGCTCGTGCTGCTGTTCGGAAGCTGGTGAAGGACGGCATCGAGTGGGTGAAGACATATCCCACGGGCGATGCGGCTGCTCCCGATACCAATGATCATCACACGCTGTGCATGACGTTTGAGGAAATGCATGCGGTCGTCGAGACGGCTCACAATCACGGCATGAAAGTCACCGGACATTGTCGAGCCACCGAAGGTATCAAGAATGCCCTGAAGGCTGGTTACGATGCGATTGAGCACGGCACATTTGTCGACGATGAGTGCATTGATCTGATTCTTCAGCGAGATGTCCCGTGCGTTCCAGCGTTGTACTTTGAATACGCCAGCATCCAGCGCGGGCCGGAGTTTGGGATGTCGCAGCGAGTGATTGATGGGCATCAGGAAACGCTTGATGGCGGTGCGGAGAGTGCTCGTAGAATTCTGAAAGTCGGCGGGACTCTGGGCATGGGCGGTGACTATGGCTTCGCCTGGAATCCTCACGGCGATTATGCTCGCGAACTTTCCTTCTTTGTGAACTTTGTAGGCTTTTCTCCTCTTGAAGTTCTGACCTGTGCGACAAAAAACGGAGCAAAGATTCTGGGACGACTGGATGAAATCGGAACTGTCGAAACCGGCAAGCTGGCGGATCTGCTGATCGTTGACGGGGATCCACTGCGCGATATCACTGTTCTCGAGGATCGCAGTCGGTTTATTGCTGTGATGCAGGGAGGACTTGTGAAGGCCGGTCAGCTTGCGGCTCCGGTATTCTGAATCTATGAAAATCGCCATCATCACCGCCGGTGGAGCCGGAATGTTCTGCGGCTCCTGCATGCAGGACAACACGCTTGTCCGCGCGCTGCGAATGGCTG
>JBILXT010000099.1:0-19973 GCA_044378235.1 Planctomycetaceae bacterium
GAAACAGTCTGTGAAGAATGCAGCGGACGACGATTTCGCCCCGAGGTCCTGGAGATCCGCTACCGCGATCGCTCCGTCTTTGACATTCTGAACATGACGGCCGATGAGGCGTTTACCTTCTTTAATGGCCACCATCGCATCCAGCAAAGATTGAACGCAATCCGTCAGACAGGATTGGGATATCTGCGGCTCGGGCAACCGCTCAGTACGATCTCCGGTGGGGAAGCTCAGCGACTTCGCATCGCTGCGATGCTGGCTGGGATTCCTCTGGCCGATGGTGAAGTCGCGGCAGAAAATCGCAAGGCCGCTCAGTTGGCGAAATCCGGACGCACCTTGTTTCTGCTGGACGAACCTTCCGTCGGCCTGCACATGCAGGATATCGATCGCCTCGTCGGCTGCATTGACTTTCTACTGCAGACAGGCCACTCCGTCATCGTCATCGATCATGATCGCGCGCTGATTTCTCAGGCGGACTGGGAGATCGAAATGGGCCCCGGCCCCGGTCAACAGGGAGGTACGATTGTTCGTTCGAGCCCACCTTTGCTCGAGTGACAGCTCGCGCCGAGTGGATTCAATTCGCCGCCGTCGCCAGCCGATTTCGCAAGACCTCAACGACCTGAGTGCTTTCCGGTCCGGTGCCTGCAAACTGAAAGGCACGAGAGCATTCAGCGACCTGGTGAATATTGATCTCCACACGATCGTCCGGCAGAACTTCCGCGATCCGGTCGGCCCATTCGACCAGGCAGAGCCAGTCCTGCGACAGGAGATATTCATCCGCACCAATGGAAACAAACTCGTCCACTTCGCCAAGTCGATAGGTGTCGAAATGGGCGACCGGAATTCGCCCATCCGTGTAGAGTTGCATGATGACGAAGGTGGGACTATTGACGGCAGAGACGTCGATTCCGAGCCCATCGCAGAGTGCCCGAGTGAATCGAGTTTTCCCGGAGCCCAGCTGGCCGTTGAGAGCAATCGTGAGGCCTCTATCAAGGACTTCGGCAAACGTGCGTCCCAGTCTGTCCGTTTCGACTTCGCTGTGACTGAGAAACGTCAGGGGAAGTGGACTACTCATGCTTTGTTGAATCGGCACCGGTCGCGGTACGTTCTGCGTCGACAACAGGGTCCTTCTCGCTGGTCATCGCCGGGATCCGAGGGTCATCAATGGAGAACAAGGCGTCATCAGTGCGGCTGGGCGCTTCCTGATAATTCCAGCGCCAAAGGCGATGAGGCTGCAGTTCATGCGTGATGGAGCTACAGCCAGCGGCCGAGACCAAAAACACAACGGGGGCAATTCTTTTCATGGGCCATGTTCTCCTGATTCAATGCCAGTGCAGCCGAACAGGATAAGATCGCTCCCGATTGTTGTGAATGCGGACTCCGGTCTCCAGGCCATCAGAAATATCCTTGATGAAACGAATGCCCCGGAAGTCCGACCTGCAGCGGCGGTTCCTGCCACAGGACATAAGTTACGGCAAAAGTCTCCCCCCGATTTTCAGGTCCCAGTCTTCGATTCTCGACACTCACTCCCACCGGCGTGGACTTCAGGAATCTTCTGTGAGCGGTAAGGAGGTGCAGGCAGTTGATTCAACGGGTCAATCAGTCGATGGACGCCCTCACCAGTAAAATCCCCTTTGTTTCTGGTGAAATAACCGGGGCTATCGCCATCAAGGCCGCGATCCGACAGCCGTTCTGCGGACGTACCAGTTCTGGATCCTCGATTGACCTTTGTTCGGGGCGACTCCTATACTCCTGCCCTTGATTGGATGAAGATTTGAGGTTTTCAGCAGGAAAGTATCCCGACGATGTCGGATCGACACTACGTACACCAGGAAGATGAAGTTGCGTTGGCAAAGATTCTGAAGGAATCCAAGCCCTGGCTCGAGCAATACGGGACGACGATTATTTACGGTGTAGCCGCAGTCCTGGCTGTGTCTGCGGTCGTTGTGTATATCGCTCGACGTCCACCGGCAACCGCTGGTGAGTCATCAGCATTGTTGATGGCTTCGTCTTTGGAAGAGTATCAGACCGTTGCGGATTCTGCTCCGGATTCGCCGATCGGTATTGTGGCTCGTATCCGCCAGGCGGAATTGTCACTCGACCAGGCCGTTGGTCAGCTCTTCACTGACCGAGAAAAGAGCGTTGAGAGTCTTGATAAAGCGGCTCGAACCTTCGAGAACCTCGCCGATCGAAAAGATCTGAACAGTGATCTTCGGGAACGAGTTCTGGCAGGGGTCGCACGTGTCCTCGAATGCCGCTGCGACGGCACCGACGCGACGGTCAAGTCAGCGATCGAAGCGTGGGAGAAGCTTTTGAAAGAGTACCCGGATTCCAAGATGTTCAAAGACATCGCGGAAAGCCGTGTAAAAGCACTGAAGTCGGATAAGTCCAAAGCCTTCTACGCGTGGTTCCATACGCAGAATCCAAAGGCCAGTGACGAGCTGTTGCTGCCTCAGGATGGGCCGGGAAATGTTCCGGATGTACCGAAGATCAACATTCCTGACTTTACAACTCCGGCCGCACCAACGGAAGGTGCAAAGACCGAAACGCCAGCAGCTCCGGCTGAAGGTACGCCTGCGGCCGAGGCCAAACCAGCTCCGGCAGAAGGAACACCTGCACCTGCGGAAGGAACGCCTGCACCTGCGGAAGGAACGCCTGCTCCAGCGGAAGGGACACCTGCACCTGCCGAAGGAACACCAGCTCCAGCGGAAGGAACACCTGCTCCTGCCGAAGGGACGCCTGCTCCTGAGAAATCCGGGGAATGACCTCCAGCTCCGGCGAGCCTTTAGAATCTCAGGACGACGGCATTCAACCGCTGTCTCCTGAGGAGCTCGCGAATCTTGAAGAGCCCATCGACATCACCGTGGAAGCTCGCGCGCATGGCTGGCGGCTGGATCATTATCTGAATCGCCTGTTCCCGAACCACAGTCGTGCGCAATTGCAAAAGGCTGTGGAAGCCGGAGGCGTTACGCTGAACGGGCTCGTCCCGAAGGTGTCTCGACGCCTGCGAGTAAATGACCGCATCTGGATTCAACTGCCTGATGCGGAAGAATCAACGATTCACGCCGAGAATATTCCGCTCGATATTCTCCACGAAGACGAAGCCATCATCGTCGTCAACAAGCAGGCCAATATGGTCGTGCATCCGGGGCGAGGCAACTCCAGCGGGACGCTCGCAGCCGCTCTGCAATATCACTTTAACTGCCTCAGTGATGTCGCTGGTCGCCACAGGCCGGGTATCGTTCATCGCCTGGATCGCGACACAACGGGTGTGATTCTGATCGCCAAAGACAATCAGGTCCACCAGAAGATCAGCAGCCAGTTTGAACGTCGTGAAGTTCGAAAAGAATATCGAGCCATCGTGCGAGGCGTCCCGGAACTCGCATCCGATTACATTCGAACGTTCGTCTGTGCTCATCCGCGAGTGCGTGAAAAGATGATGGTGTGCCCCGAAGGCGGCAATGCTCGTGAAGCCGTCACATTCTACAAGACGGCCGAATCATACGGCGGCTACGCACTGATCGATCTGCATCCACACACCGGAAGAACTCATCAGCTGCGAGTTCACATGCAGCACATCGCCTGTCCGATCGTCGCCGACCGCATGTATATTGGTCAGCCGGATTTTCGGAAGTCGGAGATTTTGAGCTCCCTCAGTCGTCGCAACAAGGCCGTCGCTGCGAGCACAGCGGACTCAGACCTCGCTGACGATGTCCTGATTGCTCGCCAGGCACTGCACGCGTTTCGCCTGACGATCCGTCACCCGATCACCGGTAAGGAGATCCAGTTCGAAGCGCCGCTGCCGGATGACTTTCAAAGGACTCTTAGTTTTCTGCGGCAGTCACTGAAATAGCCGATACGCTGTCGCTGCCACACGATTCAGAAATGTTCGAACCCCACTCTTCCTGCAGCGGCTCATCAGGCGATGATGTCATGCACGATTTCGCCATGCACGTCCGTCAATCGGA
Organism: Planctomycetaceae bacterium; assembly: GCA_044378235.1. Classification (GTDB taxonomy): domain Bacteria; phylum Planctomycetota; class Planctomycetia; order Planctomycetales; family Planctomycetaceae; genus SXXK01. The sequence goes on from JBILXT010000099.1 coordinate 3,966, forward strand.
AGTCACGTCCCTGAAAGCGATAGGTCAGCTTTTTGTGATCGAGCCCCAGCAGGTGCAGAATGGTCGCGTGGAGATCATGAACATGAACCTTGCCTTCGGTTGGCCCGAAGCCCAGTTCGTCCGTGGCACCGTGAATGTGTCCGGCCTTTAAGCCTCCGCCCGCCATCCACATAGTGAACGCGTCGACATGATGATCGCGGCCAGTGCTCTCGCGGGGTTCGCCCATCGGCGTTCGGCCGAATTCTCCGCCCCAGATCACCAGCGTATCTTCCAGCAATCCTCGCTGCTTCAAATCCATCACCAGGGCCGCGGAGGCCTGATCCACTTCTTTGGCAACGGAATCCAGAGTCTGATCGAGGTCCGCCCCTTTGCCTCCGTGATGATCCCAGTCCGTGTGATAGAGCTGGACAAATCTCACACCTCGCTCGATCAGCCTGCGAGCCATCAGACAGTTTGATGCAAACGATGCCTTGCCAGGAACGGCTCCATACATGTTCAACGTGGCTTCAGTCTCGTTCTCGATCTGAGTCAGCTCCGGCGCGGCAATCTGCATGGCGAAGGCCGTTTCGTAGGCATTAATCCGAGTCGCGATTTCCGGATCATGAACTTCACCAAGACGAATCTGATTCAACTGCCCGACGGTCTGAGTAAAATCCTTCTGTGCCTCGCGGCTGATACCGGGCGGATTCGACAGGTTCAGAATCGGGTTGCCTTTGCTGCGAAACGGAACGCCCTGATAAGCGGTTGGTAAGAAGCCGCTCGACCAGAGTGTGTTCCCGGCGCGTGGTCCGCGTGGCCCTGACTGCAGGACGACAAACCCCGGAAGACTGCTGGAATCGCTGCCCAGTCCATACGTGACCCATGCGCCAAGGCTGGGACGGCCGGGTGCCTGAAAGCCCGAGTTCATAAACATCTTCGCCGGGCCATGATTGAAGACATCCGTGACGACAGCACGAAGCCAGCAGGAATCGTCAACGATGTTTCGATGGTGCGGCAACACCTCACTGAGGTCCATGCCGCATTGGCCCCACTGACTGAAGTGACGGTTCGTTCCCATCAGTTTTGCATCAGCCGGCAGAAACGCAAATCGACGCCCTTCGGTCATATGCTTCGGTGGTGCCTGACCGTGATATTGTTTCAGGACCGGCTTGGGGCTGAAAAGCTCCAGCTGACTGGGCCCTCCCGCCATAAACAGATAGATCACATTCTTCGCCCGAGCTCCATACTGGCTGGATCTCGACTGCATCGCTCGCTCGGCGTGAGCATCCTCCGCCAGAAGATTCATCAGGGCGACACTGCCCAGCCCAACGCCGCTCCGTTCAAGAAACTGGCGGCGGCTGGCGTTCAGAGCGGTTGTATCGATATCTGTCTGCTGCGCAAATTGCTGATCCATGAGACACCTGTGCCGTCGACCTGCGAACCGTCAGTGATCCAGGGAAATCAGAGCAACAAGATCAAAATCGCAGGGCCTCCTGAAACATCTGTCAGGTGTCTCAGGAATGTCTCCAGGGGATCTTGAACCCGCTTCTTCCCGACAACAGTCTACCGTTCGCAGGCTGCTGAACAAGTAGCCTTTGTATTTCCAGAGGATTTGCCAACGACGTCGCTGCCAATTGTTCCGGAAGCCCTGAAAGTGGCAACTCCTACGAATCGCCCCAACGCTGCATCAATTTATGCGGCACGTGCAGATGATCACAGATCCGGGCGACGACAAAGTCAACCAGATCGGCCACCGATTGCGGCTGATGATAAAAGCCTGGCATAGATGGCAGCACGGTGGCTCCCGCCTGACTGACGCGAGTCATATTCTCCAGCTGGATGACACTCAGCGGGGTCTCACGAGGCACCAGCACCAGAGGCCGACGCTCCTTCAAATGCACATCCGCCGCGCGATGGATCAGATTCGTCGAAGCGCCGGTCGCGATTGCGGAGAGTGTTCCCATCGAACAAGGACAAATCACCATCCCGGCTGTCAGAAATGAGCCGCTGGCAATCCCTGCGGAATAATCACCGATCCCGTGCACTTTCAATGTTCCAGCCGACGTATCCAACGGCGTTGCAGCGTGCTTCGTATCGAATCCCCATTTCAAAGCAATCGGGCTCTGCTGGATCTTCTCAATCGCTGCCCGCCACGCAACTTCCCCCGCGCTGACGGCGGGAAAATCCGACTCCAGTTCGCGTCGCATCACCTGTCCAGCGGCACCACTGGTGACCAGATGCACGGTTCGGTTCGCTGCCAACAGCACCGAAATCAGTCGGACCGCATAAATCGATCCGCTGGCTCCAGTGATGGCAACGACAACGTTCTGAGAAGTCATGAGGCAACTTTTCCGAGATCAAAGATCCAGGTCATCCGCGAAGCTCGCGTCTTCCATGATAATTCGATATCGCTCGCTCGCATCTTTCCCCAGCAACTGATGAAACGTCTCATCCGCTTCCAGCTGACTCTCGATGTTCACTCGCAATAGGACTCGCGCCCGCGGATCGAGAGTCGTATCCCGCAGCTGAGCTGCGTTCATTTCTCCCAGACCTTTGAAGCGGAGCACTGTCGCTGAACGATTGGCTGGTAAAGAGGCCAGCAGTTCTTCCTTCTCCGCGTCATGTCGAGCGTAATGGACTTCTTTGCCCACTTCGATACGGTACAACGGCGGTTGAGCAATAAACAGTTTTCCCTGACGAATCAGTTCCGGCATGTGCCGGAAGAAGAACGTCAGCAACAGCGTGGAAATGTGGTATCCATCGCTGTCGGCATCCATGAGCAGGATAATCCGGGCATAACGCAGCTGATTAACATCAAAACTGTTACCAACTCCGGCGCCCAGCGTTTCCACGATGTCGCGGATTTCATTGCTGTCCATAATTTTGGACATCGACAACGCTTCGGTGTTCAGGATTTTTCCTCGCAGAGGAAGCACGGCCTGAGTCGCCGCCTTGCGTCCCATCACCGCCGTTCCACCGGCCGAATCCCCTTCGACGATAAACAGTTCCGACTGCAACGCATCTTTGGACTGACAATCAACCAGCTTGCCCGGAAGATTGGTCTTTCGTCCGCCGACTGTCTTGCGACGAACTTCTGAAACCGCCTCGCGACTGGCCTGACGTGCACGAGCGGCCAAGACCATGCGGCCCAGAATCACGTCTGCCAGAGACGGATTGTTATTCAGCCAGTTTTCCAGAGCAGGCCGGACCACTCCATCGACGGCCGCAGCCGTCTCCGGATTATTCAGGCGTTCCTTGGTCTGCCCCTGAAACATCGGATCGCCAATGAAGACACTCAGGATACAAACGATCCCTTCACGAATATCGTCTGAAGTAATCGTGACTCCACGCGGCTTGTAGTCATGCACGTCCATGTAATTGCGGACCGCCTTGACCACACCGGCCTTGAAGCCGTTTTCGTGAGTTCCCCCGGCATGAGTTCTGATGCCGTTCACGTAACTGCGAATGTTTTCTTCCGTTGAGTCCGTCCAGCGCAGGACGACTTCGACTTTCGCATCTTTGTCGTCCTTCATCACAGCAAAGAGTTGCTCATGAGCAGGCTTCTTGCCGGTATCTTTCGTGACCTTCTCGATGTAGGCCACGATGCCGTCCGGATGATGCAGCTCGATGGTTTCTTTCTTCTGCTCATCATGAAAGACCAGCGTCAGGCCGCCATGAATGAACGAAATATCTTCCAGGTGCTGGCGGATCGTTTCTGCGTTGAAAATCGTGCGGCGAAAGATCTCTTCATCGGGCCGAAAAAAGATCGTCGTGCCTCGTCCGCGAAATGGCTTCACCTTCTCGACCGGGCCTTTCGGCTTTCCTCGTCGAAATGTCTGTTCCCATTCGAAACCGTCACGATGCACAGTCGCGATCATTTCTGACGACAGTGCGTTGACCACCGAAGAACCGACTCCGTGCAAACCGCCACTGCGAGCGTAATTCTTGTCGCTGAATTTTCCACCGGCATGCAGAGTCGTCAGGATGACCTCCAGAGTCGACTTCTTCATCTTCGGATGTTTATCAACCGGGATGCCTCGACCATTGTCCGAAACCGTGCATGAGCTGCCATCCTTGTGCAACGTGACCGTGATACGATCACATTCGCCCGCCAGGAATTCGTCGACCGAGTTGTCAACAATTTCCCACAGCAAATGATGCAGCCCGCGTGAATCGACGCCGCCGATGTACATTGACGGACGACGGCGAACCGGTTCCAGTCCTTCCAGGACTTCAATATCTTCGCCGGTGTAACTGGAATTGGATTTCGTTACCGATGCCATCGTTTGCTTCCTGCAGATGTCAATTTTGCCAACTTAGCCGCTCCAAAACTCGCGAAACTCACTCCTCAGTGATCGCGTTCCGTCTCAGAAAAGCTCATTCTCAAATCTGTTCTCTTTACGCAGCTTTGCAGTTCAACCTGAAAATAGGAGGACTGCAAGACCTGCGAAAACACAAGTCGCGAAGTTTAGCGGCAAGTCGTGTTTTCGCACAGGCATTCCGTTTTCCGTATTAATCCACTGGAGAATTCCGTCACCGGCACGTGTCTGAGCTCGTATTTGGAGCATTCCCGGGCAATATTGGTTGCAGCCAGAGTCCTTATTCGCGTTCATCGATGGTTTCGACAACAATTTCCCTTTGCGCGATTCAGCGCCTGCCGTTGGATTTCTCTGTGAGCGTCTGTCACGCTCCGATTGCAGTTCCTGACTTCGTTTGCCTCCTGCAGATTCGATCATGCCTCGATTACAGATTTTTGCTGGTTTAACCGTGCTCGCCGCGTCGCTGGGGCTCCTGCTGCTGGCAATGAATTCTAAGCCCGAACCATCGCCCGTCGATACTCCGGATTCCCTCGCCGCCAAAGTCATCGAGAACGCCGGGAGGAATGGATTCGGACCGACGATTCTCAATACGAACGCTGCTCCGGGTGGAGAGTCTCCCGAAGGCATGGTCTGGATTCCCGGTGGTGAATTTTCGATGGGGAGTGATTCTTCCGCGGAATCGATCTGTAGCCAACCCGGTGTCACTCGAGACGCCGTGCCAATCCATCGAGTTTACGTCGATGGATTCTGGATGGATCAGACCGAAGTAACGAACAAACAGTTTGCGGAATTCGTTGCGGCCACAAAGTACGTCACCGTGGCCGAACGCAAGCCGACTCAGGAAGAGTTCCCGACAGCACCTCCGGAGAATCTGATCGCAGGGTCGACTGTATTCACACCGACGCAGGAGTCAGTTCCTCTCGACAACTATTTTCAGTGGTGGAGTTACATCGGGGGCACCGACTGGCGGCATCCGACGGGCCCTGAGAGCACGATCGAAGGGCGTGACAATTACCCGGTTGTGCAGATTGCGTTTGAAGACGCCGAGGCCTACGCAAAGTGGGCTGGCAAGCGACTGCCCACCGAGGCCGAATGGGAGTTCGCCGCGCGAGGCGGACGCTCGGGGGATCTTTATGCATGGGGAAATGAATTGCAGGAAGACGGAAAATTTCAGGCCAACATCTATCAGGGAGAATTCCCGATCGAAGGTCAGGATACCGGGGCGGATGGGTTTCAGGGAATTGCCCCTGTGAAACAGTATGCTCCGAACCCATTTGGCCTTTATGACGTCGGCGGCAATGTCTGGGAATGGACCCACGACTGGTACAGACACGACTATTACAAAACACTCGCAAAGACCGGCGAAGTGGCCAGAAATCCGCAGGGGCCCGATGTCCCGTTCGACCCCGCAGAACCCACCGAAAAGAAACGCGTCCATCGCGGCGGTTCGTTTCTGTGTACGGATCTGTATTGCACTCGCTACATGGTTGGAACCCGAGGCAAAGGCGAAGTGCGCACCGCCAGCAATCATGTGGGGTTTCGTTGCGTGAAAGTCGTAGCAACGGTCAGTCCATGAATGTCTTCGAAGCCGAGCCCCGACAACATTCGCAAGCCATCGCAAAAGCCCAACCACGAACGCCGATTATCGTCCTTCAAATCTCGCCGGACGTTTGGCGGAAAACGCGTTCAGGCCTTCCTGGGCATCGGGCAATTCCAGGCAGCGCAAATAGGCTTCGGTGTCCGCTCGATACGCGACCTTGGGCTGAGATCCCTCGTCCAGATGCACCAGTCGCTTGGTTTCTCGCAATGCCGCGGCCGGCATCTGCAGGAGCTTTTCTGCCAGCTGTATGCCCCGTTTCAACAAAGCAGCTCCGGAGACGACTTCATTGATCAGACCCCATTCAAGTGCTCGCGCGGAAGTGATTGGCTCCCCCATCAGGCACAGTTCCAGCGCACGAGATTTCCCAACGAGTGCTGTGAGTTGAGCGATCCCGTAGCCGGGTGGCCAGCCAAGGCGAATTTCAGGCATGGCGAATCGAGCATTATGCGTGGCGATCCGCAGGTCAGCGGAATACGCGGCCACGCAACCTCCACCAAATGCATCGCCGTTAATCAGAGCCACGACCGGCTGAGGCAATCGTTCGAACGCGAGGTACATCTCTGCCTGACGCAGACTTAACGCTCTTGCAGTGTCGGTCGAGAGTGACTTCAGTTCCTTGACATCGTCGCCCGCACAGAAGGCGACGCCAGCACCTGTCAACAGGACAACTCGAACCTCCTGCGGATGTCCCAACAGCCACGAAACCAGCTGCTCCAGCTCCCCCGTCATTTCCACGTTGACGGCGTTCAATGATCGAGGTCGATTCAGTGTGACCGTCGCGATCCGATTTGCAATCGAAACGAGCAACGTTTTGAAATCCGGCAGCGAGCCTGTGTTTGCCTGAAGCGTCATCGCGCGTCCTGTATCTTCTGTTGTCTTCTGAAGATTTTCGATGATCCGACTCACCTGCACCAGTGCGCGAGTGTGAGTGCCTCGGCCCAGAAGTCGATCGCCGGCCCATGCTTCGATATCAAAGCTGACTCGACGGCCATCGATCTGTGTGACTTTGGCCTTACCAACAACAGCTGCGCCAATTCCCGCACCGCCAACATGCTGAATGTTGACTTCCGTACCGACGGATTCTTCACCAGGCTCAAGAAACGGCCGCAGGGCTTCTCGCCCCGCACGTTCCATCAGCAGAATCATATTGGGAGTGGAAAAGACGGTGGCTCGGGAATCTCCTCCGAGCGTGATCACCATCGAAGCGTCGACGATCCATGTCAATGTGCCAACGGCCCCAATACTCAAACCTGGTTTCATAAAAACAATATCTCAGAGAGATGCCACAATGAGTAGACCGAAGTCAGAACTTGAATTCGCCGCTCGGAGCCTGGACCGTGTCAAGGTCGGCCCAGACCGCCGGAGGAGTATAGCGAGTTCTCACAATTTCCGATGCTGATCTCAGGAACAACATCGTAGCCAACAAACTACCGGCAGCCCCCAGACACATGGCAAGCAAAGCGTAGCCGAGTAGATCGGACTGAAAGCTGAAAATGAACATTACGGCAAAAAAACCTGACAGCCCGCCGCTGAGAGCCCCGAGCGAAAGCACAGTCGATCTTTTTCTGGCTGGCCCGGGAATCAATCTTGCCACCGTAAAAACAATCAGCGAAATGGGAAGCGATGTCATCGCCGCAAGCACAAAACCCACTGCTGTTCCAATGATGGGGAAAATCAGTGTCCCGAAAGCACCACCGGAGAGCGTGGTTCCCACCATCCAGACGATTGCAATCGAAATCAACCTTTCACGCGGCACCATACCCGACCGAGCTGCAGCCGACTGAGCTTCAGAAAACGGAGATGATTCTGGAAAAACTTTGTAGGGATTCGCATCAGAATCAAGCTTTAGAATCTCGTTGGACATTGTCGTTTCGCGTGACATCGAACGAACTCCTGCACTGACGGCATCGGATGGAACTCAGCATCGAACCCTTTCGTTTCCAACCGCTTCCCGGTGAACCGATTAACCAAAAACGTTCACAGGAGTCGCATGGCGCCCGAGCGAAGCCTGTCCGATGCCAGCCGTCTCGATTATCGCAACAACCCTGACGCTTCAATCGGCCAGACGTCGACCACGCGGCCGTCTTCATGAACCACAAACTCACGATGCAGATTGCAGGTTGTGCAGGCGTGGCTGGGGATCAAATGCAGAGGCTGACCGATCGACCAGTTCGGTGAGTTGTTAACAACCACGTGTTCTTCTGCGAGGAAGAACGGAACGACAACATCGGGATAGTCTTTAATCCCGGGTACGCCAAATTCGCCGCCAGCACCTTTTACACCGACATCCAGAACCGCCTTGTCCGCCGTCGGTCGACTGATGACTCGAACCAGCAGCGACATCGCGATTTCAAACTCCGGCGCCAGACGATAGTACTGGCGATCCATCGTCGCATAGGTGCCGGCCTGAATTTCGTCGACTCCCTCCATTGCGCCAGTACTGTCATAAGTGGCACTCGAACAGCCGCTCAGACATGCCACCGGAATTCCGGACTTCTCCAACAGCCGACGAGTATCCACCGCCATCTGCATTGCGGCCCGAGACTGAACGCGGCGTTGATCCCGATCGATCACATTCACCAAGTGACCTTCATACGCCTGAATTCCATCCAGCTTCACGCCAGGGAATTTTTCAATCTGTTTCGCAAGCGTGACAACGCTCTCGCCAGGAGGAAGTCCGCAACGGCCCATGCCGATATCCACTTCCACAAGCAAATGAACCGTGGAACCCGCAGCAACGGCCGCCTGACTAATCGATTCCACCTGATTGATATGATCGACCGCCACGGCCACTCGCGCCTTGCGAGCCAGCTCCGCCAGTCGTCGAACCTTGACTGCGCCCACAACCTGATTTGCAATCAAGAGATTTGTGACACCATGGGCCGCCAGAATCTCGGCTTCTCCAAGCTTCGCGCAGGTAATGCCGACCGCATTTCCAGCCGCCAACTGACGTTTGGCCAGCGTCACGCATTTATGGTTCTTGAAATGCGGCCGAAGTTTTGACTTTCGATCCGCAAAGAACTGTGCCATCCGAGCAAGATTGCGATCACTGGCGGCTCGATCAAGCAACAGCGTCGGCGTATCCAGATCCTCAATCGCCTGTCCAATTCGAGGATCCTGCGAAACAGTTCCCGCTGACTGCAAACTGGCTACTCCGGCCATGGTGATTTCTCCGTGGAAAAGGAATACAGAACGGCCTTCGAAGCACAGTACTCATGCACGGCTTCATCAAAACCCAGCTCGGCCCCGATGCCGCTCAGCTTGTAACCATAGACCGGCACATTCGCTCGCAACGCACCGCCGCCGTTGATGGTGATTCGTCCGGCTTTAACCTGTCGAGCAACTCGCAGAGCCCGCGCACCGTCGGTGGTCCAGATATTGGCCATCAGGCCAAATTCGCAATCATTCGCGATGCGAATTGCTTCTGCTTCGTCACGATACGTCATGACGCTCAGTACCGGCCCGAAGACTTCTTCGCGAGCCACCGTCATGCCCGGCGTCACATGATCAAACACCGTCGGAGGATAAAAGCAATCGCTGGCATCCGTCGGACGTTTCCCGGTCAGTACACAACGAGCCCCCTCCTGCTCCGCTTTCGCTACACTCCGACGAACCGTTTCACAATGGACCGGCGTCGCCAGACATCCAAGCTGAATATTGGGATCGGTCGGATCGCCCTGACGAAGAGTCTTCACCTTGGCGATGATGCGTTCCATCATGTCGTCGTGCTGGCTTTCATGAACCAGCAGGCGAGAACCCGCCACGCAAACCTGCCCGAGATTATAAAAGATGCCCGTAATCACACCGTTGACAACATTCTCAATCGGCGCGTCGGGGAACACGATACTGGGAGTCTTCCCGCCCAGTTCCAGCATGACGCCTTTCATGCCGGTCTTGGCAGCTTCCAGCATCTGAGCGCCGGTCTGATGGCGTCCCGTGAACGTAATCTTGTCGACTCCGCGATGCCCCACCAGCGCCGCGCCGGCTTCCGCGCCGGTACCGTGAATGACGTTGATGACGCCCGGAGGAAACCCGACTTCCTGAGCGAGTTTCGCCAACATCAAGGCCGACAACGGAGAAACCTCCGACGGCTTCAATACGACCGTATTCCCACAGGCCAGCAACGGAGCCAGTTTGATGGCGGCGTTGGTGAGAGGGAAATTCCAGGGCACAATCGCAGCGATGACTCCGAGAGGCTCGCGAATCTGCAGCGTCATATTGTCGGGCAGAGTTCCGAAACACTTGCCGGCGATCTTATCTGGCAGACCGGCATAGCTTTCAAACAGATCGGCTGAACAGGGAATGTCGAATCCTCGAGTATCACGGATTGGCTTGCCGACATTGAGCGTATCGGTCATGGCCAGGTCTTCAATATTCTCCCGAATCTTCTCGGCCAGCTTGTACAGCAATCGACCTCGCAGAAGGGGATCCATCCGAGGCCACTCGCCATGATCAAAGGCATTGCGAGCCGCCTGGACCGCGCGATCCACATCCGACGCATCGGCCAGGGCGACTTCCGTCAGCAGTTTTCCGTTCGCAGGATTGGTCACAGACCATGTGCGACCGCTAGAACTGCTGGTCCATTCGTTGTTGATAAACAGTTGCTGAGGCCAGGAAATCATCGCTCTTCTCCGGTCACAGATATCAGTTTGGCAGAGCGGAAAAACCGCCCGTCGAAAGTTGGTTCCCCTGGATTCTCCAGCTGCAGTTTTCGTGATTCGCCTTGCGCGATAAGTCGCGATGGCGGCTGGATCATCGGCTAGCGGACAAGTTGTAGAGGCCACGTCTTCAACTCGCCAGTGAACACCTTGTTTTCGCTTCAATGAGGCAGAGGCACTGATTTCAGCAACGACTTCGAGTTTTCTTCCGTTCGCAATTTTCTTACGTATCAAGCGTGAACGGGGTGTTGTTGCGAACGAATACGAATGTCAGACCATTCTGCCGGATTGATCAGAAGGGACCCCCGGTGATCGCCGGTTTCCGCTCGTCCGAAGAACGCAGCCGTCCAAACCTGATTGCTCAAACCTGATAGACGGTGAGGATAGACGGTGAAGATTGTGAGACGAACACAGGGAGCTTGAGAGGGATGGCCACCGGCCGCCAGGTCTCGCGTCTAATGGTCGCCGAACCGGGAGAGGCCGCATTCCTTACACTGTCTGCAGTTTCGCCGGGGCCTTACTATGTTTACGTCTCATTTCGTTCCCTCTGAACCTGTTAACCCTGTTCCCGAACGACTGTTACCTATGTTCCCGAACGACTGTTACCTATGTTCCCGAACGACTGTTACCTATGTTCCCGAACGACTGTTACCTATGCTCCCGGCCTCAACTGCGGCGCGAGACGGCTACTTTTTCTCATAGACGACTTTGCCGCCGAGCCAAGTCTGCTCGACCGTGATTCCCTTCACTTCGTCCACAGGGCAAGTCAGGATATCGCGATCGATAACGATCAGGTCGGCTAGTTTGCCGGGCTCGAGCGAGCCTTTTTCTTTTTCCTCAAACGTCAGCCACGCGTTGTTGATCGTGTAAAATTTTAGGGCCTGCTCGCGAGTAATAATCTGTTCGGGATGCAGTGGCGCATCGCTCCATCGCGGCTGGCGAGTCAGTGTGGTCCAGAGTCCCAGAAATGGATTGTAAGGATTCACCGAACGCAGACTGCCAATACGCTGCATGTGATCCGAGCCACCTCCAACGACAACGCCCTGTTCAAAGAGCGTTTTATACGGCTGGAAAAAGCTGGTTCGTTCTTCGCCGAATTGCTTCAGCAAAGTTCGTCCATCCAGATGCAACCAGATCGGCTGAATATCGGCGACGATTCCCAGAGCTTTCATCTTCAGGATGGATTCTTCGCTCATAAAATTGCAATGAGTAATACACGGGCGTTTGTCTCGCACTGGGAAGTCGTTGTTGACTCGCTCGTAAGTCTCCACCAACGCCTTCACCGCACCATCGCCGACAGAATGAGCAGTAATCTGCAGGTCACGCTCCAGACAATACTTCGCAACTTCATACATTCGTTCGGGCTGGATATTCAGCACGCCGCGATATTCCGGATCGGTAATCGAATAGATCGAACTGACACCCCAGGGCTTCTGCATCCACGCGCTGCCGGTCAACATGCCACCGTCCAGAAACACCTTGACGCCTCGCAGCCACAGCAGATTGTCATAAGCATGCGCTGGATGATCGGCCGCCTTCTGGATCTGCTCGGCCACTTTAGACCATTCGCCATCAGGACTTACACCCCAGCACAGAAAAGTGCGACAAGTGAGTTTGCCCTGATCCTTTAATGTCTGGAACATCGTCACATCGGACTCACCCGCACTGCGTTGTACGATGCTGGTGATGCCGACGGAGTTGTAGTCCTGCAGAAGCTTCTCGAGCTGAGCCATTCGTTCTTCCTGGCTCGGTGATTTCTCTGAGGACTCTGTCTTGATAAATCGCCCGGCCGCACGGATGACACCGGTTGGTTCACCGGTCGTCGGATCCATCTCAATCTTTCCTGGCAGCCCGTCCGTGATCTTGAAATCCTTGTCGATGCCATTCAGCTTCAACGCCATGGAGTTCAAAGCGGCGTCAGGTCCGGTGCGAAAGTAAACCGGATTGTTCGGTGCGACCGAGTCCAGCTCCTGGCGGTTCGGAAACCGCTGGTCGCGAAGGCGAGTGATAAAGACCTGGTTCATGATGATCCATTGGCCGTCTTCCAGGATCTCGGCTCGCTTCTGAACATACTTCAGCACGTCGTCGATTGTTTCCAGAGGCGGGATCTCATGGTCAAATTCGTAGACGGCGGCTCCTGTCGCGTGAACATGAGAATCGATCAGTCCCGGCAGAACTGTCTTGCCACCCAGCGAGATCCTTTTTGTGTCGGGACCAGCCAGCTTCAGAATACTGTCATTGGTGCCGACAGCCTGAATTCGTTCGCCTTTCAAAGCAATCGCCTGAGCGATCTCAAAGCCGGAATTGACGGTTACGATCTTTCCGTCGTGCAGGATGACATCGGGGAACTCGGCCGCGGAACTGGCACCGCCGGACAAAGCCAGAACCGTCAATGCACCGACAAACCAGATCGCCAGGTTGCATGATCGAATTCTTGTTTTGAAACTCATCGCCGGGTCTCCGGAAAGCAGAAGGTGATTGTCTCGAACGGGCGTCGCAAGTGGTCTGTTGATTTCGTCGTTTACCGCCCAGCCGAAGGCGCCGGCTTTTGTGCTGGCTGGAGCCTAAGGCTGGGCGGTAAACAGAATTCCGTGTGAGAAAGTCCAACACAGGGAAGTCGACGAAAACACTTGGTTTGCGGGCGTCGCAAGATTGTGACAAAAGTCCGGGCAGCATTACACTTCCGCGAACGAAACTTTACCAGCCCAGGCAATCTGATCCGTCACTATGGCCACCCCTGAATATACCGTTGTTATCGGACTTGAAGTTCACGTCCAGCTTCGTACCGAATCCAAGCTGTTCTGCGGCTGCTCCACGGCATTTCGGCCCGATGACCCCAATACTCAGACTTGTCCGGTCTGTCTGGGGTTGCCGGGATCTCTGCCGGTAATGAATCGCAAAGCCTTTGATCTGTCCGTCCAGACGGCGCTGGCTTTGAACTGCGAGATCGCTCGATACACCCGCTGGGATCGCAAGCAGTATTATTATCCGGACCTGCCCAAAGCCTATCAGATCAGCCAGTACGACCTGCCGTTCAGTTCCAAAGGCTGGCTGGATATCGCCGCTGACGATCCCGCCGAGCCACCTCGCCGCATCCGAATTACTCGCGCCCATCTGGAAGAAGATGCCGGCAAGAATGTTCACGACGAATCCGGTCGAGGAGCAGATAGCCGCGTTGACCTGAATCGAACCGGCACGCCGCTGCTGGAAATTGTCAGCGAACCGGACCTCCGATCCGCCTCGGAAGCTCGCCGATATCTGGAAGATCTGCGATCCCTGTTGCTGTTTATTGGCGTTTCGGACTGCAACATGCAGGAAGGCAGCCTGCGATGCGACGCGAACGTAAATCTTCATGTCCACAACGCGGACGGCAGTCGTACGGCCACGCCCATCGTCGAACTGAAGAACATGAACAGCTTCCGCAATGTGGAACTGGCCGTCGAGTATGAGACTCGCCGACAGTGGAAACAGTGGCAGAAGACAGGTCAGAAGATTGGCGAAGTCCCAAAGCAGACTCGCGGATGGGATGCGGACCGCAACGAAACTTTCACGCAGCGCGAGAAAGAAGAGTCCTCGGACTATCGCTACTTTCCGGATCCGGATCTCTTGCCGGTGACGACTACGGTCGAGCAGATCGAAGAGATTCGTCGATCGTTGCCAGAGACTCCAGCAGCTCGACGCGAACGCTTCCGCAATGTCCTGGGACTCACGGAGTACGACACTAACGTCATTCTGTCCCAAGGCCCTTCTCTGACCGCATGGTTTGAACAGGTCAGTCAGTTGTGCGGCGACGGAAAGCTGGCCGCCAACTGGGTGACTCAGGACATCCTGCGCGATCTCAATGCGGACGGAGTGACGATCGAGGGATTCGCGGTCACAGCCGAGATCCTGGGGACTCTGCTGAAGTGCATTCAGACGGAACGCATCACCACGAAGAGTGCTCGCGAAGTCTATGCAGCCCTGCGATCTGATGCGGCAGAAGAAAAGGCCATCGCACCAGCCGACGTCGATCGACTGATCATGGAACGCAAGCTGGAAATTGTTCGCGATACCGGGGCGATGGATGCTGCGATCGCAGCCGCTCTGGCGTCAAAGCCGGAAGCCGCCAGCGATTTCCGAGCCGGCAAGCAAAACGCCATCGGGCCATTGATCGGCATGATTATGAAACAGGTTGGTGGCGCAGATCCGAAACAGGTTCGTGAGCGACTGATTGCAACCATTATGGCCGGGGCATAGGCCGCAGTGCGGACTCGATGAAACGCTGGGTGTTTTGCAGGCAAGTGTCTGGTCTGCCGTAAAAACCTGGTGTGGAGCCCTGACCAAGCGATCCCGGCTCCCAGCTCTCTCTTTTTTGCAATTGCGGCGATGTAGTGCCTTGTCAAGATTTGAATCTCGGGTAGTGGACCTTGCTAAAGGTCCTGCAGCCAAGGGATCTTTAGCAAGATCCACTACCACCAACCCGAATTCTTTATCTTGACGGAGCAGTAGTCTGTTTTTTTTCGCAGCCGCATGAGCGGTTGGAAAACTACGCATTTAGCCAAAACACCTTGCTTTAATGGCACCGGAGTTCCTTGAAGCAGTTTTTGCCGAACTATTTCTGCTTTGGGAACTATTCCGGACAATACCCAGGTTTCGTTTCAGACGGCGAACGAAAACGTATTGACCCGTTTTGGCAATCGTCATACTGTCCGCCTCGTTGCGACTGAGTGGTCAACAACTGACCGCGAGGAAGTGACAAAGACAACCAATCGCCCCCGGAAGCAGCTAGAGTCCTCCGCCCCCCCTGGGATTCGCTGCTTCCGGGATTTTTTTTGCGCTCCGCAAAGCATCGACGCGATTCTGCCTTCGTTTTCGCGTCGCCTCTACATGACCTCCGCGTTTATTCTGCCGCGCTGACTCGAGGGGAATTCGTTCGGCCAAACGCACGCCAAACGAAGAACCAGACGATCGCCATCATCGCAACAGCGATCAATACTGCCAGCCATGCCTGTCGGCTCGCACGGTCCGCCATCGTTTGTACGGGTTGCAGAGCAGCATCACGACGCTCCTGCACAATTACCAACCAGCCCGTCCCTTCAACCGGAGCCAACGCCGCAATCCACTCGCCGGCGTAGAATGAAGAGTTTTTGTCCTGCAGTTGGGCTACTGGATCCTGATAGATTGGCAATTTGACCACTTTTCGAACGTCGGTGTCTCCTTCAGCCAATTCTTTGCGAATTCTCTGGACCGTATCCTCGTTCATTGTCAGCTTCTCCAGAACCTCCACATCCTGAGCTTTCTGTTCAGCCGATTTCACGAACTCCACAGTCAGATAGGGATGATCGAGCAGCCGAAGGTTCTGTGATTCACGAAATTCCGCGAGAGCAATAATGCGTTTGACGCTGTCATCATCTTTGTCCTGAATGCGACGACCCAGACGCGATTGCAGATCCCCCAGATTGGCTGTGCGGGC